>DATATI010000083.1 GCA_036268875.1 Polyangia bacterium | reverse complement strand
CCCTGCGCGCGCAGCTTCTCGGCCAGCTGGCCGGATTCGGCGTGGGGGCAGGCGCAGTAACAGACCAACCAGACGTCTTTCGGCAGCTTGTCGAAGTAGGGCGCCGGATCATAAAACGGCACGCTGACCGCGCCTTCGATGTGTTCGTTCAGATAGTCTGACGGAGCGCGCGCGTCCAGGATGCCCATCCGCGCGTGGCGGTCCAGCTGCGCCTTGATCACCGCCGCCGGGGTGACACCCGGCGTGGCCTGAAACCCGATCGGCGCTGGTCCTTTGGGATTGAGCACCACCTTGCCGAGCGGCAGCGGCGGCGGGCTGGGCGGTGCGGCCGCCTGCGCCAGGGTCGCATCAAGCAGGGGCGTCCAGCTGCGCATGAAGGCCAGGACGTCCTCGACGCCTTGATTGCCCAGCTTGCCGGCGAATCCCAGCATCAACGTGCCGGCGCGGCCGTTGCGCAAGGCCAGGCGCAAGAAACCGTCGCTGGCGTTGGCCAGAAAGCCCGGGTTGCGCAGTCGTGCGTTGGGGCCTTCGACGCCGCGGGCGCCGTGACAGCGTGAGCACTCGGTAAAATAAAGCTGGCTGCCCCGTCCGCGATCGCCGGTGGGCGGCGTCTCATCCATCACCACGTCTCGTTTGGGGTGCCAGCGGCGCATGAAGGCGATCAGCGCGTCGACCTCCAGCGGCGTCAGCGGGCCGGCCGCCTGCCGTCCCCACGCCGACATGGTCGAGCCGCGGCGGCCGTTGGTGATCCCGTCGCGCAACAGGGCGTCCGTCGCCGAAGCCAGGTACTCGGCGTTGCGCAAGGCGGGCGCCTGGTCCGCTTTGTATCCTTCGCCATTGATGCCGTGGCAGACCGCGCACATACGGCCGTAAAGGACGGCCCCCAGCTTTTCTTGCTTGGACTGACAGGCCGACCCGCTGAGCAAGCAACCGAGCGCGAGCAACCACAAAGCGCCAGTCGCGCCGCCGAGGTCTTTCTTCATCGGCGACACCATAACCTGACAACGCCGGCGCGTTCAGGGTTTGGCGGCGGTGCGCGCCTTCATGGGTGTTCCTTGTAGTAGGCGCCGTACAACTGTCCGATGCCCGTGTTGCCGGCGCCGGTCAGGTCGGTGCCGCCGGCCCACCAGCTGCAATTCGCCACCTCGATCTTCGGCCCGACAGTGACCAGGCCACCCGAGGTGCTGGCGACGGTTTGAATCGCCTGATCGACATAGGCGGGCACGACCACGTTCGGATCGTTGTCGTTGGCGCAGGTTTGGTTGTTGGGGCTGCGAATGGTGCTGATGAATTCGATCCGTTTGACGCCGGGGAACTTCGTCTTGATGGCGTCGACGACCTTGGACAGGTTGGTCTGCCATTGCTCTTCGGTGTTCAGGGTCAAGCTGAACGGCAAGAAGATCACCCGGTCGGGGCTACCGGCCTTCTGCGCGCACGGCGAGATGGTCGTGGTGGCCCAGTACGCGCTGGTCGGATCGGCCCAGGTCTCGAGATAGCCGTGGTGAACGAAGATGTACTGCCAGGCAGCGGCGTCGACGATCTTTTCGAAGGGGTCCCACCACTGGCTCATCACCCAAAGGCCGATCATCTCGCTGCAGGCGAAGGGGCCGCCGGCGGCCGGGGTGTCGCCGGCAGCATCGGGCGCGGCGCCTCCGCCACCGCCGCCGATCATTGAACCGGCGTCGTTACCGCTGCCGCCGCCTCCTCCGCTGATCGCGGCGCCGCTGCCGTCCGCGCTGGGGCCAGCGTCGACCACCACGTTGCTTCCGCCGCTGCCGGGTTGGCCGCCGCTGCCGCTGCCAGTGTCGATGGTGCCGCCGCTGCCAGCGGTCGGCGGGGGGCTAACGCTGGTGTTTTTCGCGCCGCATGCGGCGACCGCCAGCGCCAGAAAGCCGCCCGCGCAAGCCCTGCGGATCGCGCCTGACACGAAAGCATGGGCCATGAACACCATTGTCGCGATCGTCGAAAAAGTATCAAGGTAAATCGATAGACTTAGCGACCAGCGCCGGTCCGGAGGCGCGCGTCAGTCGGCCGGGCGGGCCAGGAACAGCAGCTCGCGGAAGCGGCTGTCGGCGTCCGGCGCCAGCACGGACAGATCATCCTCGTCGGGGTGGCAATCGGCGCACTGAAAAACGAACCCTTCTTTCTTGGCGCGTTTGACGAACAGCTGCATCAGGTCCAGCGCTTTCTTGATGCCGCCGTCCGAGCATGCTTTGGCCACCGGCGACGATCCCGTCAATGCCATCTTGCACGGGCGGGCGCCGTGATACGCCGGCAACGCGCGCGCACCGCCGCGCACCGGCTGTAACGTCTCGGCAAGGATGGGGGGCGCGGGGGTGACAATCGGCGGAGGCGGCGACACCTCGGCGCGACCGCCCACCACGGGCGCCTCGACCTCCCGAACAGGTTCTGGCACGGGCGCGGTGTCGACGGCCACCACCACCACCTCGGTCTTTGGTTCGGTGGTCACGCACGATCCCAGGACCGCGGCGTAGAGGCCCAGGCCCAAGCTCAGGCGGGCGACGCCGCGACGGCGACCGGGCGCCGGCTGGTTCACTTTGAGATCGGGCATCGCGTTGGCTGCCCCGGATCATCGGTGGGCCTGCCCCGATGCTTGACTCGAAGCAGCGCGGCGCGAAAACGAATGCCGGCCTCAGCCGGCCACGGCCCAGATAATGATCAGCGACGCCGAGATTCGTCCAAGCCAGCGTAGCACCGCCATGCCAGATGAAGCTGCAGTAACAGCGCCAACGGATAATGCACCGACAGAACCACAAACGGCCGAAATCAGGCCACCAGGAATTGACCCCTCGACCGTTCTGTTGTCGGCGAAGCAACGGCGGCTGTTGAGCGGATACCTACAGCGACGGATCAGGGCTTGGGCGTCGGCGCCTCGTTGGCTTGCATCACACGCAGGACATTGCCGCCCAGGACGGCCACCAGCGCCGCCTCGGAAAGTCCCCGGGCGCGCAGGGCGGCGCTGAGCGCGGGCAGCTTGCTGACGTTCTCCAGGCCGGTGGGGGTCACCGGCACCCCGTCAAAGTCGCTGCCGAGACAGACGTGTTCGGCGCCGGCCACTTCCACGGCGTGCATGATGTGGTCGACCAGGCGCGACAGCGGAACCGGCGGGGTAAGGACGGCGGCCTCGGCGCGAATCTGCGCCCACACCGCGCGGCCGGCTCCGCTGCGCTGCTTTTTCCACACCGCGCCTTCGCGACGGTGAAAATCGTCGTCCAGAAACGCCGAGCCGAAGTTGATGCACACCGCGCCGCCATTTTTTGCCACCGCCTTCATCATGTCGTCGGTCATGTTGCGCGGAATGTTGGTCAGCGCGCGCGACGACGAGTGCGTGGCCAGCACCGGTTTTTCGCTGGCCCGCACCGCGTCCCAGAACAGCGGGTCGGACACGTGCGAGACGTCGACGATGATGCCCAGGCGATTCATCTCCTTGATCACCTGCGCTCCGAACGGGGTCAGGCCGCGCACCGATCCGTCGTCGCTGGATGAGCCGCCGATGTCGTTGCTGTTCGACCAGGTCAGGGTCATATAGCGGACGCCGCGGCGGGCGAACTCGCGCAGGTGTTGCAGCTGCGCGGCCTGATCGCCTGGCAGCAAGGCGTGTCCACCCTCGACGCCGAGCAACGCGCTCAGGACGTGGGCGTCAGCGTTGGCGCGTACGTCGGCAGCGGTGCGGGCCATTCGCACGCGAGCGGGATTGTCGTGGGCCAACTTTTCCACCGCGTCGATCTGCCGCATCGATTGGGCAAAGAACTCGTCGGGTTTGCGCGAGCGGGGCAAAACGAAGATGGAGAAGAACTGCGCGCCCAGGCCGCCTTGCTGGGCCTTCGGCAGATCCAGCTGCAGATCGGGTTGCGGTTTGGCGATGTCGGCTCCGTAATAGGTGAGCGCCTGCGTGGTGTCGGCGTGCGTGTCGATCACGATGGCGGCTGCGCCGGGTTTCGGTGGGCTGGCGCTGGCCGCGGCGCCGGCATCTTTTGCCGTCTCTTTTCCCTCGGCGGCACCGGCAACTGGGGCGGTAAAAAGGGCGCCGCCAGCGACGGCGGCGGCGATCAAGGTCGAAGCGGCGTGAACCCAGCTGGGGGCGGGCAGGGTTTTCTTCAGCATGGCGGGCAACGCTACACTCGACGGCGGTGGCGCGAAAGCAGTAGAAGGCGCCATGACCATCGATCGCAGGGGCTTTCTCTCGAAGGTTGTCGCCACCACCGGGACCGCGCTGGGAGCAGCGGCGTGCAGCACCACCGGGGTTCCGGTCGCCGCCAACGCGGGACCGAACGCGAATGGGACGGCGCCGCCGGCATCGTCGCCGTCCGGGTCTTCGCCGCCGCCGCTGCCGCCGTCCGATCTGGCGACGTGGGAGGCGGTGCGCGGCGAATTTCTCCTCTCGCGCGAATACATCCACCTGGCGTTGATGTTGCTGGCGTCGCACCCCCGGCCGGTGCGCGAGGCGATCGACCGTCACCGACGCGCCCTGGACGAAAACCCGGTCGCCTATGGCATGGCGAACCTTGGGCGCCTGGAAGATGCCGTGCGTGTCGCCGCCGCGTCGTACTTCGGCGGGCGCGCCCAGGACGTCGCGCTGACCGGCAGCACCACCGCCGGCCTGGCCTTGCTGTACGAAGGACTGCCGCTGCGGACCGGGCAGGAGATCGTCACCACCACGCACGATCATTACTCGACGCACGAATCGCTGCGCTTGCGCGCGCGTTACACCGGCGCGGCGGTTCGCAAGGTCACTCTGTACGCCGCGCCCAGCACGACATCAGCAGACGAGATCGTGGCCAACACGGTCAAGGCCGTCGGGCCGCGCACCCGCGCGCTGGCGGTGACGTGGGTTCATTCGTCGACGGGGGTCAAGCTGCCCATTCGCCGCATGGCCGACGCTCTGGCCGAGCTGAACCAGCACCGCGACCCGGCCGATCGCGTGCTTCTGTGCGTGGACGGCGTGCACGCCTTCGGCGTCGAAGACGCCACTTTGGACCAGCTGGGCTGCGATTTTTTCGTCGCCGGTTGCCACAAGTGGCTGTTCGGCCCGCGCGGCACCGGCGTGGTCTACGGCCGACCCGAGGCGTGGAAGGGCCACGCCGGTTTGATCCCGACATTTGACTGGGACGCCTACAAGGCCTGGATGCGCGGCGAGCCGCCCGACGCCTTGCCCGCCGGTCCCCGCACCACGCCCGGCGGCTTTCACGCCTTCGAACATCGCTGGGCCCTGGCGGAAGCGTTTGGTTTTCATCAGCGCCTGGGCAAGGCCCGGGTCGCCGCTCGCATTCACGAATTGGCCACCCGCTGCAAGGACGGCTTGGCCGGCATCCCCAAGGTGCGGCTGCACACGCCGCGCACGCCGGCGCTGTCGGCCGGGATCGTTTGCTTCGAGGTGGGCGCCCTGGCGGCCGATGAGGTGGTCAATCGCCTGCGCGACAAGAAGATCATCGCCAGCGAGACGCCCTACGCCGTTTCGTACGCCCGCCTGACGCCGGGCCTTTTGAACACGCCCGACGAGGTCGACCGGGCGGTGGCCGCCGTGGCCAGCCTGGCCCAGGCCACCTGAGGGGTGGGCGTCGCCCCCGAATTTTCGCCGGGCGGATTCTCCTTTTTCCCGTTTGCCCGGCCCTTGGGGTGAAAGGTTTTCGCGCCTCGGGAGCTGAAACCTGGTAGGCGGCAGTACCGTTATCGTCCACACAAATGATAAGAATGGGCGCGTCGCAAATTTGCCGTCCGGGTTAGACGAAGCTCAAGGACGGGGTCAGGTCTGGCTCACTTTTGATTGGTTGACTGAAAAACTTGGAGGCTTCTATGCGGAAGATTCTGGTTGGATGTGTGGCTCTGGTCGCCGCTTCGTGGCTGACCGTTGGGTGTTCGTCGAGCGGCAGCGGCAACAATGGCAGCGGCGGTTCTTCGGCCGGCAGCAGCGGCGGCAGCAGCGGGAACAACAACGGCTCGGGCGGCACCAGCGGTGGTAGCTCGGGTGGCACGTCGGGCGGCACCGGCAGCGGCGGCAGCACCGGCGCGGGCGGCGACATGAGCGGCTGCGTCCTGCCACAGACCTGGGTCGACAACAGCCCGAACGCGGCGTGCAACTCGTGCATGCAGATGAACTGCTGCGACAAGATCAACGCCTGCGCTGGCAACACGGACTGTTTCAAGATCTATAGCTGCGAGCAGGATTGTTATAACGGCCATGGTCCCGACGGCGGCGTGGTGGCCGAGGACGACGCCGGCATGGACGATGCGGGCAACACCGCGATGGATAACTGCCGGATGGCGTGCCAGGCGATCGGCATGGCCGCCTCGCCAAGCGGCTACACCCTTTACAGCGCGCAGGACAGCTGCGTGAACAACGAGCTACCGCCGAACTGCGGCGCCATGGACGTCTGCTACTAGCCGATCTGACAGCGATCGCTCCAAAAGAAACGGCCGCGACGTCATCGACGCCGCGGCCGTTTGTTTTTTCAGCCTGGGTCGGTCAGTGGGGCAGGCTGGCGATCCAATTTTCGATCAGGTTGATCTCGGATTCGACCAGGGGCGGGCGGCCGCGCGGCATCTGCACCCCGCAGATGCCGGGGAGGCCGCGCAGCTTGGCGATGATGTAGCTGGTGGCGGGGCTGCCCGGCACCACGCGCACCTGATCGGTGCAGCCCATCCCGGCGGCGGGTTGGCCGACCAGGTTGGCGAACGACGCCGTCGCCGGATCAAGGTGCAGCCCCCCGCTGGTATTCGGCAGGTGGCAAGGGCTGCAGCGCAAGGCGAACAGCGCCTGCACGTCGTCCGGCACCGCGCACGTTGCCGCTGACACGTGCACCGGGAAGGTCAGCGAGGTGCTGGCCCCGTGCACATCGGTGATCGATACGCTGAGCACGTAATCACCTGCGCCACCAGGCGAGGCAAACGTCGCCGAAGGCCCAGCCGAGGTCAGGCTGCTGCCCGCCGGACCCGACACCACCGCCCAGGCGTACGACAAGGCGTCGCCGTTCGGATCGCTGGCTGTGACGGTGATGGCCGCCGATTGGCAGGTGGTGATGAACTTGGACGGCTGGATGGCCAGGGCGGTGATGCGCGGCGGATCGTTGAAGGTCACGACGCCGTCCAGGCCGCCGTTGGGTGCGCCCGCGCACTGTGAGACCAGCATGACCTCGTTGGTCTGTGAAGCCACCACCGTGGCCACGACGTTGGCCGGCGCGCACTGTTGCGACGGCTGCGTCCCCGCCAGGGGCGTGGCGCAGATCGTGTAGCTGCCGGGCGCCAGCACGAACAGTCCGTCGGCGAACGAGTGCGTCCCCGATCCAGGCGTGGCCACCGACGCTGGGAGCGGCTCGCTCTCGACGTCGACGGTCTGCGAGGCCACCGGCATCGCCGCGCAATCACCGGGCGCCGCGACCACGTCGAAGCGCACCGCGGTCACGTCGTGCGGCGCCGAAAAATCCAGCGCCGCGGAGATCGACCCCGTGAGGTCGGTTTTGGGCGCGCTGCCATCGCACGCCAGGCCAGTGAACAAACCCAAGGCCAGAAAGGAACGAAAGAGAAGAGACGAAACGAGACGATCGGACATTGGATCACCTCCCAATGCCGCGCAGTGTAATGCGGGTCGTGGCGATACCAGCCAAGGAAACGCACGGCGCGTGTGAACTGTTGGTGTCGTCGGGCGCGAATCGAAGCGGTGAAGATTCACCAAGGCATCTGTCAATGTGCGACCTGTCTCTGTCGATACGATCAGCACAGTCAGCATCAGGGCAGGCGAACTTGCCTTGTCATGTGTCTTGCAAAGGTGAGGGGTCATGGACATCAAAAACTTTCGAACCGGGTTTTTGTCGGCGTTTCTGTCGCTGGCGATCGCTGCCCCCGCCGTCGCCCAGACCCCAAACGCGACACCGGCGCCGCAGGTTCAACCCGCCCCGGGCGGCGCGCCGCCGCAACAGCCGCCGTATCCGTGGCCGCCTCAGCAACAGCCGGTGCCCGGCCAGCCATACCCTGGTTGGCCGCCGCCGCCGTCGGGACAGCGGGCCCCGAACGGTGAATACGTGGCGCCGCTTTCGCAGTACACCCAGCCCATCTATATCCCGCAAAGTGTCGCCATGTCCGGCCCGCGGATGATCACAGATTGGCAACCGGGCCTGCCCATCCCGCCCGGCTACCATCCTTCCGAGCGCATCCGCAAAGGCGAGCTGATCGCTGGCCTGATCACCTTCGGCGTTCCGTACCTCTATACGTCGCTGGCCGCTGCCATCGGCGACGACGCGAGCTCCTCGTCGAAGGTGGACGCGCTGTGGATACCGGTGCTGGGGCCGTTCATTGAGCTCGGACAGTCGAATTCGGCGACGCTGAATTATTTGCTGGTGCTCGACGGGCTGGCGCAAGCGCTTGGCGCGGGGTTGGTCATCCACGGCATCTCGTCGCCGCGGACGGTTTTGATCCGCAACGATCTGGCGATGCTCAGCGTCTCGCCCATTCGGATCGGGCGCGACGGCAACGGTGTCGGGTTCTTGGGACGGTTTTGAGCGAATCGCCGCTTCACCAACATGTAACGCCGATGACGAACGTAATAATTTAGTAAAAAACGCCGTTGAAGATCTTCCTTGCCGCCGCCTACCACCGTCGGGACCAGGGAGCCGCCCCGAAAAAAGTCTCAGAATTTTCGTCGCCGCTGTTGGCCGCTTGCTAGATACCTGTTCGCGCCGCCGGTTGCTTTGCGATCAGGAGACCATCCATGAAGACCCGGGTTTACGCCGCCGCCTCCGCGCATGCCCCACTTGCTCCCTCTGCTATCGACCGCCGCGTGGCCGGCGATCGCGACGTATCGATAGACGTGCTCTTCTGCGGCGTCTGCCATTCGGACGTTCATCAGGCGCGCGACGAATGGGGCGGCTCGCGGTTTCCCATGGTGCCTGGCCACGAGATCGTCGGCCGCGTTTCAAAGATCGGAAAGTCCGTCACGCGTTTCATGGCCGGCGATCTGGTGGGCGTCGGTTGCATGGTCGATTCCTGCGGCGACTGCCCGTCGTGCGCCGCAGGCCACGAGCAGTTCTGCCAGCGCGGGACGGCGTTCACCTACAACAGCACCGAGATGGATCGGCGCACGCCGACGTACGGCGGGTATTCGCAACAGATCGTGGTCACCGAACGCTTCGTGGCCCGCGTGCCCGACGGCCTGGACCCGGCGGCGACGGCGCCGCTTCTGTGCGCGGGGATCACCACCTACTCGCCGCTGCGGCAGTGGAACTGCCAGCCGGGCGTCGAAGTGGCGGTGGTGGGTCTGGGCGGCCTGGGGCACATGGCGGTGAAACTGGCGGCGGCGATGGGTGGGAACGTCACCATGCTCAGCCAATCGGCGAAGAAGGCCGAGGACGCCGCACGGTTGGGCGCGAAGGACTTCGCCCTGACCAGCGATCCGACCACGTTCAAGAAAATGTCTCAGCGTTTTGATCTCATCATCGACACCATCTCGGCCGAGCACCGATATGGCGACTATCTGAAGATGTTGCGCCCGTTCGGGGCGATGGTCGTCGTCGGTGTGCCACCCAGACCGTCAGCGGTGGAGGCGTTCGCCTTGATTCACGGCAACCGGCGGCTGGCCGGCTCCAGCATCGGCGGCATGCGCGAGACGCAGGAGATGCTGGATTTCTGCGCCCAGCACCAGATCGTCTCGGACATCGAGACCATCGCCGCGCCGACGATCAACCAAGCCTACGAGCGCATGCTTCGGGGAGACGTGCGCTACCGCTTCGTCATCGACGGCGCCACGCTGGGCGGATGAAAACCAAGGACGCTCGCGCGAGGGGACAGACGGCGCGCTGGTTGTTGGTGGGGCTGGCCGCGTCGGCCCTGGCGCTGCTGGCTCCGACGGAGGCGCAGGCCTGGGGACCGGACGGCCACGTCATCGTCGCCCGCATCGCCGAGCGACATCTGTCGGCGAAAGCGCGCACCGGGCTGGCCGATTTGCTGGACGGCCGCGATCTGGCCGACATCGCCAGCTGGGCCGACGATTGGCGCGACCCGCACCCCGAAACCGCCGGCTGGCATTTCGTGGACATTCCGCTCAGCGCCGCGGCCTACGACGCCGGTCGCGATTGCGTGAAGGGCAACTGTGCGGTGGAGGCGCTGATCGCCCAGCTCGCCATCCTGCGCGACAAGACCATGGC
The DNA here is from genome assembly GCA_036268875.1 of Polyangia bacterium. Lineage (GTDB taxonomy): Bacteria > Myxococcota_A > Polyangia > Fen-1088 > Fen-1088 > DATKEU01. Next base: position 313,723 of record DATATI010000083.1, on the reverse strand, counting down.
GCAGGGCGCGCGCAAGCGGGCGCTGCGTTTTGTGGTGCATCTGGTGGGCGACCTGCACCAGCCGTTGCACGCGGCCACCGACGACAGCGCGCCCAGCGGCAGCGACAAGGGCGGCAACCTGGTCAAGGCACGGCTGGGAATCGCCGACCCGGAGTTTCCCTATCATTCGTCGCCGAGCGGCAACCTGCACGGCGTGTGGGACGCCGATCTGATCGATGCCGTCCACCGCCAGCAAGAGGCCTACGCCACCGCGCTGGCGAAGTTGCCCGACACGCTGGTTCACATGCAAGCCGGCACGCCCGCCGACTGGGCGAACGAAGCGCACCAGCTGGCCCGCGACGTGGTGTACAAGCCGCTGCCCGCGCCCGACGCCGCCGGCGTCCGCCAGCTGACCGCCGCCTACGCAGCGCAAAGTCGACCGGTGGTCGAGCGGCAATTGCAGCGCGCCGGCGTGCGGCTGGCTCGCTTGCTGAACGAATCGTTCTAGGTGTGGCATGATCGCTGGGTCGATGCGGGCCCGGTTTTTTGTTTTCCCCTGGTCGGCGCTGGGCGCGTGGCTGCTGGGGGCGTGCTCGTCGGGCGGCGGCGGGACGCCGGCCGGCGACGCGGCGACCGGGGATGTCGCGACGATGGCGGACGTTCAAATAGTCGACGCAGCGGTCGATGACGACGCAGCCAGCGACGGCGATTCGTCCGCCAGCGACAGCGTCACTGTCATCACCGAGTTCCCGTTGTCGGCGAACAGCTCGCCCGAAGCGATCGTCGCCGGGCCCGACGGGAACTTGTGGTTCACGGAGTCCGGCCCGGAGGCGAACAAGGTCGGCCGCCTGACCCTGGCCGGCGCGATCACCGAGTATGCCATCCCCACCGCGGCCGCTCAGCCTTGGGGAATGACTGTCGGCGCCGACCACAACCTGTGGTTCATCGAGCAAGGCATCGGGTCAGGCGGACAGATCGGCAGGCTGACCCCGGCGGGCGTCTTCACCGAATTCCCCATCACCAGCGCCGGTCGCTACGCCTTCGGCATCACCACCGGCGCCGACGGTAACGTGTGGTTCACCGAACAGAGCGGCAACGAGATCGTCCGCGTCCAGCCGGACGGCACGATGACCGGCTTTCCCATCCCAACCGATGGCTGCTATCCGGTCGGCATCGCCGCCGGCCCCGACGGGAACCTCTGGTTTACCGAAGGCAACGGCAACAAGATCGGTCGCATCACGCCAGCCGGCTTGATCGCCGAGTTCGCCGTGCCCACCGCGCAGTGCACGCCGTACGGCATCGCCGCCGGCCCCGACGGAAATCTCTGGTTCACCGAATACAACGGCGTGAAGATCGGGCGCATCACCCCGGCCGGCGTGGTCAGTGAGTTTCCCATCCCCACGCCGAACTGCACGCCGTACGGCATCACCGCCGGTCCCGACGGCAACATCTGGTTCACCGAGTACGACGGCGTGAAGGTCGGCCGCATCACCCCCGGTGGCGCCATCACCGAGTTCCCCATCGTCACCGCCCACTGCTATCCGTCGCTGATCACCACCGGCCCCGACGGAAACATCTGGTTCACCGAGTACGCGGGCAACAAGATCGGGCGGCTGGCGCCCGGGCCCTAGAAATGTCCGTTCAGCGAGAAACCGGTCGGCCCCAGCGACACGGCGGCGGCGCCACTGCTGGAGTGGCCAGACTCGTCGTCAGGACCGCGGGTGATGGACAGCAACGTGAACACCGCGGCGACGATGGCGGCGCCGGTCAGCAGATCGGTGGACAGCGCCCAGGCGCGGGTGCGGCGGCGATCGTTTTCGATGGTGTCGCGATCGCCCGGCAAGGTGGCGACGGCGGTGTCGAAGTCATTCTTCGAACGCAGCGCCTCGATCCCTGAAAAGACGGCGGCGCCCGCCAGCACGCCGGTGACGATGGCGGGCAGGGCGATGCGCGCGGCCCGGCTTTCGATGGGGTGCGCGGCGACCACGCTGTCCGGTTCCAGCGGGGCGTCGCGGGCCACGTCGGTCGGTCCCAGCCGTGAATCGGCGTGATACTCCGCCACCTGGAAAGACAGCTCGACGGTGGTCTCGTCGCCGCCGGCCACTTCGACGGTGCGGATCTGCTGCACGCCCGACGGGCTGACCACCGCCACCTTGCGCCGGCCGGCGCTGACCAGCAGCGCTTGCAAAAGCGGGGTGCGGCCCACCGCCACATCATCGATCAATACCGCGGCGCCGTCGACGTTGCTCTTCACCGACAGTCGACCGGTACGCACGCGCAGCTTCTCCATCTGCTGCTCAAGCTGGGTGCGGCGTGCCGCGGGCACCTCGACGCCGCCCTGGTCCAGATAACCGGAGAAAGAGTTCAGCGCGCAGGCATAGTCCTTGGCCTCCGTGCAGGCTTGGCCGACGTTGTAAAGCACGCGAAAGTTCGGCTCGGTGTCGTAGGCGCGGCGAAATTCGATGGCCGCCGCCTGAAAGTCGCCGTCGCGGAAAAGCTGCACGCCCTGATCAAAGTGAACACGCGCTTCGCTTTTACGATCGGCGCCGGCAGCGGGGCGGACGCCGATCAGCGCGGCCGACGACAGGCAGATGACCGAAACCAAAACCGTGCGGGTGCGTGAAGAGGATGCCATCGATGTCGAGACGATCAATGCGCGTAAGGGTTGTCCGCGTCAATGGTCGGTTTGGAGTTTGAGAGCCGGCCACCGCGGCTGATCGATTCGCCGTACTCGCCGCCATTGCGGCTCCCGCGCTTGCTGGCCGATCGGGTGTTGCTGCCGCTTGGTGACGATGACGACGATGAGGCGTGCCGGCCGGATGATGGCTCGCTGGCGGGCGCCGCTCGCCACAGGGAAGGCGCCGGGCGAACGGCGGTGGGCGCATGCACGGTGGCCGGCGGCGAGACCCTGACCGCCACCGGCGGAGCCGTCGCCGGGAGGACCGCCGCCGGCGCGGGTTTCGGCGCGGGCGCAGGCGCGACTGCGGGCGTCGGCGCCGTCAGTTGTCGCAGACCAATGGTGATGCTTTGCGACCCACCGGCGCCTGTCATCCGCACGGTCGCCGCTTCGTGCGCCCCTGCCGGGATTGCCTTCCCCGCCGGCTGGGGATGGGGCGCCGCCACGGCGGATCGGGGCGCCGAGCGGGCCGCGGGTCGCGTCGACGTCACTATCAGGGCCACCACCGTCGCGGCAACCAGCGTGGCCACCCCGAGCGCCAGCCAGGGCGATTTTTTTCGCGGCGGCAGCACCGGATCGTCGGTGGGGATCAGCGTCGGTACCGACGGCAAGCCGTCCAGCGACAGCGCCACCGTGGCCCGAGTGGTCTCCGTCGGATGCGAGATGACCGGATCGTATTCCTCTTCCGGGATGGCGAAGCGGATGGGCGACGATTCGCTGCCGGCACCCGGTGACAGATCGCGCGACAGATCCGGCAGGTGCGTCGGCGGCATCCCTTGTTCGACCACCGCCATCTGTGATTCGATCAAGCGGCGTCGGGCGTCGCGCTCGGCAGAGAAGGCGTTGCCGATGTACTGGCCGACCTCGCGATCGTTGATCCGGGCCCCCATGCGATCGATGAACAGATCCAGCGCCTCCATGATCGCCGCGGCAGAGGGGATGCGATCCTCCGGTAGCAAAGTCAGCGTGCGCTGGCAAAGATCGAGCAACGCCTGCGGTGTCTCGGGGGCGTACTCGCGGATGTCGGGGATCTCGCCGCGCATGCGGCGGCGAACGATGTCATCCTCGCCGGCGCCCATAGTGATGCGCTGGCCGCTCAGTGTCTCCCACAAGATCACGCCGAAGGCGAACAGATCGACGCGGTGATCGGCGGGGCGGCCGGACAGTTGTTCCGGCGCCATATAGGCGATCTTTCCTTCGATGATTCCCGGGCGCGAGTTGCGGCCCAGGCCCTCGGCCTTGGCGATTCCGAAGTCCACCAGGGAGACGCGCCCGTCGTAACAGATGAAGACGTTCTGCGGACTGACGTCGCGATGAACCAGGCGCAGACCGCGTCCGTCGAAATCCGCCAGCGTGTGCACGTAGTCGAGACCGGCCAGCAGGTTACGCAGCACGTGCAGGCGATAGGACAGTGGCATCTGCAGCGCGCCCAGGCGCTTGTAGATTTTACTTAAGGGTTGGCCGTCCAAATATTCCATCACGATGAAGGGACCTTCGTCGGCTTGCCCGACCTCGAACGTCGAGATGACGTTCGGGTGGTTGAGGCGCGAGGCGATGCGCGCCTCGGCGAGAAAGCGCGTGTTGAAGTCGGCGTCGCGCGAAAGGATCGACAGCGGACGCTTGAGCACCAGCAGCTTGCGCACTTGCGCGGGACCTGCGAGCACCGCCAGTAACACTTCGGCCATGCCGCCTCGACCGATGCGCGCGATGGGCCGATATTTGTCCACGTGGTGCGCTGCCGGATCCAGCGCCTGCTCATCTGACTGCATGGGCGCGGTCATGGTCACCCGGCGCACATAACCGGTCAAGGTCTACGCGCGTTAGAGCGGCTGCGGCGCCAACAGGGAGTAGGAGAACGTCCCCTGTCGGATCAGCACGCTGACGGTCCCGATGAAAAGTCCGTCGGCCATTCTGGTGCCCGAAACGCTGCGGACCCCGATCGGCACATTGACCCAGCCGCCATCGCCCGACGGGTCAGTGGCATTAGCGGTTTGCGTGGGCAACCCGTTTACAACGAAGAAACGTTTGGTGTCGGGGCCCTCTTGGTCCAGCATCCCGACGATTCCCGGGACGGGCATCCGGTTGCAGTCCGCCGCCTGGAAGAAGACGGCGCCAAGGGTGGGATCGATGGTGGCGCCGGTGGACAGGGCCAGTCCCGGCAGCTCGGTGGTGGACAACAATCCGGACCGGGTGAGGGTCGTGTCGTCGACCAGGGGCGCGCTGACGAAAATCAAAGTGGGGATATAGGCGGGCGGGTTCACGGCCGGGTTGACCTCGATGTAGCCGTCGAAACCGCCCGGAACAGTGAAGACGGCGCTGCCCGTCCCGTCGGGATGGATGGTGTTGCTGATGGGCATCGCGCACGCCACGTCCAGCTTGCGGCAGGCCCGCATCACCACCGAATCGATGACTGACACCTCGGGATGGATGAGGTCGTTGACCGGAACGGTCAGTTGAACCTGCGTTTTGACCGGCATGGTGGGCATCATGTTGCCGACACAGCTCCAGTCGCCGGGCAGCGACGGCGTATCGGAGGCGGCGTCCGGCATCGGTATCGGCGTCGGCAGAACGCAGAAGTTGTCGGCGCACGTGGCGCCCACGAAGGCGCCGCCGCGGGCGGTGCAATCATCGTCGACCTTGCACTGCTGCGCCGACGGATTGACCAGGAACGAGCAACTGGTCAGGGAACTGAATCCAATCAAAGCCCAGGGGAAAACCGCGGCCACCTGACGTGCCAAGCGAACGGTCGGACCTAGTCGGAACATAAGGACTGCATCTTTCAATACTGAATATGCACGCTCCCGCAAAATATTTCCGGTGCGGTTCCGGACCACGGTAGCCACCGTAACCCGGCCAGTAGCAGGCGTCGAGTCCCCTGATGCGGTCCGACCCCCACCGCGTCAGGGGGGAGGGGTGGTTGCTGGCCGCGCGGATCTTCGGGCAAGCTGCTGGCGTGAAAAGGCTCCTCCAAAGGACGAATTTTGGCTGGGCGAGCGGGATCATCGCGCTGCTGGTGCTGGTCTGGTCCGGTTGCGGGCCAAAGGGCGCCCGCGACGATTTCGCCGGGCACGCTGTCGCGGTGACGACGGCGCTGGAACAGGTCCGGGCGCTGGCCCAATGGGGCGCCCAGGCCACGGAGTGCGCGTTCACCGTCGGAGCCCGCCAACCACCGAACCGGGACAGCCGCGACAAACAGAAATTGATCCGCGCCCTGGACGCCGCCGAGGGCGCGACCGGCGCCAGCGATCGCGCCGCCGGCGAGTTCGTCCATCTGAACGAACAGTGCCGCCAGCACTGGGGAACAAATTGCGATTACTTAATTGCAAGAATCGCCAACTTCGTCGACAGCGCCAAGGAACGGGTGGCGGCGGCCTGCAGCGAGGCGACCGCCGCCCGGCCGGACGGGGGACCGCACTGAAGCGCCGAGTGCGCCGCCGACGCTCGCCGTCATCCCGGGTGCTAACTCAGGCCGGCCGGGGATCCGCTGACGCGACGTCCATGAATCGACCGGGGCGATTTTAGTTCGCCATCAAGAGTACCGATTTTCCCCTACAGCAGGCGATGTTGCTCCCGGACTTTCAGCCCAGGGACTCGCTGCGACGGAATCAGTCTCGGCTGCTTCTGGTCGCTGCGCTGGTTTGGTCTGCCGTTGGCTGCACCAGCCCCGAGCCATTTCGTTCCAGCCAGTCGTTCACCCAGACCGACGCCGAAGCCGAACACGTCTCGTCCGGTAGTGGCGGCTTTGAAAGCGGGACCGGTTCCGGTGGCCAGGGCGCGCTCAGCGGTTCAGGCGGCAGCGGCGGCACGCAGGACGGTTCGGGCGGCAGCGGCGGATCATTCGGTGGTGGCAGCGGGGGTTTGTTCGGCGGCAGTGGCGGCGCCGTCGACAGCGGCGCGCCCGACAGGTCGACCTCGACCGGCGGCAGCGGCGGAACGAACGCAGGCAGCGGCGGCAATCTCGGCAGCGGCGGCGCAGGCAGTGGCGGCAGCAGCGGCACGGGCGGTACCTTCACCGTCGACGGTTGCGCGCGCGCCAACTGGAATTTCACGGCCAACACGCTGTGCGACACCAGCGACTGCACGAACATTCAGGGCAGCGACAAAGATCCGCAGTACGCCATCGACGGCAACACCGGCACCCGATACAGCTCGGGTCGGCCTCAAGGCAGCGCTGGCGCAGAGAATGTCGTGCTGTCCTTCCCGCACGTCGTCCACGTCAACGGCATCCGCCTGCTGACCCTCAGCGCCGGCGACGGTCCCGCCGCCTACAAAGTTCAGTACAGCGCTGACGGCAGCACCTTCCTTGATTTCAGTCCCGCCGCCGTCGGCACCGGCGCCGACGATCTCAGCATCAGCTTCCCGGCCGCGACGGTGATGAAATCCTTTCGCGTCACGCAGACCGGATCGAAGGCGGTCTCTTGGTGGTCAATCCACGAGCTGACTCTGATCGGCTGTACCAACAACTGATCGCCGGCGGACTCGTCGCCAACGCGAGAGGAGAGCGTGCTTCGAGCGAGCGATCCGCGCTTCGGGCGATTGAGGTATGCTGGCCAGAACCAGGTTCGCGCCGTCTGCACTTGATGACACCCTCACCGCCTCCGACACCTTCCGCGACCGACCCTGATTGGTCGCGAGAAGCGATTGCTCCTTGGGCCTGGAACCCCGGCCGTCAGTTGCTGCGGGCATTGCGAGAATATCAGCAGCTGGCTGCTCTCGGCGGGGCACGGTTCGCCGCGCGACGAGCGGCTGTGGTGGCGCGCTACCGATTTTGGGCGGCCATTTCTGGCAGCGACATCCCTCTCAATGCGAACCTCGGTGGCGGTCTGCTCATCCCGCACCCCAATGGCATCGTGGTTCACCCAGACGCTGCGGTGGGGCCCAACTGCCTCATCTTCCAGCAGGTGACGATCGGTGCCGGCGGGAAAACACCAGGCGTTCCTCGCATCGGCGGCCACGTCAACATCGGTGCGGGAGCAAAGATCTTGGGTGGGGTGACGATCGGAGACCACAGCAAGATCGGCGCGAACGCGGTGGTCATCAGCGACGTTCCCGCCTGGGCCACCGCCGTGGGCATTCCCGCGGTCGTGCGCCGGCCGGCGACAGCAAACGACGAAGAACAGCGCAGAGACCAGGCGCTACCCTAGCTACACTGTGCCGAAATTTCCCTTCCCGATTTGCGACCTGCTGGGCATGCCCATCGCTCGTACCGACAAGGAGGGTGTCTTGGACCACTTGTTCATCAGCGTCGGCCAAGGCAGGGGGGGGTGGCTGGTGACCGCCAATCTCGACTTCTTGCGCCGCCATGCCCGTGATCCGGACGCGCGTCGTCTTTACGGGGGGGCAGACGTTTGCGTGGCGGATGGAATGCCTCTGGTGTGGGCCGCCCGCCTGCAAGGTGATCGCCTGCCAGAGCGCATTGCCGGCTCCGATTTGCTGCCGCTTCTAGCCGAGCGCGCCGAGCGCGAGGGGCGGCGCATCTATCTGCTGGGCGGCGATCCGACGACGAATACCCAAGCCGTCGACGTCCTGCAGAACCGTTGGCCCAAGCTGGTGATCGCCGGCCATACGAGCCCGTCGATCGGCAGTCCCCCGACGGACGCTCAGTTGGCGTCTTTGCGCGACGAGATGATCCGCACGCGTCCGGATTTCTTGCTGGTGGGAATGGGGTCGCCGAAACAAGAGCAGGTGATCGAGGCGTTGCGCGCCACGCTGCCGGGCGCATGGATGATAGGCGTCGGCGTGAGCTTCAGTTTCGTGGCCGGCAGTCTCCGTCGGGCGCCGGCGTGGATGCAGCGAACGGGCCTGGAGTGGTTCTGGCGCATGGTTCAGGAGCCCCGCCGCCTGGTGCGCCGTTACCTGGTCGAGGACCTGCCGTTTCTCTTCGAGCTGGTCGCCAGCGTCCTCGTGCAACGGGCACGCGGGCGGCTCCGCCGCTGACGTCATGGTTTCAGCGAAGGTGAACCTGCGGTAGCCAAGCAGCAACGACATGTCCCAGCGCAGTGGCACAAATGAAGATCGCCACCGCCAGCAGCTCGCGCCGAATGCGAAGGATGCCCAGAGCGTGGCTTTTCGGCCAGACGGCCAATATCGTTGGCAGCTCCGCGACCACGGTCGCCCAGATGACGCCCTTGACCCCCCCCAGATACCAACCGGCGGGGATCGCAATCAGCGTACCCACCAGCCGCGTAAAGCTGCGCGCGAAGAGAGTGCGGGTTTGACCGAGCGCAAAGAGACAGGTCTCGGTCGGCGCGACGATGAGCCCGATGGCCACGCGGATGCAAAGCACCTGGACGATCCAGGCTGCATTGGCGTAGCGCTCGTCCCACAAGGCGTGAACCAACCAGCCGCCGGTCCCCGCCAGCAGCCCGGTGGCGGTCATACTCAGCGCATCCAAGCGAAGCCGCAGACGGTAGAAGAAGTGTGACAGGTCTTGATCCGGCTTTCGACCAACATCGCTTAACACCGGATAAAGAACGCCGCTGATGATGCGCAGAATCAGCAGCGACAGCATGTCGGACAGATTCACGGCGATGCCATAAACGCCCAGCCAGGCCGTCCCCAGAAATCGACCGAGAAGAAGCCGATCGCTCTGGGTACCGAGGAATGTGGCGGCGCTGCTGCCAAACACCCAGCGTCCGAACCGGCCAATCTCCTGAACCGCTTCTTTGTCCCATCGAAAGCGGTTCCGATAAGGCACGGGCAGAAGATGCGACACCAGCGCGCCGATGAGAGACCCAAAGACGGTGCCGATGATCAGAGAGCGCGGTGTCGGGTAAACGCGCGCCAGCATCACCATCGAGATCGTCCCGATGACGCTCGAGGTGAGATCCAGCCCGTTTAACCATCCGAGCTTGAGGTGCCGGCGCAGGGTGAACACCGACGTCGAATGCAGTCCATTGACGATGGGGTGTGCTGCGCCGATGTAAATCAGGATCTCCAGCGCCGGCTCGCGATAAAACCAGGCAGCGGGCTTTGCCAGTACGACCATGACCAATCCCAAGGCCATCCCGCGCAGCACCTGGAGCGTGAACGCCGTGTCGAGGAACGCCGGATCGTCTCCGCGTTTGCTCTGCACGACACACGGCTGGATGGCGACGTCGGACAGCATCACGAGCCCGATCGAAATCGTCCAAACAATCGTTGCCTGGCCGAAGGCGGCCGGATACAGCAAGCGCGTCAATATCAGGTTGCCGGCGATCCGCAAAAGCTGCTGGGCGCCGTAGCCGGCCATTTCGAAGAGGGAGCCCCGCAAAACGCGCCACGGCAGTCCGGTCGAGGCCATTTGTGTCGTCACAGATCGAACGCTTGCCGAATCCGCCTGCCGAATCCCACGAAGCGCCTTGCCAACGCTTTGAGCCGATCAATCCGGTCCACCCCTCTGTCCAGCAACGCGTGCGGCAAGCCGTGTATATGGAGATTGTGAAGAGACAGCGCGCCCAGCATTTTCCCTGGCAGCGAGCGCACCTCGAAAAATGCCGGGAATTCCGGCAGGGCATGCCGGTACTGTCGTGCCAGATAAGAGTACGGTGAGCTCTCGACTTGGGTGAAGCGGTAATAGTGGCGCGGCTCGCGAATGAGTCGGGGCTTGTCTGGGAACCGCCACGGCTTGTGCCCTTGCGCGTGAACCAGAGGAGGCATGGCGCGGAACAGGTTGCTGATCCGATCAGACGCTGAATAGCCGCCTTGGAAATCGTGAATGATGTCCCGCCCTCGGGCGAGGAACCGCACCGGCAAGTGAGCGAACTCCTGCGAACCGAGCACCGCGCCGAGCACGTCCTGATCGGAGATCAGGTGAATTGGCCGGCGTTCGAAAGGCATGGTCTGGGCTTCCTGGTAGATCTCGGTCTTCATCAAAGCGATCCAGGCGAGCAAGAGGGGACGGTGCTCGCTGGTGACGCGCAGGAAGGCGCTATTGATGAGATCGGGTAGTTTTCGCCCCACCGGCAGGTTCCACCCGCGCGTGCGCAGCATGTTGTCCTTCGGTCCATTCCAGCATTTCTCCTGAGTGACGATGACCGAAGTGGTGTCGGCAATGAGAGGCCGAAAATCTCCCGCGACGATCACGTCAGAATCGATCCAGATCACCTCCCGATGTCCAGCGTCAATCAGGCGCAAAAGGAGACCGGCCTTCACGTTCCAACCCCGAAGGCCCGGGGCCGCCGCGGTGTCCAAGACCACATTGGGTCGGCCCAGAAGCCATTTTCTCAGGCCCTCGTCCGGAGCAGGGCATGCGACGTGGATGGGCACGTCGGGAAGGTGTCGTCCGAGACTGGCCACCAACAGTTTCACCCCAATGAAATCTGCCGGACGGTCTTCGTAGGTGCAGATGAGCATTTGCCAGCCTGGGCAACGATAGGCCCTGGTTGAAATTAGGTCTATGCGGTCGCAGACAGTCTGGTAGCGAATTTCACAGCGGGCAGTGAAAGCGGCTGCGGTGCGGTCAGATGTGTTGTCCCTCGTGTAATATGCGGCCGGGGGATCCGCGCATGCTGTTGGCAATCGTTCTGTCGGTCCCCGCCGCGCTCTTGCTGATCCCAGGCGCCGTCCTTCTGTTCGAATGTGTGGCGGCGCGCTTGACGACCGACCCCCTCCCACCAGGCGCAGCCGATCGTGCTTCGCGCCTGGCGATCTTGATCCCGGCAAACGACGAAGCGGGACAGATCGGACCGACGGTTGCGGCACTGGCGGCGGAGTTGGGCCAGGGCGATCGCTTGGTGGTGGTCGCCGACAACTGTAGTGACGCCACCGCCAGCGTTGTCGCCACTGTGGCGGCCTCGCTGCCTGCGGTCGCGATCACCGCCATCGAACGGCGCGATCCCTTCAACGTCGGGAAGGGCTTCGCGATCTCTTTCGGTGTGCAGCATCTGACTGCCGACCCCCCCGATGTCGTGGTTTTGGTCGACGCCGACTGTCGGGTGTCGCCGGGCGCCATCGCGGTTTTGGCCAGCCAGGCCGCGCGGACGGGGCGTCCTGTGCAAGGTGAATACCTCCTGGCGGCTCCGCCCCACGCATCGCCACTGGCCCGGGTCAGCGCCTTCGCATTTTTGCTGCGCAACCGGGTGCGGCCACGCGGTCTCATGCGGCTGGGATTGCCATGCCTTCTGACCGGCAGCGGGATGGCGTTCCCGTGGAAGCTGCTGCGCGATGGACCCGAAACGCGCGGTAACCTGGTCGAGGACATGGTCCTCGGCCTGGAGCTGGCGTTGGGTGGATGCCCTCCGCTTTTGTGCCCCCAGGCTCAGATCTCCAGCGAGTTGCCGCCGGGGCGGCAAACGGGACTGCGCCAGCGGCGGCGCTGGGAGCACGGCCACCTGCACACGCTCGTAACCTATGTGCCGCGCCTGCTGGCGGCGGGTCTGGCGCGCCGTCAGTTGGGCCTTTTCGGCCTGGCCGCGGATCTCTTCGTTCCGCCGCTGGCACTGCTGGTCTTGCTGCAGCTGGCGGTGGCGAGCGCGGCCTTGGGGTTGGCGGTATTTCACGTGCCGGTTGCGGTGCCGCTGATCCTGACGGTCGCGGGCCTGGCCGCGACCAGCAGCGCGGTTGGCGTGGCCTGGTGGCGATTCGCCCGAGGCACGGTGCCAGCGCGTCTTTTTCTGGTGGTGCCGCTTTACCTGCTGTGGAAGATGCCGCTTTATGCATTGCTGCTTTTGAAAGGCAAGCAGCAAAAGTGGGAGCGGACCGCTCGACCCGACGAGGATGGCATCGGCCCTGCTCCTCCGACGCCCCGCTGAAGAAGCAACGGCGGTCGCCCTGCCGGCTCAAGTTCGCTAACATCGCACGCCTTGAAAGTCGCTTATCTGGTGAACCAGTACCCGGCCGTGAGCCACAGTTTCATCCGGCGGGAGGTGGCGGCGCTCGAGGCTCAGGGGATTCAGGTGGAACGGTTCTCGATGCGACCTCCGCCGTCCGATCTGGTGGATCCCGCTGACCAGGCTGAACAGGCGCGTACCCGTGTTCTGCTGGGGCAAGGCGTATCGGGCCTGCTTTTGGCGCTGACGGTTGCGGCGCTCACCCGCCCCGCCTCCTGGCTGCGGGCGCTCTGGGCGGCGGTCCGATTGGGGCGGCGGTCGGAACGGGGATTTCTGCGTCACTTCATCTATGCGGCGGAAGCCTGCGTCTTGCTTCGCTGGCTCCGCAGGGCCGGAGGCGTGACCCATTTGCACGCCCACTTTGGCACCAATTCGGCGGCGGTGGCCATGTTTGCCCGCATCCTGGGCGGGCCGCCATACAGCTTCACCGTGCACGGACCGGAGGAGTTCGATTCTCCTCAAGCCTTGTCGTTGGCCGAAAAGATCGAACGGGCATCCGCGGTCATAGCGGTCAGCAGCTTCGGTCGCAGTCAGCTTTATCGATGGGTGACGCCCGCGCAGTGGTCCAAGGTGCATGTCGTTCACTGCGGAGTCGATAGGGACTTCTTGGCGGTGGGTCCGCAGCCAATTCCGATGAATCGTCGCCTGCTGTGTATCGGTCGGCTGGCCTCGCAGAAGGGGCAGCTTTTGATTCTGGAGGCGGTGGCTGCGCTGCGCGCCGAGGGCATTGACGTGGATCTGGTCCTGGCGGGTGAGGGTCCTTTGCGTGGATTGATCGAAGAACGCATTGCCGTCCTCGATCTGGGGCGCGTCGTGCGAATCACCGGGTGGATCAGCAACGAAATGGTGCGCCGCGAGCTGCTTTCCGCCCGGGCTCTTCTGCTTCCCAGCTTCGCCGAGGGACTGCCCGTCGTGTTGATGGAGGCGCTGGCTTTGGGGCGTCCGGCCATCACCACGTTCGTGGCCGGGATCCCCGAGCTCGTCCAACATGGGGTGAATGGGTGGTTGATCCCGGCCGGATCGACCTCAGCGATGGTCGAGGCGATCAAGGTGTTGCTGGCCACACCCCGGCTGGAACTGGAGCGAATGGGGCGTGCGGGCGCCGCTGCGGTGGCCGCTCATCATGATTCGTCGTCCCAAGCGGCGCGGCTGGCGGATCTTTTTAGGCATGAATGAAGAGTCAAAGACCATGACGCGCGTCGGTGTCGTCGCCATCGGACGTAACGAGGGCGAACGCCTGCGTCGCTGCCTGGCCTCGCTGGTTGGTCGGGTTGCGCGTGTGGTGTACGTCGATTCCGGATCGACTGATGACAGCGTGGCCCTGGCCCGAGCCCAGGGCGCCGATGTGGTGTGTCTCGATCAGAACCTATCGTTCACTGCCGCGCGGGCCCGCAACGCCGGGATCGCGCGCTTGCGCCAGGTGGCGCCCGATCTGGACCTCATCCAGCTGGTCGACGGTGATTGCGAGATCGTCGCGGGCTGGTTGGAGGTCGCGCAGAGCACGCTTCGTCGGGATCCAAAGCTGGCGGTGGTCTGTGGTCGCCGCCGCGAGCGACATCCCGAAGCGTCGGTCTACAACCGGCTGTGCGACCTCGAATGGAACACGCCCATTGGGAGCGCCGACTCTTGCGGCGGTGATGCCATGATGCGGGCGGAAGCGTTGCGCGAGGTGAATGGCTACCAGGACGACCTGATCGCCGGCGAGGAGCCGGACTTGTGCCTGCGGTTGCGCCAGCGGGGATGGAAAATCTTGCGCGTCGATGCAGAGATGACCCTGCACGATGCGGACATGATGCGCTTCGATCAGTGGTGGCAGCGTTCGGTGCGGGCGGGATTCGCCTTCGCCGAGGGCGCCGCGCGACATGGGCACGAACCCGAACGGCACTGGGTGCGCGCGGCGCGCAGCAACTGGTTCTGGGGCGTCGGCGCGCCGACGGCCGCCGTGGGGATGGCGCTGCCCACCCTCGGGATGAGCTTGGGTCTGGTCGGCGGCGGTTACTTTCTCCTCGGTCGACGGATCTTACGGACCATGCGTCAGCGTGGTTTCTCCCGAGACGACGCCGCCCTCTACGCCCGCTACACGGTGCTGAGCAAACTGCCGCAAGGATGGGGACAGATTCGATATTGGGCCTTGCGACTTGGTGGGCGTCGGGCTGGGCTCATCGAATACAAGAGGGTGGGTTCGTGAGTATCGCGGCCATCATCGTCAACTTCCGAACCGCCGCCGCCACCATCGCGGCGGCTCGGGCGCTTCTCGTCGACCTCGAGACGATCCCCGGATCCTCGCTGGTGATTGTCGATAACGCTTCAGGCGACGACTCCCTCCCACGACTGCGGGAAGCGTTCCAGGAATTTTTCAGGGGAGGGCGGGTTGCCCTGGTCGATGCGGCGCACAACGGAGGTTATGGTTTCGGCATCAACGTCGGCGTTCGCCACGCGCTGTCTGCGCCTGAACCTCCTCGCTATATCTATGTGTTGAACCCAGATGCGCTGGCGGATCCGGGCTCGTTGGCCACACTGCACAAATTCATGGAGAATCACCCGCCGGTCGGGTTGGCCGGCAGTTTGATCCATGCGCCCGGCGGCGAGGTGCAGGGTCAGGCCTTTCGGTTTCCTTCCATTTGGGGCGAGCTCGAAGGGACCGCCCGCACCGGACCCCTTTCCAAGCTTCTGAAACGCCACATCGTTTCATTGCAGCCTACCCACACGTCGGAGGTCGACTGGGTGCCAGGCACCAGCATGCTCGTGCGCACCGAAGTCTTCACCGACGGTGGCTGGTTCGACCAGGGCTTTTTCCTCTACTTCGAAGAGATCGATTTCGCACGCCGACTGAAATGTGCTGGCTGGAAAGTCTATTATGTCGCCGATGCTCCCATCACTCACATCGGCTCGCTGGCGACGGGAATGGCCGATGAATCTCGTGCCATGCCTCGCTATTGGTTCGAATCGCGCCGGCGTTACTGGGTCAAGCACCACGGGCAGGCCTACGCCGCTGCGGGCGATGCGGCCTGGCTCGCTGGGCATGCGATCTACCGGCTCAGGGCTGCGCTTGAATCTGGAAATTCCGCGACCCGACCCCGGATCGGACGACAGCTCGCCATGTTTGGCTTGCGACACCTGCTGGGGCCGCCGCCCTATGCTGAGCAGAACCGTGACGTTCCGGATCCCATCTTGGGGAGCCGTAAACCGAACCTGCGTTCTCAAGAGATGAGCGACAGCACGATGACGGAACAAGCCTCGACACCTGAAACCCGTTCGACGTTGCAGCTGCTGGCCGAGGACTTCGCGACCCATGACCGCGATCTGACCGCGCCCGGTTTTTGGGCGGTCGCCACCCATCGGATCGGCGCTCGCGCGTTGGACCAGAGTCGACCGCGCGCCGAGCGGGCCGTGCTCGACATCGCCTACCGTGCCCTGTTCACCGGCATCGACTGGATTTGGGGAATTCACCTGCCCCGCACCGTGGCCCTCGGCCGACGAGTTCGTCTCTGGCACAACGGATCGATGTTGCTGACAGCCAAATCGATCGGCAACGACGTGCACCTCCGCCACGACACGACCTTTGGGCCATTGCGCGACAGGCGCCCGGTGTCGGCCGAGACTGCCGCCAGCGGCGGAGTGGAGTTGCCCACTATCGAAGATGGCGCTGATATCGGATCGGGCGTGTGCGTCCTCGGTGGCGTGCGCGTGGGCCGGGGCGCGGTCGTCGGCGCGAACTCCGTGGTGCTCAAGAACGTGCCGCCCAACGCCACGGTCCTTGGCGTGCCAGCGCGGATTGTTCCGACATGACGGTCACGTCACCATGAAGCCGACAATTCAACCGGCTCCCTCATTTTCTTCCCCCACCTCGCCCGAGGCTGAGTCGTTCAAAAGTGTCCCGGGCCAGGCGCTTCCTCTGGGCGACAAGAATCAGAACCCGACCGGGATCAGTTTCCCGGCCCTGCTGGCCGAGGACTTCGACACTCATGGCCGCAGCCTGCTGTCGCCGGGCTTCTGGGCAGTGGCCGTGTCTCGGTTCGGCAACTGGCGCATGTCGGTCAAACCTCGCGCCCTGCGGCCGCCGCTCACCGTGGCCTACCGTTTGGCGCATCAGGTGGTGATCGCGCTGTGGGCCATTGACTTGCCTTACAACGCACGCATCGGGCGCAGGTTGCGAATTTTGCATCACGGCGGGTTTTTCCTGGGGGCTCGGGCGATGGGCGACGATGTCACCATCCGCCACTGCGCGACCATCGGCCTCATTCGCAAGGGAGCCGACCGATCGCCGATCATCGGCAGCCGGGTCGAGATCGGTCCGGGTGCTTGCATTGTTGGCGACATCTCGATAGGCGACGACGCCTTCATCGGGCCGAACACCGTGGTGGCCCAAGATGTGCCCGCCGGTGCCATGGTTCTGGGGAATCCCGCGCGTCTGGTGGAGCTGTCCAAGGTGGTCGAGGGCCCTCGGCCCGACAGGGAACGCGCAACCTAAAGATACCCATTGTCCAAGAGTCCTTATCGCTATGTGAGATGGCTGAGCCCGGTGTTCCGGAGCGCACGCCGTTTCGTCTTCCAGTACCTGTACGCGGGCAACGGCGCTGCCTGCCCGACCTGCGAGCGCAGTTTTCGCACCTGGCGAAAGGACCCGCTGATCGGCGCTTGCCCTTACTGCGGGTCGGATCCCCGGCACCGATTCCTCTGGTTGTACCTTTCACAGCAATGGAAGGCGGGGAGCAAATCCGTCGACCTTCTGCACTTCGCGCCCGAGTGGTGCCTGCGGTCCCGTTTCCAGCGCGACCCCCGGGTCGCTCGCTACGTCACTGCAGATCAGGGCGCACCGGGCGTCGATTTCCATGTCGACATCACGGCGACGACTTTCGAAGACGGATGCTTCGGAGCGATTGTCTGCAGCCACGTTCTTGAGCATGTTCCCGATGATCGCAAGGCCATGCGCGAGCTGTTGCGGGTTCTGCGGCCCGGGGGGGTGGCGTACATCCAGGTGCCCCTGTCCGGGGAGATGGCTCACACGGATGAGGATCCCGCTGTCACCGACCCGAAGGAGCGCGAGCGCCGCTTCGGCCAGTTCGATCATCTGCGCGTTTATGGCCGCGACGTGACGGACCGTTTGCGCGAGGCGGGTTTCGAGGTCACCGAGGTGCGGCCGCGCGATCTGATGGACGTGGGCCAAATGGCCAGCCAGGGCCTTTGGGACGACGTGATTTTCAGGTGCGAGCGGCCGCTCCCGACGGGCGCCCGCCTGGATTTTCACGACCCGAAGACTCGCTGAATATCTGGAATCGACACTCGGCTGGCGAGAGACGCCGTCGCGCCGACCCAAGACGACTGCAGATTCGGGTTCCTCAGAGGGGGGCTGACTCGCCAGATCCTCTGCGACAGGTACTCGCCAGGTGGCGCAAGGCGTCTGCAGGTTGCTTCCGGAATCGCAGGGATCAGCGCCCGATCTCTGCATTGATCGCCGCATTAACCGCACATTCACATTTTCGGAAAACCTATGCTTCGTGTGACCCCGATCTAACAGGCGGAATTTCTGCAGAGTGGATCAGGAATTCATCCTTATTGTTCCGTTCTGGTCAGTGCACTGTTAATACTTGTGGGCTGGCTTTCAATCCCATTGACAGGCGCTGCGTGACTGTCAAAGTGCACAGTGTGATTCGAGGCGTGCTGTGATGCGAGGCGTGTCGTTAAGAGATGATGACTTGCTGGGGGGCATTCAGCGCGTCATCGACGGACTGATGATCGTTGCCACTCATTGGCTGGCTTGTCAGGCCTATTCTCAATACTGGAATCTAGAGATGACGAACGCCAGCGCACTGGGAGTGCTGATGTTCGGGATCGCCGGCCAGTTGATGGGGCTATATCGATCGTGGCGTTCTGAGCGCCTCGGGCGAGAGCTGCGGCAGGCGGTTGCCGCTTGGGTGGTTGTTTTTCCGATCCTTATCTTGCTCGCCTTCGCCTCCAAGACCTCGACTCACTACTCGCGGGTTGTTTCGTTCGGCTGGTTCTTGCTCGCCCCGCTGTTCATCTGCGGGTGGCGCCTTCTTGGTCGGCTCATCGTTTCGTATCTTCGCCTGCAAGGCCGCAACATCAAACGGGTCGGTATCCTCGGCGCCACCGCCGGTTCCGAAACGCTGTGCGAACGAATCAAGGAGCGGCCGTGGCTGGGGATGGACATCGTCGGTGTCTTCGACGACCGCTCCGAAGAGCGACGCCACCCGTTCGGCCGTTCCGGCCCCTCTTATGGTGGCAGCTCCAGCGAACTGATCCGGGCTTGCCGCAACGGGGCCATCGACATCGTTTACATCGGGCTGCCGTTGCGCGCCGAGTTGCGGATCGGCCAGATCGTGCGCGAACTGGCCGATACGACCGCCAGCGTTTACCTGGCCGCCGATTTCTTCACCTTTGATCTGCGGCACGCGCATTGGACCCAACTTGGAAACCTTCCGGTGGTCAGCATCTACGAGACGCCTTTTCAGGGCGTGACCGGTGCTCTCAAGCGGCTCGAAGACCTGGTTGCAGGCTCGCTGATTATTGCCTTGATCGCAATTCCGATCTTGTTTGTGGCGATTGGAATCAAGCTGACGTCCAAGGGCCCCATCTTCTTCCGACAACGACGCTACGGTCTTAACGGCAAACAGATCCGGGTCTTGAAATTCAGGACGATGACGGTCTGCGAAGACGGCGATGAGATCCGGCAGGCATCTCGCAACGATCCGCGCGTCACCCGTTTTGGGCGATTCCTGCGGCGAACGTCGCTGGATGAATTGCCGCAGTTCTTTCAAGTGTTGCGTGGCGAAATGTCGATCGTCGGTCCGCGTCCGCACGCTGTTGCACATAACGAAGAATACCGAGCGTTGATTCATGGGTACATGCTGCGACACAAGGTCAAACCGGGCATCACGGGATGGGCGCAGGTGAATGGCTGGCGCGGTGAGACACCCGAGGTCTCCCGAATGGCCAAGCGCGTTGAGCACGACCTGGAGTACATCCAGAACTGGACTCTCCTGTGGGACGTGAAAATCATTCTAAAGACGGCCATCGAGTGGAGAAAGAACCGCAACACTTACTGATCCGAGGCGGTGTTGCCCTCCGATGACTCGACAGTCGCCGAATTCGTGGGCTCGAGCACCATCAATTTTCGCTCGACGAGCTCCTCAATCACCAGCCGGGGACGCTGCGCATCGATTAATTCGGACGGAAAGTCATACGTCCAGATCCAGGTGGCGGTCTGAAAGTGCCGCGACAGGTACGGGATCAGCGCCTCGCCGAAAGAATCCCGAAGGATCGTCGCCGAGGGAACTTCGCCAGAGGGACTGCGGGTTTCGAAGAGCTGCCTCCCGCGCACGTCCATCCGCTCGAAGGTGATTGGCGATCCGTCCGCGAACGTCGAGGGAATGACCGTGGGCGAAAGGGAAAGCCATTCTTGAGGCTCGAGTCGATCGCGCTTGAGACCGCACATCCTGGCGAGGTCGCCGCCGGGGGTCAGTTGCATTTCGTGAGTCAGGTCTCGCGCATCGAGCGTCCGGATCCGCGGGAACCATTGCTCCAGGCGTTCTGAAATGGCTCGGTAGGCGACGAAGGCGCCGTTGTCGTTCCAATGCGTATCGGTGAAGTGGTAAAGCCTCGCGTCGGTCTTGTGTGCCATGAGGGTGGCGGACAGATCGAGGAAATCGAGATTCGTCGTTGTCGCCAGGTACTGCTTCAGCTGCTCCAGCCGCGAGGGCCCGGGCAGGCGCGTGAACCAGCGCGGAACGGCGTCGGCATAGACAGTCTCTTTGTTGGGGGCGACGACGATGAGGTAATGGCTCCCCCTCTTGGCCAGCCAGGCCGCTCGGGCCTCGAAGGTCGATCGCCACCCTTGCAATTGAGCCTCCGTGAAGGGCTCGACACGCCGGAAGTCGTCGATGACTCGTTCTGTCCGAAGAAACAGCCATGGATCGGCGCGAACCACTGACTCCGGCGCGGGCGAGACACCCAGGCTCCAGGCGATTGAGGCGCGGGTCCGGACCAACGATCCCCGAAATCCCATGCTCTCCTTCAGATACCAGGCCAGCTGTCCCGGAAGACGCCGCAACGATGCCGTGGCGCGAAACGAGGGGAAAGGCACCGGGTCGCGCAGCGGAGACGGATAAGGATCCCATTTGAAGATCAGATCGAGGGTGGGAGCCACCAATGCCGCCAGGAAGACCCAGGTCAACGCACGGTTCCATCGTCTGGAGCGGGCCGTTGTCGCGGGTGCGTCCATTTAGAACCGAAAGTAGATGAATGGGCTGTAAGAGCCCGCCGCCATCAGCATCACGCAGTAAACGAAGACCCCCATCAGTCCGAGCAATCCGGCCGCTTCGCGCCATTGACCGAGCCAGTCGGAACGTTCCCATCGCCGCTTGATAGCCGGCAGCACGGGGGTCGAACCGATGATCCCGAGGATCACCACAGTGACCACTTCGGTGTCGACGAACACGCGCAGCCCGGGCATGACCTGTCCGTGATGAGTCATGCCGACCATCGCGCCAATGAACGACAGCGCCAACGCCGCTGTCTCCGCGCGGAAAAAGACCCAGCTCACGAGGACGACCAAAATAACGTAAACGTGACGCAAGCTGCGAAAGGGCATCGAGATCTGCTTTCGCGCCGCAAGCCGTTCAAGGGTGAGAAATACGCCGTGGAAAAGACCCCAGATCACGAAGTTCCAACTCGCGCCATGCCACAGCCCGCACAGCGCGAAGACCACCATCAAATTGGCGTACTGGCGGCCCACCGAGACCCGATTGCCGCCCAGGGGTATGTAGAGATAGTCACGAAACCACGAGGACAGCGAGATGTGCCAGCGACGCCAAAACTCGGTCATGCTGGTCGCGATGTACGGGTAGTTGAAGTTCTCCAAGAAGCGAAAACCAAACATCCGTCCCAGTCCTATCGCCATATCGGAATATGCCGAGAAGTCGAAATAGATTTGCAGGGCATATCCGATCACCGCAACCCAGGCCAGTGAAGCGCTGAGTTGGCTTACCGGCAGCGCGAAGATCGCGTCGGTGGGCCTGGCCACCACGTTGGCAACGATCATCTTCTTTGCGAGACCAACAATGAATCTTTGGATGCCGGCCGCGAAATCGTCAAAGCCGATCGTCCGGCGTTCGATTTGAGGTTTGACGTCGACGTAGCGAACGATGGGACCGGCGATCAGCTGGGGAAAGAAGGACTTGTACATGGCGATCTTGAGGAGGCTCTTCTGCGGTGGGACGGTGCCGCGATAGACGTCAATGACGTAGGACATTCCTTGGAATGCGAAGAAAGAGATTCCGATCGGCAAGTGGATGGGGCGCACGGCAAGCAGCGGACTGTGCAGGCGCAGGAGCAGGACGTTCAGGTTGGCGACAAGGAAGTTCGTGTATTTGAAAAAAATGAGAAGCAGCAGGTTGCCCGTGATGGCGACGAGGAGACTGCCGCGTGATCTATTTTTCCCTGGGCCAGGGGCCGCGCCCAACCCGCAGAGCCAGTTGAGGAAGATTGATGCGACGAGGACCAGGACGTACCCGTGTTCTCCCCACGCGTAGAAGATCAGACTGGAAGCGAGCAGGACGGTGTCGCGACTTTTCTCGCCTAGGCTGAAGTACGCGAGCAGGACCGCGGGAAGAAAAAAGAAAACAAAGACAGGCTCGGAGAACAGCATGGGCGATAGCGGGTGGCTCTCTTCTACTGCGAAGTCCGGCCGGCAGGATCCCCGTCAAACGGGTGGCGTTGTTTTGCCGCAATGCCTCGCCCGCCGGAGAATGGATTTCGACAAGAGGGTGGTGCGCCTTGGGATGACATGGAGGACAAGGGCCGACTAGCGTATAATTTATGGCTCCTGTGGAAAATGCGTCATCAGTGTCGTCGCTTGACTCTCCGGAAGCCGGAAGTCCGGTTTCTCTCGAGGGGGAGGGTGCCGCCAACGGAGTCGCCCCATCAGGGCAGGAGGCGTCAAAGTCAAGCGCCTTGTCGCCCGACCGGACGTCCCCGGCGCTGCCACAAACGGTGATTGAGACGTCGACTGGCGCGGTGCAACCATCGGCCAAAGGAGCCGGAGCCGGGGCGTCGGCTGCTCCGTTTCGGGTTGGGCAGTATGAGGTGGCGGCACGCATCGCGCGCGGAGCCATCGGATCGGTCTACGTCTGTCGCAAAGTGAAGGGAGAGGACCCCAACCGTCTCTTGACACTGAAGGTTATCAGGCAGCACACGCTTCATCAGGATCTGGCGGAGGCTTCCTTTCGCCGCGAAGTGAGGGTCGGTTCGCTGTTCCGCCACCCCAACGCGCAAACCGTCATCGACACGGGAATCTATGACGGCCAACGGTTCCTTATCTTCGAGTACGTGGACGGCGCGTGCTTGGCCGAGATGATGGTTGGGGAAAATCGACCTTCGCCAGCGGTCGTGGTGGCCATCGTACTCGAAACGCTGACGGCGTTGCAGGCGTTGCACGATGCGACTGATGCGAAGGGAAGATGGCTGGGTCTGGTTCACTGCGACATCTCTCCCGAGAACGTCCTGGTAGGCGTCGACGGAGTGACGCGGCTGTCGGACTTTGGCAGCGCCCGTCTCACCGCCATTTCGAACCAGGCCCAGACCTTGGGGCTGTGCAAGCCCTCCTACATGCCGCCTGAACAATTCCGCGGCGAGAAACTCGATTCGCGATCCGATCTCTATTCGCTGGGCGTGCTGTTATGGACGGCGCTGACGGGGCGGCAGCCTTTCACCGCAGACACGTTCGATGAGGTAGCCACGAAGGTCCTGCGGATGAAGGTCAGTCCGCCGAGCGCACACGGCGGCCCGGCTTGCCTCGACGATGTCTGCATGCAGGCCATGAACCGCTCTCCGGAGGGACGCTTCTTGGTGGCCAGTGCCATGGCGGCGGCGCTCCGCACGTCGGCGCTGGCGAACAACCTGATCGAATCGCCCGCGGGCGTTGGAGAATGGGTTCGGCGGAACCTGGGCGACAGGTTGGCCGAGCGCCATCGACTTATCGAAGCGGTACTCGCCGCCGGAGCGAAGGAATCGGCCGAAGTCCAGTCGCGCGCGTCGGACCATCCGGAGCAAGGGCAAGGCGGTCATGAAGACGCCGATACGGCGAGAGTCACGCGGCCCCGACGCGCGCTGGCGACGCAAATCAAGGCAGCGAAGGCCAGTGTCGCCGGCACATTCAGGACGCTTTTCGATCGGGCGCGGCGGCAACGTCGAGGCTAAACCGCGGGCGGCAACTGGCCATCGCCGCGCCGTGCCGACTGTCGCGGGTGCCTCACAAAGTGGAATCGCCACAGGCCATTTGACGCATCAAACAGGGGTTCGAAGCCTGGACCGGGGAGCATGGTCATGTTATTTTCACGGACCTTCAAATGGCTGTCCACCCGTCGAACAAGGATGGCGCCGGCGGCGACAAGGCTTCTCAGCCGAATTCGGGCCTCGACGCAGAGCTCGATCGCTCCGTTCCCTCCGGTGAGCCGGAGGCGTTCCTGCTGGGCGTGGGCGGTGCGCACGCTGGCCGAGGTTACCCACTCATACACAACACCATTTACCTTGGCCGGGCCGTCGATGCGGATATTTCCCTCCCGGACGCCTCGGTTTCCGCGCGGCACGCCCGACTCATCAACGGAAGCCAGGGGTTCGAGTTGGAAGATCTCGGCTCCAGCAACGGAACCTTCGTGGACGGGCGGCGTGTCAGCCGTGTGCGCCTTCGCAGCGGCGATCGCATTGCCCTCGGCCAAGTCGAGTTCAAGTTCCTTGTCGAGCGGCGCATAGACGCGACGATGATGATCCTCCCGGCCGGGATCCCGACCGTCGTGCGCAGCAATACCTTGGCTCGATATACGCCGGCGCCGGTACGGATTTCCGCCGCCGGCACGGCGCTGGCG
The DNA here is from genome assembly GCA_036268875.1 of Polyangia bacterium. Lineage (GTDB taxonomy): Bacteria > Myxococcota_A > Polyangia > Fen-1088 > Fen-1088 > DATKEU01. The sequence goes on along the minus strand of DATATI010000083.1, from coordinate 289,376 downwards.
ACCGCTCGTCGCAACGAGGACGACGGGCCATCTCTGGAAGAAATCTTCGGACGAGCTGCCAAGACCTATAAGTTTCTTGAGCAGAATGCGTTCCTGCTCCGTCTTTTGGCCGGCATGGGAGCGTTGCTGGGATTGATGTCAGTATTTGTTCTGCCCCCGCGGCGCGAAGCAGCGTGCGTGATGAAGCTGCAACCCCAGGCCAAGGTGAACCCTTTTGATTCGCGGCCATCGTGGAGCCGCCCTCCGTCGAGCGACGACCAGGAAGTGCTGTTCGCCGACGCGGAGACGGGGTTCGTTCAGCCGGATTTGGTGGCCGAGACGCTGAAGAAGGTCCTCGGACGGACACCCACCGACGGTGCGGTGAAGGCCCTCGCCGAGCGTCTGCGGATGGAGGCGAAGCCCGACAACGTCTACAAGGCCACCTATCGGGAAACTCTGATTGCTCCGTTGTCGCTGAACCCAGTGGAGATCCTGCGAACGCATCTCGAGAACTACAAGCAATCAGAGACCGCGCGCGCCATTCGGGTGTTCACGGCACAAGCCGAGTTCCTCCGTGAGCAGCTCAAGGTCGCCGAAGGCGACATGAAGAAAATCAGCGACGAACAAATGCAATTCCTTCAAAAGAATTCCGATCGTCTTCCCGAAGGGGAAAAACCCATGCTGGACAGCCGATTCGCGCTGGAGACGCGGCGCTCAGACCTCGTGGCGCAGGTTCGCCGGCTGCAAGCCGAGGTGGATGCTCAGCGCCGCGCACAGGTGGATGCTCCGTTGCCCGTGGGTGGCGCGTCGCCCGAGAGCGCTCCGGCGGCGCAGCGGTTCCACTCGTCCCCGATCTATCGCGATTCTCTGGCCAACCTCGATCGCAAGCTGGACGAAGCGCGTGCCCGGGGCCTGGCGGAAGGGCATCCTGAAGTCCTGGAGTTAAAAGAAGAGAAGCGGCGGTTGGAAGGACCACTGTTGGAGTCGCAGCTGGCAGCGGCCCGCAGCAGTCTGGCCGACACGGAGCAGAAGCTGGGCCGCGTTTCGTCCATGGTCGGCGATCTGCCTCGCGTGCAGGCCGGTGTCCAGCGGCTCACGCACATGCAGGAAGCGACCACCCAGTTGCACGGCCAGCTCTTCGAGCAGCTCAAAAAGGCCGAGTTGCAATTCAACCTCGAAAGGGTCTCGACCGAATCCCGGTACCAGATCGTTTCGCCGGCGCAGATCGTCAAGGTCGGGCCTGTGATGACCGGGGTGGTTCGAGTGGCGGCGGGCCTGTTTCTGGGGTTGTTCATGGCTTTGGGGCTGGCCGTTGCCAAGGGGGGCCGCCGGATGTTTACGCAGGCGTTGTCCAACTTGAATGCCACTCGCACGATCTCCAGGCACTGACCGGTCATTGCTCGCCACGTCGACAGCTTGAATATGAAACGCTTCGCCACCGCTCATTTCGCTTACTTCCTGTCTTTCATTTTCGTCGCCAGCTGCGCCGCTGAAAAGCCCTTCGTTTGGGCAGCCAACTTGCCCGCGGTAGCGTCGAGCGGGGAGGGGATCATCCACCCACGAGACGTGATCGTGATCTCGGTGCTGAATCAGACGGCGCTCTCCGGCGAATTCGTGGTTCGCGACGATGGGGGCATTCTGTTGCCGACGGTGGGAGGGGTCGAGGTTGCCGGTCGGTCGCCCCAACAGGTCACGGAAGAGTTGCGGGCCCGTTTGGCGACGCTGGTGGTGAGGCCGGTGGTGGCGGTTTCCCTCGCTCGGATCGGGCCGATCCGGGTGAACGTGGTCGGCGAGGTCAAATCGCCCGCGACCTATGAGCTGACCCGCGACCGCAGCGTCGCCGCCGCCCTGGCCGCGGCGGGCTGGCTGACGGAGTTCGCCAATCGCGATCGAATCTTCGTCGTTCGCAGCGAGGGAGGACTGCCGGTGCGGTTTCGCGCCGCCGAGATTACGGCCCCCACCCCGGTCGTGAGCCGCTTCCGGCTTCGCGACGGAGACGTCGTCGTCGTGGAGTAGCCGTCCGATGCTCGGCCTCGCTCCGGCTCTGATGTTGCTCTTAGCCGCGGGCCAATTCGACGCCGGCGGATCGGTGTCGGTGGAGACGCGCGGCGGTGAGGCGCCGGTCTCCCCCGGGTTGCCTCCACAACCTTCCTTGGTCGGCGTCCTGACGCCTGGCGGTGACGTGCTCTATCGGGGCGGAGATTTCCAGGTTCGCGCCGGTTACAGTCTCCGCATTTTTTCACGCGAAACGAAGTCCGTGGACGCAGCCCCGTTGTACCTCCACACCTGGACCTTGGCGGCAGACTCTCACCCGACGCCACGCCTGGTGTTCCAGGGCACCGCCTCGGTGCTCGAGGGGGCGACGGACTACACGTACCTGCCCGTCGTCCTCGGCACCAACCAGGCCACGCTGGCCGTGGTGCCGCGGATCTTCTCCACCACGGTGGACGCCAGCGCCCAAGCACGGGCCAGCCGAACCGTCAGGTTCGAGCTCGCTTTGCGCGTATTTCAATATCGTCCCGTCGACGAAGATCCCGCCGCGACCTTCGTTCTTCCCCATCTCACCACCGTCACCGTCACCCCCGGCGTTGCGTTTCGCCTCTCCGCCTTGGATGAACTGACGCTGTCGACTGGTTTCGAAACGCAATACATCTCGGCGTTGCAGTCGGCGCCCGCCGTCGCCGGCCAGCCTTTGATGGTGCACTCGGTGACTGGTCTCACCGTGATCCCGGGGGTGGGGTGGCGAACCTCCTTGGCGCGGCACGCGTCGCTTGAGCTTCGAGCGGGGATCGCCCTGACCCACCTGTCGAGCGCCTATCCGATCGACACGCCCAGCTCCGTGACACCGATCGGAAAGGTGACGCTGGATCAACGCCTCCTCAGCCTGCGTGGGACGGTGCTGCAAGCGATGTTGGGAGCGTCGGTCGACTACTACGTCGATCCGATCCTGGGAGCCGCGACGCCGCGAGGCACCGCGATGGTCATCCTGTCTTTGCTTTGTCCCCCGGATTGGTCGGTGGGGTTTGAGGGCTATTTTTTCTCCACCCTGCAGATGCACGCCACCACCTCAGGAGATACGACGTATTACCCCGACGAAGTCGCGGCTTCGGTGGCGGTGCCGGTTCGCCACCGCATCTCCGATAGCTTGACCGTCGAGTTCGGTGGCCGCTGGGCCGATCGCGCGCCTTTCTACAGCAGGCCAGGTTCCTTCATTGAGTCTTTTCACCAGCGCCAGCTCTGGCTCTACGTGTTGTTCGCGGGGACTTCCCGCGTCAGTCGATCCGTCGGAACACCCTGAGCACGGCCCTGTCTTCCGGAGGGTCCGGGGGCCGTGTGTTAGCGTTCGGGCGTGAAACGAAGCCTGGTCGTCGTCGTCGTTGGCCTGGCCCTGGCCGCCTCTGCGCAAAAGACGCGCGCCGCGCCGGGCACATGGGTTTGGTGGGAAGCGGAAAACCCTCGCGCCACGAATTTTCCCGACCAAAACCCGTTCCAGCCGCCCGACCCTCGGGGGGCGGCGACCCTTTCTGGTGGAAGGTGGATCGGCGCGAACGATCCTGGCAAGGCGCTGTTCCTGGAATACGACGTCACCGTCGACCAGGATGCCCCGTACCAGTTTTATGCGCGAAAATTCTGGTCACACGGGCCGTTTCGCTGGCGATTCGATGATCAGCCTTGGCGCACCTCCGGACGCGACGTCGCTCTGCTTGATTCGGTCGTTCTGAAAAAATTCGTCGAGGCCAACTGGGTGCAGTTGGGTGGGGTGTCGCTCAAGCGCGGAAAGCACACGCTGCGGATCGAGCTGCTCGAGAGCAAGGGGGCGTCCGCCTTCGACTGCTTCCTGCTCACGAGCGTGGGCTTCGTGCCCCGAGGCAAGCTGAAGCCGGGCGAAAAGGTGGGCGTCGCACCCGACGGTTGGTTTCCGTTCGAGCCGGATCTGGATCCATTCGGCGTCTCTCCCCTTGATCTGCGCTGGATGAACGAGAAGCGCGCCGGCGATGGTGGATTCATCAAGGTCAAGGGCGAAAGCTTCATCCACGAGAAGACCGGTCAGCCCGTCCGCTTCTGGGCCGTCAACGCCGGTCCCGACGTCCTCAAGTACGACCAAGCCGGGCTTGATCGTCTGGCGCGATTCCTGGCCAAGTTCGGCGTCAACATGCTTCGCTTTCATGGGCCTTTGTGGAAGGACGAGGATGTCGGCAGCATCGACCCGACCAAGCTTGACCGGCTCCACGCTTTGACCGCCGCCCTGAAGAGCCAGGGAATCTACCTGGAGATCTCCGACTACTTTCCGGCTTGGCTGCAGCCCAAGGACGGTCCGGGTTTCGAAGGGTTCGATGGAGCCCGGCACCCGTTCGGGCTTTCGTTCTTCAGCCGGTCGTTTCAGCAGATGCAGAAGCGCTGGTGGCGGACCCTGTTGCAGGCGCCGAACCCTTACACCGGCCAGTCGCTGGCCCAAGATCCGACGTTGGCCTTCGTCGAGATCGTGAACGAAGACAGCCTTCTCTTCTGGACCTTCGTTCCCTATCGCAGCATTCCCGCGCCGCAAATGCAGACTCTGGAGAAACTGTTCGGGGATTGGTTGCAGAAGAAAAACGGTTCGCTTGCGGCGACGTTCGTTCGATGGGGTGGCGCCCGGATCGTCGGTGATGACGAGACCACCGGGCGGGCGGGTTTCATGCCGTTGTGGGAAATCGTCGGCCGTCGCGATGCGCGCGCCCAGGACACCGCGACGTTCCTGGCCAATTTACAGCGGACCTATTTCGACGACATGCGCCGCTACCTCAAACAGGAGCTCTCGTTCAAAGGGAGCGTCGCCGGATCGAACTGGATCACGGCCGACGCGCGCATATTGGGGCCACTCGACAAATGGTCCAACGCCGGCTGCGACTTCATCGATCGCCACGGGTACTTTGGTGGCCCGCACCAGGGCGACCGGGCCACTTATATGATTTCGAAGGGCGATCGGTACGACGATGCATTGGCCCTTCGTTTTGAGAGCGAAAAGCCCGGAGAAGTGTCGTTCAACCTTCCGCTGATGGACCTCGCCTACAACGGCAAGCCGTCCACTGTGAGCGAAATAAATTGGACACCCCCCAATCGGTACCGCGCTGACATGCCGGTCCTGACCGCCGCCTATGGGGCGCTGCAAGGTTCGGACGCCTTCTTCTTCTTCGCCGGAGGCGAAAATAACTGGGCCCAGCAGATTGGAAAATTTATGGTTACCGACCCGGTTGCCATGGGACAGTTCCCGGCCGCGGCGCTCATGTTTCGCCAGGGCCTGGTCAAGACCGCCGACGCCGTGGTCCATCTCGAGGTGGATCTGGCGAGCCTGTTGGCGTTGGACGGGTTGCCGCTGGCCGCGCCGGTGAACCTGGACCCGTTGCGGGCCAAGGGCATCCTGCCGACGAAAGCCTCCGCCGCCCAGGCGTGGGGAGGGGGGGGCAACGGAAAGAGCATCGATCCGCTCGCGTTCCTCGCGGGCCGCGTCGAGGTGAACATCGCCGAGACCTCAGGCGGCGCCTCCCGGATGACCGACTTGTCCCGGCTCATCGACCGTCGCGCCAAGACGGTCCGGAGCGCGACCGGCGAGCTGCTTTGGGACTGGGGCCGCGGCGTGGCCACCATTGACGCGCCCGCCGCGCAAGGGGCCACCGGTCTGCTGCGGCAAGCGGGAGCGATCAAGCTCGGCGAGATCACCATCGCTGCCGAAAACGAGTACGGTTCGGTGCTCCTGGTCGCGCTCGACGGCGCGCCGCTGGCCCGGTCGGGCAAGATGCTGCTCCAGGTGATGAGCGAGGAAAACAACACCGGCTGGTCGGCACCAGGCCGAGGATTGCGTTCGATCGTGGCCGTGGGTGGCGCGCCCCTGGTGGTGAAGAAGCTGGGCGGGCGAATCACCTTCAGGCGCAGCGACGGCCCGTCTCTCAAGGTGAACGCGCTGGACTTCAACGGCTACCCCATCCGCAGCCTCTCTCTCACCGCGGCGCGCGAGCTGAAGCTGCTGCCGGAAACGTTTTACTACGTCATCCAGAAGTGAGCGCCCGCATCGAGCCGTTCGGCGCCGCGCCCATTCCTTTCGCTGGCTGCGGTCGCTAGGCCGCGGCACAATACCCGCGCGCCGACATGCACGCCAATTTCTTGGCCCCGCTGTTCCTGGGGACCTTCCCCCTGGTCATGTTGGGGCTGTTCCTAGCTTACCGACCCGCGGTTGCCGTGATGGTCTCGCTGCTGGCCGCCGAGATGTTCCTGCCCCCGCTTTACGCCCTTCCCATCTCTCCAAGTTGGCTGACCAAGTGGACCCTTCCGCCACTGGTGGCGGGAATATTGGTGGTGATTTTTGGTCGCTCCCATTTGCGGCGCTCGCATCCCCTTCGGGGAGTCGAAGGCATTTTCCTGCTTTCGATCGTGGTCGCCTTCATGACATTTCTTACCAACCGCGACCCCCTTCACTACGGTCGGGTCGTCCTTCCCGGAGAAGACCTCAAAGATCTCTTAGGCGAGGTCGTCCAATTCTTCGTCATTCCCTGGACCGCCTTCTTCCTGGGGAGGATCCTTTTCAAGACATCGCGCGACTTGAAATCGCTCACGCGCCTGTTGGCAATCTCGGTCCTGATCTACTCGGCCTTGATCCTGATCGAGATCAGAACGCTTCCGGATCTCAATCAGTTGGTCTACGGGTACCAGGCCAGCCGATTCGACATGACCTTGCGGTGGGGAGGTTACCGCCCCACGGTTTTCTTCAAGGACGGGTTGCCGCTGGCCTCCTTTGTTTTGACGTGCACCCTCATGATCCTGGCGATGGCTCGGGTTCACATGCGCTTGGCACATGTCTCGATCAAGGCGGCGTCATTCTACGTTCTTGTCGTTTTGGTCATCTGCAAGTCTACGGGCGTTGTCCTCTATGCCCTGCTGATCGTTCCGCTGATTTGCCTGGCGGCTCCCCGTCGAATCTTGATGGTCGCATCCAGCTTCGTCCTCTGTTTCCTCATTTACCCGGTCCTACGATTCTCTGATGTGATACCCGTGAAATCGATCGCCGATCTCTTCGCGGGTCTATCGAGGGCGCGTGCCGATTCATTGCTTTATCGCTTCAACATGGAACAGTTGATGATGGACCTGACCAAACATCGTCTTTGGTGGGGCTGGGGAGGCTGGGGCAGAAACCTTGTCTACGATTCCTATTCAGGGAGACAGATATCCATCCCCGACGGCGCGGTCATCATCACCTTGTCGGCCCACGGCATGGTCGGGCTCTTCTCCTACTATTTTCCATTTGCGTACACCGTGCTGCGCGCGCCGAAGTTCATCAGAAGAATCAAATCGCGCTCCGACCGATTGCTCCTCAGTGCGCTGACGGTCAATTGCGCCGTCATTTTGTTCGACTTGATTGTCAACTCGGCCTTTCCGCCGATCTACATGCTGATTTTCGGCGCTCTCTGCGGGCTGCCTGCGGGGATATTGAAAGAGGAAGCCACCCAAGCCATCGCTGTGACCAGGGGCGACGCCGGGCTGGCGGTAGAATACGAGCCCGCTCCCGACGAAGCCGCCCACAGAAAGCCGAGGGTCGGGGTGAGGGTCCCCACCGGGGGATAATGCCTGACCTGCTCGCCCGGCCAACGACGCCCCCGACAGCGCCGTTAACCGATCGGCCGCGGGTTCGTTGTGCCGTCAAGACTGGCTCCGGAGGAGGGTTTCGAACCCCCGACCCGGCGGTTAACAGCCGCCTGCTCTGCCACTGAGCTACTCCGGAATGAGGGGGCCATTATGGGAGGCGGCGACCGTCAGTCAAGGGTCTCGCGCCGATGGCAGGCCCGTTTTTCGCGTCGGCCGTTCAGGGCGCCGCGGCGGCGCTCACCGGTGGCTTCCAGTGCAGAAGGCGAGCGGCGTTTTCGAAGTAGATCTTGCGCAAGATCTCCGGCGGCAGGCCCACGCCGTCGATTTTCCAGCGGCCTTGGATGGGCGTTGGGCTTTCGAACTGCTTGTCGCGGGTCTCGAAGTAACGCCAGGTGGCGGTGAAGAACCGTACCTCGTCGGCGCGGGTGGGCGGCTCGCTGCCCGTCGAGCCGTACATCATTTCGGCGTCCGATGCCCCCACGCCGGTGTCGGTGCCGAAAAGGATCCGGTCTTGGTATTTTTCGTAAAAACGTCGCATCTTCTCCACGTCGTGGCGACCCATCTCGGGGATGCGCGCGGCGGTGTCGATATAGAAGTTCGGGTAGCGATCCAGCATCTGGCTCACGCGATCCGGATCTTCCGGATCGTTGCCGAAGTGCACGGCGATGAAGTTGGTCTTTGGGTGACGGGCCACCCGGCGTTCGAAGGCGGCGTATAGCGCCTCCCACGACGGCACCGGCTGGCCGTAAAAAGACCACTCGGGGTGGGCGTTCAGTTCGTCCCAGCGTTCGTTGGCGGGCGTGGGCGGCTGCCAGAATGCCTTCGGATCGCCGATGTGGATGGCCACCGGCATACCAAGCTGGCCGGCCTTTTCGAACAAGGGATCCAGTCCGTGATCGTCGACGGCCAGGAGGTGCTGGCCGTCGGGCGCCAGATAGCCGAGGCCCAGACCCTTGGGAATCTTCAGGCCCACCGCGCCCAGACGCTTGGATTCGACCAGCATCTCGGCCATGCGATGGCCATAGTCCTTGCGTCCGTAGACCAGACGGAAATTCGCGTTGGCGAACACGACCAGGCGGCCCTTCGTCGACGCCGCGGCGTCCAGCTGTCGTTCCAGCGCGTGGTACGGCGGTCCCGGGTACATACCCGAAAGATTCACGCCGCCGTCGATGCCCCATTCGTCCATCATCTTCATCGCGCGGGCGACGCCGTCGGGGCCGATGTGCATGTGCACGTCGATGCGCGGCAGGCGGGCCGGCGCGCGCGCCGGAGTGGTGGCGGCCGCCGGCGCGTTGGCGCTCGGATCGCCGGTGGCGGCGGCATCTGACAGCGCGCGCGGTCCGGCTCCGCCACCGCGGCAGGCGGCGAGCGCCAGGCCCAGCAACAGCGCCGACCATGCCGCGCCACGCGCGGGATCTCGGCGAATCAGCGTCATCGTCAGCTCACTTCGGCGGGGCGGCGGGCTCGTCGGCGGCCTTGGGCGGTTCGGTGGCGCTGGGCGGGGCCGTCGGCTCGCTGGCTTTTTCTGCCTTCTCTGGCTTCTCGGCCTTCTCGACTTTTTCCACCGGCCTCTCGATCGGCACGGATGGGTCGCTCTTGGTTTCATTGCGCGCGCTGCTCTCGGTCTTGCTGGACTCGGTGTTGGCGGGTTCGGCCACGGTGCCGTCGGCCTTGGGGGCGCCCGGCTCGCCGGCGGCGGCGGTCACCTTGCGCAGCTTGACGCTGACCTTGGCCGTCTCGAGGTTTGCTTTCAGTTTCAACCAATCGGATGCGCTGATCATGTGTTCGTGCGGCTCGTAACCGTCCAGGCGGATGGTCACCGCGTGTGGCGCTTCAGCGTCGATCTCTTTGGCTTGATAGGGCGTGGTCCCCACCGACTGACCGTCGATCAACACTTCAGCGCCGGTCGGCGTCGAGGTGATCTTCAGGACGTGCTGCACCACCGGTCGTCCACCGCCGGCGGCTTCGGCGGCGTCGCCCTTCTTGCCAGTGCCGGCGCCGTCGACACCGCTGGCCACGACTGATCTCTTCGGGCCAACCGTCACGGTGGTCTTGCGTTCGGTGGCGGGCTGGGCGGTGCGGGCGGCGGGCGCCTTCGCTGGCGCGGGCCCAGCGGGCGGTGGTGGCGTCGCTTCGGCGGCAGGCGAGGGCGCGGGCCCGGCGGCGTTCGCCGCTGGTGTTGCCTCGGCGGGTTTGGGCGGTTCGGTTGCCGGTGTGCTGGGTGCGGTCGCCGCCGCCGCGGCTGGTTCGGCGCTGGCCGGCGGCGCAGGGACGGCCGCTGACGGTGTCGGTTGCAGAGGCGTCTTGCCGGCGACGGTCTCTTCCGCTTTTTTCGGCTGGAACGATTCCTGCGAATGATCGATCCCGCCTTGTCGCGCGGTCACCACCGCGACGATGGCGGCCGCCAAAACCAGCCCGCCGATGACGAAAGGAACCGCGCTCCGGCGCTTGACCGGTCGGGCGCTACCACTCTTGGCGGGGGCGGCGAGGGGCGCCGCTTCAGGGGGTGACGTTTTCGCCGGGCCGGCCGCGGGCGTCTCGGCGCTTGCCGACGCCGCGCCGATTCTCCCGGTCGTGAAGGATCCGGCGACTGCGGGCGCTTGCGTCGAGCTGGCGATCAGCGTCGGTTGCGGCGTCTTCTCACTGGCGATGAGCTCGTCCCGGCGGATCTTCGCGTCGACGCGCGGCTCGCTCGGGGGAGCGATCCGATCGACCAGGCCTTGGGCCTTCTCGACCTTGTTGTCCGCCACCTGGTTCTTGATCAGGACCAGCGACGGCGCGGGCGAACCCACCGTGGGGCCGATGGCCGGCAAATCACGGGCGGTTTTGTCCATCGGGTCGGTCACGCGCTCGGCGTCGGCCACGATCTGCGCGACCTGTTCGGCCGAAGTGGCCAACGTCCGGTCGGAATCGATCTCGGCGGTCGGCGCCGCGCCGTCGACCGTGCCAGCGGCGGCAGCGGCGGCGGCGATGCGATCGGGCGTGTCCAGCTTGCCGGCGCTGGTGAACAAATCGGAAAGCGCATTGCCGGTCTTGGTCGGCTCGCTGGCGGCGTCGTCCTCGCGCAGGCCGGGAACACCGCCGTCATCGGCGCCGGCCAGCGGCGACGATCGGATCGGCGTCCGTTCGTCCCCCTTGGGCGAATCCCCCATCAGCCCGTCCAGCGCCTTGTCGATGTCTGCGGACGTGGGCGCTTCAAAGTTCGCCTGCCGCGCCGCCGCCAGCCGCGACACCAGCGACGACACATCCGAGGCGCCACCGGTGTGACGGCCGCTGCCGGTGGATTCCAGCGCCGGCAGAGCGCCAGGCGTGCGCGCGCGGGGCGTGGGATTGCCCGGCGACGTCGGGCCAGGTCCGCCGCCCGCCACGCCGAATCCGCCTTGATGCGTGCGTTCACTGACGGGCGGCGATGGGGCCGCTGTCCCGCTTTGCAACGTCGGCGACGAGGGCCGCCGTTCGCGGCGGGTGGCCGCGTCGCTGGCGCTGTTTCCCGCCGCCGGCGTCTCGCCCGCCGGCCCGGCACCCGCGACCAAGCCCAGGGCGCGCGGATCCAGTGCGGTGAAGGTGCTGGACGGACGGCGCACGGCCATGCCGGCTCCGACCTTGGACATGACGCCGCCGCTGGCGTTGCCCTGATCGCGGCGGCCTTTTTCGGCCAGGATCTTCTCCAGCACGGGCTGGCTGGCTGCCGTCAGCTTGTCAAAGCGAACGCCCATCCCCGGTGTGATGCCGGTGCGGTTGGCGTCGTACTCGCGGATCCACACCACGGTCCCTTCGCCCGCCATCAGGGGCGACGAATCCTGAAGCTGAAAATCGAATTTCAGCTGGGTTCCGACGGCCAGCGGTTCACGCGTGCGGATGAAGATGCCGCCGCGGCTGACGTCGATCGAATAACGGTCGATGAACTGGTCGATGCTCTCGCTGCGGAATTTGATGCGCAGATTGATCGGCGCGCGCGATTCCTTCGGAGGCGGTTGGTCCATAGCTACGCGATCCTCATGGGCGGGTTTTAAGGGGACCTAAGCATCTCACATTTGGCCTGGCAAAGCCTCGACTTCACCGGATTTTAGCCCCACGCTGGGACCCAGCATGTCGGACAAGTACGTCACGGTGGACGTCGGGTGGTGGCAGCGGTTTGTCGGTGGCGGTTTGTGCGGACGGCGGCGGATCAGCATGCGGTTGGCGATCGCCTGGGCGTTTTTTTTCGCGGCGTTTGCCGTGGATTCGCCGTCGCAGGCGGCGACGCCGCCGCCGCTGCACGCCGCGCACGAAGCGGTGGCCTCCGACAATCCGTCGGCCTCGCAGGCCGGGCTGTCACGCCTGCACGCGGGCGGCAATGCCGTCGACGCCGCCTGCGCGACGGCCCTAGCGCTGGGCGTGGTGCACCCATTCGCGTCGGGGATGGGCGGCGGCGGCTTCGCGATCATCTACATCGCCAAGGAACACCGGACGTACGCCCTCGATTTCCGCGAGCGCGCGCCCGCCGCCATCATGCCGGCGATGTTCCTGCGCGACGGCAAGGCCGATCCGTCGCTGTCAAGACAGGGCGGGCTGGCGGTGGCGGTGCCGGGCGAGGTCCGGGGCCTGGGCGAAATAGTTCGTCGCTGGGGCAAGCTGCCGTTCGGCAAGTGCGTCGAACCAGCCGAGCGATTGGCCAAAACCGGCTTCCCGGTGTCCTGGCGATTGGCCGAGGCGCTGCGGGAAATCCCCGGCCAGCCGCCGTCGGCGGATCCGATTTTCGCGCAGGTCTTCGCCGCAAAGCCGCTGCACGAAAACCAGATCGCCAGGCGGCCCGATCTGGCGCGGACGCTGGGCCAGCTGCGAACTGGCGGAGCACAAGCGTTTTACAGCGGCTCTGTCGCCGCCGCGATCGTCACGGCGGTGCGCGCCGCCGGCGGCGTGATGACCGGCGACGATCTGAAGGCGTACACCGCCGTCGAGCGCGCGCCGCTTGAGACCACCTATCGCGGCCTGCGCGTGCTGTCGATGCCGCCGCCGTCGTCGGGTGGAACGGTGCTGATCGAAACGCTGGGGATCCTGTCGGCCCGTTTTCCCGACGGGCCGGCGGCGGCCAAGGTGGGGCGCAACTCGTCGGCGTACCTGCACGTGCTGGGCGAGGCGTTCAAGCATGGCTTTGCCGATCGGGCGCGTTTCCTGGGCGATCCGGACTTTGTTTCGATCGACGTCGCGCACTTGATAGATCCGGCCTATCACCGCAGCCTGGCGGCGCGGATCAAGGACGACGGCGTGTTGCCGCGCGATCAATACGGCACACCCGACGCGCCGCCGGCCGTGTACCACGACGGCGGCACCACCCACCTGGCGGTGATCGACGCCGACGGCAACGCGGTGTCGATGACCACCACGGTGAACCTGGGCTTCGGGGCAAAACTGGTTGCCGGCCAGACCGGCATTCTGCTGAACAACGAGATGGACGATTTCTCGGTGCAGCCGGGCGTGCCCAACGCGTTTGGTTTGATCGGCAACGCCCAGAACGCGGTGGCGCCGAAAAAGCGGCCGCTGTCATCGATGACGCCGACGGTGGTGCTGGACGGCGACCAGGTGAAGATGGTGGTGGGCGCGGCCGGTGGCCCGATGATCATCACCGCGACTGCGCAGGTGCTGTTGAACGTCGTCGACTGGAAGCTGGACGCGCAGGCCGCGGTGGCGGCGCCGCGCATCCATGACCAATGGTTCCCCGAATTGCTGATGCTCGAAAGCGACGTTCCGCGCGATGTGGTCGACGGCCTGGAACGTCGCAAGCAAAAGACCAGGGAGCTGCCCAAGATCGGCGTGGCCAACGTCATCGTGCGCACCGCCGCCGGGCTGGAGGCGGCCGCCGAGCCGCGCAGCCCCAGCTCGCCGGCCGGCGATTGAAAATGCCGACGGCGCGCGACGATGGTCCGCCCGCCTTATAATCGCCGCATGCCCGCCCGTCGCATTCGCAAGGTTCTGATCGCCAATCGCGGCGAGATCGCTTGCCGCGTGATCCGCGCCTGTCGCGAGGCCGGCGTGGCCACGGTGGCGGTTTACTCCGACGCCGACCGGAGCGCCTTGCACGTGCGCATGGCCGACCAGGCCGTGGCCATCGGCCCGGCGCCGGCGCGCGAAAGCTATCTGGTCGTCGATAAGTTGCTGGGGGCGATCAAAGCGACCGGCGCCGACGCGGTCCACCCGGGCTATGGCTTCCTGTCGGAGAACGCTGATTTCGCCGAGGCCTGCGCGGCCGCCGGCACGACCTTCATCGGGCCGCCGTCGTCGGCGGTGCGGGCGATGGGCGGCAAGACGTCGGCGCGCGCCTTGATGCAGGCGGCGGGCGTGCCGGTGGTGCCGGGCGATAACGGCGAGGGCGGCCGCGGGTTCGCCAGCGCCGCCGAAGCCAAGGCCGCCGCCGCGCGCATCGGGTACCCGGTGATGTTGAAGGCCGCTTCGGGGGGCGGCGGGCGCGGCATGCGCCTGGTGGACAGCGAAGACAAACTGGAAGCGGCTTTGGCCGGCGCGCGCCGCGAGGCCAAGGCGGCTTTCGCCGACGACGCCGTGTATCTGGAGAAGGCCATCGTTCGCCCGCGCCACATCGAGATCCAGGTCTTCGGCGACGAGCACGGCGGCGCCGTGCACCTTTACGAACGCGACTGTTCGATCCAGCGCCGCAACCAGAAGGTCATCGAGGAGTCGCCGTCACCGGCCATCGACGACGACCTGCGGGCGCGCATGGGCGAGGTGGCGATCCGGGCGGCGCGGTCGGTCGGGTACGTCGGCGCCGGGACCATCGAGATGCTGTTCGACAGCGCCTCGCGCGGTTTTTATTTTTTGGAGATGAACACCCGGCTGCAGGTCGAGCACCCGGTGACGGAGCTGGTGACCGGCGTCGATCTGGTGCGCTGGCAGCTGGCCGTCGCCCAGGGCGAGAAGCTCCCGCTGGCCCAGGAACAGATTCCACGGCGGGGCGCCGCCATCGAATGTCGGATCTATGCCGAGGACCCGGTGAAGTTCCTGCCGTCGCCGGGGACCATCACCTCGCTGCGCGTGCCGGCCGGGCCAGGGATCCGCGATGATTCGGGGGTGGTGGCGGGCAGCGTGATCTCCACCCACTACGATCCGATGATCTCCAAGCTGTGCGCCTGGGCCGACAGCCGGCCGGCGGCCATCGATCGCATGCGGCGCGCGGTGGGCGAATACCACGTGGGCGGGATTCGCACGAACCTGCCGTTTCACCGGCGGGTGATGCGAAACGCCGCTTTCGCCTCGGGTGAATACGACACCGGGTTCATTGAACGTCACAAAGCGGACCTGGCGCCGGCCGCGCCGGACGCTCCGACCAGCGAGCTGGCGGCGATTGCGGCGGCTTTGCAGGCGCGCGCGGCGGGCGGGCCCGGTTCGACCGTCGAGCTGGATCTGTCGGCCACCCGGCTTTCCGAGTGGCGACGCGAGCGCTAAGGGTAATGCCGACCACGACCGATGCGTTGACAACGGTTTTCCCCGGAGAGTACGGTGTCTGCTGGTTTTTTCGTTTGGGCCGCAAGGCCGGGAGGAACATCAATGGCCCTCACGACGGTTCAGAATTCCAGCAGCGCCGACCAGACCGCGTCGGCCGTCACCACGTTGCTTGGCCGCGGCAGCGAATTCGAAGGCAAGCTGTCCTTTGAAGGCACGGTGCGCATCGACGGCAAGCTGTCGGGCGAGATCTTCACCGACGACACACTGATCATCGGCGAAGGCGCCGAGGTGAACGCCGAGATCAACGTCGGGGCGGTGGTCATCGAAGGCACCGTGCACGGCAACGTCAACGCCAAGCGGTCGGTGGAGATCCACACCCCCGGCAAGGTCATCGGCAACATCTCGACGCCGTCCTTGTTCATCGAAAAGGGCGTGATCTTCGAGGGCAACTGCCAGATGGAACAGACCGGGGCCGCCGCCGCCAAGCCGCGCGCCGCCCAGCCGCGCGTCGCCGAAGCGACCGCCGGCTGATCAGGTGAGGCTGGTGGGCGGGCCCCGGCCGATCGGCGCTGGGCATCTTCTGTTGATCGCTGCGTGGGCGCTGGGCGCGCTGGCGGGCTGTCGGGCAACGCCGCGGCCAAACGCGGCGCCGATTCCCGAGGCGCACCTGGACGTGATGAAGAGCTTCATCATGCACGAAAGCTGCGCGCCCAGCATGTGCGGCAAGTTTGCCTGCGAGTCCTTCAGCGACGGAATGACGAAGGGGCTGCCCTCGCACGTGGTGCGTTGCCGCTGGACCGACGACCGGGTGGGGAAGTCGGCGGCGCCGAATCGGTGCGTCTATGTTCACTACAGCGTCGACGCGAAAAATCAGGCCTACGGAAACCTGTTCCTTTCCACGCCGTCATCAAGCGAGACCTGCCAGCCCGATTCGGCATTTTCCGATCTCATCAAAGACCGCCAAGGCTACACCGGCGCCGTCCCCTAGTCCTTTCGCCGCGCCGACCTCGCCGAACCTTGACTCCCGCGCTCCAATTTGGTAACGGACGCGCGGGTTTTCTCGCCATGTCTTTCCTTCCCGACTTGCTCACCACGGCGCCGCAAGCGCACGCCCCGCAGCTCATCGATCTGGACGGCACCATCTTCGTCCAGCTGGGGTTGTTCCTGCTGCTGATGTTCATTCTCAAGCGGTTCCTGTGGAACCCGTACCTGCGCGTGCGCGGCGAGCGCGTCAGCCGCGTCGACGGCTACCGCGAGGAAGCGATCAAGCTGGAAGCCGACGCCGCCGCAAGACTGGCCCGCACCGAGGCCGACCTGGCCGAAGCGCGGCGGATTGGCAGCGGCGCCCGCGCGGTGGCCCGGTCCGAGGCGCAGGCCCGCGAGCAGACCCTGCTGGCCGAGGCGCAAGCCGCCGCGCAAAGGACCCTGGCCGAAGCACGTGCTCGGCTGAACGGCGTGCTGTCCGGCGAGCGCGCCAAGCTGACCGCGCGCGCCGCCGAGATGGGGCGCCAAGCGGCCGCCAAGATCCTGCGCCGTGAGGTGGCTCCGTGAAGCGCGCGTCGACGCTGCTGCTGGGTCTGTGCATGCTGGCCGGCGCCGTCCTGGTGGCGCCCGCTTCCGCCCTGGCCGCCGAGGGAGAAGCCGCCGCTGAACATCAAGCCGCCGGCGAGCATGAAGCCGGCGAGCACGAAGCGCCGAGCCACGAAGCGCCGAGTATCGACGGCAAGAAGCTGGCTTTGCAGTTCCTGAACTTCGGCGTCCTGCTGTTCATCTTGATCAAGTTCGGCGGCAGCGCGGTGAACAAGGCGCTCTTGGCGCGCCACCAACAGTTGAAGGCCGACCTGGCCGCCGCCGCCCTGGCCCGCGCCGAGGCCGAGCAGCGACTGAAGAAACAAGACCAGCGAATGGCGAATCTGGAAAAAGAGATCATCACCATGCGCGCCGGTATCCAGCAAGAAGCCGACGCCGAGAAGGCGCGCCTGATCGCCGCCGCCGAGGATCGGGCCCAGCGCATCCGCGAGGAAACCGCCTTCATGATCGAACAACAGGTCAAGGAAGGCGAGGCCGTTTTGCGCCGAGAGGCCTCGAACGGCGCCATGAAGATCGCCGAGGACATCCTGCGCCGATCGATGGACGGTCGCGATCAACAGCGGTTCCTGGACGGGTTCATTGAAGACGTCGGCGCCGTCGACGGCGCTGCTGCCAGGAAGGTGAGCTGATGGCGCTGCAAGGCTCCGTCGCCCGCCGTTATGCCCGGGCGTTGTTTCAGATGGGCGTCGATCGCGGCAACTTTGAACAACTGGGCGAAGAGCTGGCGCAGCTGGCGACGCTGTTCCAATCATCCGTCGAGCTGCGACAGACCCTGGAAAACCCGGTCTTTCGTCCGGCCGACAAGCGGTCGATCCTGGAAAAGATTCTGCCGCGCGTGACCCCGACGGCCGAGGTGCAGCGCTTCGTGCTGTTGCTGCTGGACCGCCGCCGCATCACCGCGCTGCCGGCCATCGCCCGCGCCTATCAAGAGCTGGTCGATCAGCACACCGGCCGGGTGCGCGCCCAGGTGGTGTCGGCGCAGGCGCTGGGCGCCGGCGATCTGGATCGCGTGCGGCAGTCGCTGGAAAAGCGCACCGGCAAGAAGGTCTTGATCGAAGCGTCCGTCGACCCCGCGCTGATTGGCGGGGTGGTGACGCGCGTGGGAGATCTGGTGCTGGACGGCAGCGTGCGCACGCAACTGGCGTCGCTGCGGGAAAAGCTCCTCAACTAAGTCAGCAAGCAAGACCAGCCAGCAAGGACGATTCATCATGCAAATTCGCGCCGAAGAAATCAGCCAGATCATCCGCAAGGAGATCGAAGGATTCGATCAGAAGGTGGCCGTCATGGAGACCGGCACCGTGCTGGAGGCCGGCGACGGCATCGCGCGCGTGTACGGCCTGGAAGCGGCGATGGCCGGCGAGCTGCTGGACTTCGGCCATAACGTGGTCGGTCTGGTGTTGAACCTGGAAGAGGACAACGTCGGCGTCGCGCTGCTGGGCAATTTTGAAGAGGTCCGTGAAGGCGACACGGTCAAGCGCACCGGAAAAATCGCCCAGGTCGGCGTGGGCGACGCGCTGATCGGCCGGGTGGTGAATGCACTTGGGATCCCCATCGACGGCAAGGGGCCGATCGCGGCCAGCGAGAACCGCAAGATCGAGGTCAAGGCGCCCGGCATCATCGCCCGCAAGGGTGTGCACGAGCCGATGCAGACCGGACTCAAGGCCATCGATTCGATGATCCCCATCGGCCGCGGCCAGCGCGAGCTCATCATCGGCGATCGTCAGACCGGCAAGACCGCCGTCGCCGTCGACGCGATCATCAACCAGCGCGGCCAGAACATGAAGTGCTTCTATGTCGCCATCGGCCAGAAGCAGTCGACCGTCGCCGCCGTGGTCGAGAAGCTGCGCGAGAGCGGCGCCATGGAATACACCACCATCATCGCCGCCACCGCGTCCGAACCGGCGCCGCTGCAGTTCCTGGCCCCCTACGCCGGCGTCACCATGGCCGAGTACTACCGCGACAGCGGCCGCCACGCGCTGATCGTGTATGACGATCTGTCCAAGCAGGCGGTGGCCTATCGCCAGCTGTCGCTGCTGCTGCGCCGCCCGCCCGGCCGCGAGGCGTATCCGGGCGACGTGTTCTACCTGCACTCGCGCCTGCTGGAGCGCGCGGCCAAGCTATCGGACAAGGAAGGCGCGGGCTCGCTGACGGCGCTGCCGATCATCGAAACCCAGGCCGGCGACGTGTCGGCGTACATCCCGACCAACGTCATCTCCATCACCGACGGTCAGATCTTCCTGGAGAGCGATCTGTTTTATTCGGGCCAGCGCCCGGCGGTGAACGCCGGCATCTCGGTCAGCCGCGTCGGCGGCGCGGCGCAGATCGTGGCGATGAAGAAGGTGGCCGGCAAGCTGCGCCTCGAACTGGCCCAGTACCGCGAGCTGGCGGCGTTCGCCCAGTTCGGATCGGATCTGGACAAGGCCACGCAGCAGCAGCTGGCCCGCGGCGCCCGCATGACCGAGCTGCTCAAGCAGGGGCAATACCAGCCGCTGTCGGTGGAAAAACAGGTGCTCATCCTGTTCGGCGTGACCAACGGCTTTGTCGACACGCTGCCCATCGAATCGCTCGGCCGCTACGAGCAGGAGCTGTACGCCTTCGTCGAGGCTCGCCATCCGGAGCTGTGGACCGCCATGCGCACCGACGGCAACAACAGCAAGGCCTGGGACGGCCTGACCGGCCAGATGAAGACCGTGCTGGCGGCGTTCGGCAAAGAGTTCGCGCCGGAGGCCAAGGCCGCCTAATCGCGGTTCGCCATGCCAAGCCTCAAAGCCATCCGCGTTCGAATCGCGTCGGTGAAATCGACGCAGAAGATCACCCGCGCCATGAAGCTGGTGGCGGCGGCGCGTCTGCGCCGCGCGCAGGACGCCATCGTCGGCGCCCGCCCCTACGCCAACGCCCTCCTGGAGGCCGTTCGCGAGGTGGCGGGCCGCGCCGGAACAGAATCGCATCCGCTGCTGGATCCGCGGCCGCAAGAGCGGGTGGCCCTGATCCCGATCTCGTCCGATCGCGGTTTGGCGGGCGGTTTCAACGCCAACATCTTTCGCGCCGTCGGCCGGTTCGCCGCCGAAAAGAAAGAGCCGATGAAGGAGATCTCGCTGGAGATTGTCGGCAAGAAAGGCCGCGATTACTTCCGCCGGCGCGCGCTGCCCATCAAGCACGAGTTCGGCGGCGCCAGCGGTGACACCGCGCAGGACCGCGCCCGCCAGCTGGCGCTGACCGCGGTGCAAATCTTCCGCGACGGCCAGGTCGACGCGGTCTATCTGGTCTACAACGAGTTCAAGTCGGCCATTGCGCAGAAGGTTCAAGTCGAACAGCTTCTGCCGGTGGTCCCGCCCGCGGTCGAGGCGCCGGCTGGCCACGGCGAGCGGAGCGATTCAACCGGCGGCAAGATCGACTTTCTGTACGAGCCCGACAAGCAGCAGCTGCTGGACGCTCTGTTGCCTCTTTACGTCGAGTCGCAGATCTACCGCGCGCTGCTGGAATCGATCGCCTCGGAGTTCGGCGCCCGCATGACGGCGATGGAGAGCGCGACCAAGAACGCCAAAGAAGCCATCGCTCGGTACACGCTGCAGTACAACCGCGCCCGCCAGGCGGCCATCACCAAAGAATTGATGGAGATCGTTGGCGGCGCAGAGGCTTTGAAGGGTTAACAGGTAAGGAACACATCACATGACGGCAACCAATCCCGCGCACGGCACCACCACCACCAGCCAGGGTCGCATCGTTCAAGTCATCGGCCCGGTCGTCGACGTCGAGTTCTCTGGCAGCACGTTGCCCGAGATCAACACGGCGTTGCGCATCTCGAACCCCAGCATCAGCGACAAGCCGGGCAACCTGGTGGTCGAGGTGGCGCAGCACCTGGGCGAGCGCAGCGTCCGCTGCATCTCGATGGACACCACCGACGGTCTGGTGCGCGGCATGGTGGTCACCAACACCGGCGCGCCCATCATGATGCCGGTGGGCCGCGAGGTGCTGGGCCGCATCCTGAACGTCATCGGCGAGCCGGTCGACGAACGCGGCCCGGTGAAGGCGGCGAAGATGGCGCCCATCCACCGCGCGGCGCCGACCTTCGTCGAACAGTCGGTGAAGGTCGAGATGTTCGAGACTGGCATCAAGGTCATCGATCTGCTGGCTCCGTATCGGCGCGGCGGCAAGATCGGTTTGTTCGGCGGCGCCGGCGTCGGCAAGACCGTGACCATGCTGGAGCTGATCAACAACGTGGCCAAGAAGCACGGTGGCTTCTCGGTGTTCGGCGGCGTCGGCGAGCGCACCCGCGAGGGCCGCGACCTTTACAACGAAATGGCCGAGTCCAAGCTGTCCGACGGCAACTCGGTTCTGTCCAAGACCGCCCTGGTCTACGGCCAGATGAACGAGCCGCCGGGCGCCCGGGCCCGCGTCGCGCTGTCGGCGCTGACCGTCGCCGAGTACTTCCGCGACGACGAAGGTCAGGACGTGCTGCTGTTCATCGACAACATCTTTCGCTTCACCCAGGCCGGTTCGGAAGTGTCGGCGCTCCTCGGCCGCATCCCGTCGGCGGTCGGCTATCAACCCACCCTGGCCACCGACATGGGCGAGCTGCAAGAGCGCATCACCACCACCAACAAGGGATCGATCACCTCGGTGCAGGCCATCTACGTGCCGGCCGACGACTTGACCGACCCGGCGCCGGCCACGGCCTTCGCTCACCTGGACGCCACCACCGTTCTGTCGCGCGCCATCTCCGAGCTGGGCATTTACCCCGCCGTCGATCCGCTGGACTCGACGTCGACGATCCTCACGCCGGCGGTGGTGGGCGAGGAGCACTACCGGGTCGCCCGCGCCGTGCAGAAGATCCTGCAAAAGTACAAGGAGCTGGTGGACATCATCGCCATCCTGGGTATGGACGAGCTGTCGGAGGACGACAAGATCACCGTGTCCCGCGCCCGCAAGATCCAGAAGTTTTTGTCGCAGCCGTTCTTCGTGGCCGAGACCTTCACCGGTACGCCCGGCAAGTACGTCGAGGTCAAGGACACGGTCGCCGCCTTCAAGGAGATCATCGACGGCAAGTGCGACGACATCCCGGAGCAGGCCTTTTACATGGTCGGTGGCATGGACGAGGTGCGCGCCCGCCACGACAAGATGAAGAAAGAAAACGCCTAGGCCGATGCGACTCTCAGTGACAACACCGCGCGGCGCGCTGGTCGACACCGACGTCGAAGAAGTGACCGCGCCCGGCACCCTGGGCGAGTTCGGCGTGCTGCCCGGGCACGTGCCGCTGATGTCGGCGCTGAAGCCGGGCGTGCTGGTCTATCGCACGAAGAGCGAGACCGGCACCCTGGCCATCGGGCCCGGCTTTCTTCAGGTCGCGCCCGTGCCGGACCAGAACACCGCCACCGATCGCGTGCTGGTGCTGGTCGAGCAGGCGCAGGCCGCCGCCCACGTCGACAAGGCCGCCGCCGAGAAGGAGCTGGCCGCTGCCGACCACGAGCTCGGCCAATGGAAGCGCGAGCTCGACGGCGAATATCAGGCCCTGTTGCTGCGCCGGCAATGGGCGGCCGCGCGCGTCGACGCCGCCGCGCGACTTTCGCCTCACTAGCACCGGCGGCGCGCGCTTAGCCTCGCAATCGGATCTTCGTTGGCCCCGTCGTCGGATCGTTTTCGCTTCTTCGTCACCTGCGCCCGCGGGACCGAAGGGGCGCTGCGCCGCGAGCTGGTGGGCCTGCGCATCGGTTCGCCTAAAGGCGACACCGGCGGCGTGTGGTTCGAAGGACCGATCGCCATGGCGATGGGCGTTTGCCTGCACTCGCGGGTGGCGGTGCGTGTGTTGTTGCAGCTGGCGACGTTCGAAGCCGGCGACGCCGACAGCTTGTACCGGGGCGCCCAGAAGATCGCCTGGGCCGACTGGCTGACACTGGAGACCACCCTGGCCGTGCACGCCACCGTGCGCGACAACCCGGCGCTGACGCATTCGGGGTTCGCCGCGCTGAAGGTGAAAGACGCGGCGGTCGACGTCCTTCGCGCCAAGCTGGGCGCGCGGCCCGACGTGGCGCCGAAGGATCCCGACGTGTCGATCGTCCTGCACGTGGCGGGCACGCAGGCGGGTGTGTTTCTGGATCTGGCCGGCGAGGCGCTGCACCGCCGCGGTTACCGGGTGGCGATGGTCGACGCGCCGCTGAAGGAGACGCTGGCGGCGTCGGTGCTGGCCCTGGGCGGTATCGGGCCGGACCTGCCGTTCGTTGATCCGATGGGCGGCTCCGGCACGCTGGCCATCGAGCACGCCCTGGTTTCGCGGGGGATCGCGCCCGGGCTGCGGCGCAAGTTCGGGTTCCAGCGCTGGCCGCTTTTCGCCAGCGAGCTGCAGTCCATCTGGAGCCGCCTGCACAACGAGGCCACCGAACGAGCAAAGACCCCGTCGGAGAGTTTGTCCCCGATCGTGTGCTCCGACATCGCGCGGGCGTCGATCGACAGCGCCCGCCGCAACGCCGCCGCCGCCGGTGTCGCCGAGCTCATCACCTTCGAAGTGGCGGACGTCGGGGCGCTGTCGCCGCGTTGGCCGACCGGCAACGTCTGCACCAATCCGCCCTACGGCGAACGGCTGGTGGAAAAAGAGCTGGGCGCCCTGTACCGCAAGATGGCCGTCGCCTTCGCCCGCATGCCCCGCTGGGCGGTGGTGGTTCTTTCCGGCAATCCGCTGTTCACCCACGAGATGGGCAAAAAACCGCGGATTTCGCACCGTCTTTACAACGGCGCGCTGGAAGTTCGCCTGCTCCGGTACGAGCTATAGTCGCCGTCATGCGCACCGTCGCTCTTCGGTTTGGCCTGTCGGGCCTGGCGGCGGTGGCAATGTTCCTGGCGGCGCCCACCGCCGATCTGTGGCCGCTGATGTGGCTGGCGATGGTGCCGCAGATCCACGTCGCCCTGACGTCGGCCACGCCCAAGCGCGCCTTCCTGCACGGCTGGCTGACCGGCATCATCGCCAACACGGCGGGGTTCTGGTGGATGCGCGAACTGCTGGAACGATTTGGCCACATGCCGGCCATCGAGGCGATTCCGATCATGATGCTGCTGACCAGCTATCAGGGATTGGAGTTCGCGCTTTTTTCCTGGGGCGTCTACCGGGTCCGTCAGCGCACGCAGTGGCCGATGGTGGTCGTCGCGCCGCTGGTGATGGTGGCCATCGAGCTCTGCACGCCGCAGATTTTTCCGTTTTACCTGGCCATCACGCAGGCCTGGGTCCCGGCGGTCATCCAGATCGCGGATCTCACCGGCCCGCTGGGCGTGACGTTTGTTCTGCTGGCCACCAACGGTGGAGTCTACGACGCCTGGACGCGCTGGAGGGCCGGAGAGAGTCGTGCCGCGCGCCGGCCGCTGCTGGGCGTGGCGGCGCTGATCGCGTTCACGTTGGTCTATGGCCAGCTGCGCATTCATCAGGTCGACGCTCGTCGCGCGGCGGCGCCCAAAGCAAAAGCCGGCCTGGTGCAGGCCAACGTCGGCATCCTGGAAAAATGGGATCCCGCCGAATTCGCTCGCCTGCTGGACACCCACCAGCGTTTGTCCGTCGAGCTGGTCGCGCGCGGGGCCGATCTGATTGTCTGGCCCGAGTCTTCGTATCCGTACGCGCTCCGCCGCGACATCACGCACGACTTTCCCGACGACGATCCGCGGCGCATCGCGCGCGGGTTCGACAAGCCGCTGGTCTTCGGCGCCGTCACGATGTCCGCCGGGCCGCGCCAGACGCACGCTGATCGCTACCCCTACAACACCGCTCTGATGCGCGCGGAGGGGGGGGCGATCACCGCCAAGTTCGACAAGGTCTTCCTGATGCTGTTCGGCGAGTACATCCCGTTTTATGACCAGATCCCCTGGTTCACGAAGATTTTTCCCGAGGCGTCGAACTTCAACCGCGGGACAGAGCCGGCCTCGTTTCCCTTTTCAGTCGGTGGTCGATCGTACCGGCTGGGGCCGCTGATTTGCTATGAGGACATCATTCCCGGCTTCACCCGGCGGGTGGCCAGCCTGGATCCCAATCTGTTGGTGAACATCACCAACGACGCCTGGTTCGGGCGCACCGCCGAACCGCACCAGCACCTGGCGCTGGCCGTGTTTCGTTCCGTCGAGCACCGCCTCGAGATGCTGCGCGCGGTGAACACCGGGGTGTCGGCGCACATCGATGCCGTCGGCCGCGTCGTGCAGCAGACGGCGTCGGTGGATCCCTCCGTCGAGCCGCCTCCTCAGCCGGTGACGTTGCTGACCGAGGTCGCCTTGCTGGACGGCGGGGGAATTTATCGATACGTGGGCGATCTCTTCGGAATGCTGTGCCTGGCGGTGTTGATCGCCGGCCTGGCGCTGCGCGGGCGGGTGCCGACGCGCCGGCCGGCGCGGGCCCGGAAGGCGCGTTAGTATTCATCCGGGCAGATTCTTGATTCCGACGATGTCACCGCGAAAGACCACGCCGCCAAGGACCGACGCAGAAGCCGTTGCCGGCGGCGATGCCGAGGACCGCGATCAGGCCGAGGAAGGCGCCGCGCCGCTGGCTGCCGACGAAGTGGGCGCCGAGGAGCCGATCCGCGCTGCCGTCGTCGATGAGGAACAGGAGCCGCGGGGCCTGACCCGCCGTCGCGATCCAGTGCAGTCGTTCCTGGCCGAAGCGCGCCGCTACCCGCGGCTGTCCGAGGACGAAGAGCGCGTCCTCGGCGTGGCGGTGCGCGAGCACGGCGACATGAACGCCGCTCGTAAGCTGGTGGTGCACAACCTGCGGCTGGTGGTGGCCATCGCGTATCAATACCGGCGCGCCTGGACCAACATTCTGGATCTGTTTCAGGAAGGCAGCGTCGGTCTGATGGACGCGGTGAAGCGCTGGGAGCCCACGCTGGGGCCGCGGTTCGGGTCGTACGCGGCGTACTGGATTCGGGCCTACGTGCTGAAGTTCTTGCTCACCAACTCGCGCTTGATTCACGTGGGCAACACGCGCGCGGGACGGAAGTTGTTTTTTCGCCTGGAAAAGGAACGGCAAAAACTGCTCGCCGCTGGCATCGAGGTGACGCCCAAGTTGCTGGCCGCCAAGCTGGACGTTGATGAGAAGGAGCTGGACGAGGTCCGCCAGCATCTGGAATCGCGCGAGGTGTCACTCGAACCGCGACCAGGCGCTGACGGCGAAGGCACCTACTCGCTGGCCGAGCGGATCGCGGGGAACAGCGGCACGCCCGAGGAGGAAGCGGCGCAGGCCGAGCTGTCCGGCGCGGTGAAAAAATTCGTCGAGCAGTTTCAGGCGGCGCTGACCGACGAACGCGAACGGGCGGTTTGGCGCGAACATCTGGCCTCCGAGGATCCTGTGCCGCTCGGGACCTTGGGCGCGCGCTATGGCGTCTCAAAACAACGGATGGGCCAGATCGCCGACCGTCTGAAAAAGCGTTTTCGCACCGAGATCGCCGGCGAGCTCGGCACCAATATCAAAGCCGACTGGCTCGACTGAGGGCGGGCGCCGCCGCCTAGTTCGCTGTCGCCCCGTGCGCGATCAGAAACCACAGGCTGCGGTGGGCGTGGCAGGCGCGGCAGGCGGTGTCCACGCGGCGGAGGACGCCGCCGGGAACGACCGTGGTGTCTTCGCCCAGCAGATCCAGTTCGCGTTCGCAGCGGACGCAACGGGCGGCGCGGGCTTTGGTTTCGATCGTCGACGCGGCGGTCACCACGATGGGCGTCGCCGCCGAACCGCCGGGGATCTTGTCCGCCAGCGCCTCCAGGCGCCGCACGTCCTTGCGCAGCGCGCGCGCCTTTTCCCGTCGCTGACGGCGCGGCCGGGACATCGACGGGCCGGCGTCCGCGCCTAGAAGATCGTGAAGACGTCCGGTCGCGAGGCGGCCTTGTTGATCCCCTCGAACAGCTCTTTTTGCGAGGCCGTCAGGCGGGCGACGATGGCGCGCATGTTGGCGGTGCGCTGCTTGTACGCCTCGTACCGCACCTGTTCCGTCGAACCGGTCATGGCGGCGTCCATCAGCGGGGTGGGGCGCAGCGGAATGACCTTCTCGGCGTCCAGCTTGCCGCCAGCCTTGCGGACCACCCACGGCGCACCGGTGTTCGAGCGAACCTTGAAGCCTTCCAGATTGTCGGCCTGACATTCAGAACCGCCGCCCTTGCAGACCTGCTCGCCGATCTCGACCAGATTACCGACGATGATCTTGCTGCCGGTGTCGAACACCATGCCGTAGTTCTTGGCGGCGGCGGCGGCCGTCTTCTCGCCGTACGTGGCCAGCGATTCGGCGTCGGCCTTGGTGCGCTTGATGTGGCGCTCGGCTTCGCCGTAAAGGGCGATGCTGTCGTAGTAGTAATTGAACAGACGATCGACGACCACATCGTCCAGCCTGAAGTAATCGACGCGGAAGATCTTGCCCGTGTCGGGCCGCGGGTCGAGCTTGATCTTCTCCAGATCGGCGATCAGCTGAGGGTCGTATGCCAGCGTGTCCTTCTTCGCCGCCGCCAGACGCTGCTGGCTCATCGCCACGGCGGTCCCGATCTGGGTCAGCGTCTTCTGCATGCCTTCCAGCTCGCCCTTGACGGTCTGGGCGGCGTGGTTGGCGGTGTTCATGTTGGCGCGGCCGACGCTGGCGATCCCGTAACCAGCGCCCAGGGCAAACGCGGCCAGGCCGACGATCACGCCGGTGATCAGCACGGCCTTGCCGCGACCAGAGCGGACGTTGACCGCCGGTTGACCATCATCGATTGTGCGCAGATCAAACCCGCCGGCGCTGGCCTTCATGCGCGCGTACGGATCCATGCCGGCAGGCGGGGCGCTGGCCATCGCGGGCGCCGCCATTGGCGCGGACGCGGCGGCCGAGCCCTGTCGGCCCATCATCGTATGCATCCCGGTCTGCATCCCGGCCATCGGCGGATTGCCCCCTTGGGCGGGAAACCCGGGCGCCGGAATTCCGGCGTTGGGAACGGCGGGTCCTGTCGCGGGCGCCTCCGGTCGCTTAAGGCCCAGCCTCGCTTTCAGGTCGCTGATGTCTTTGCTGGCGCCTGGCTTCCTGTTCTGTTCCACGGAGATCCTCCAGCGCGGATAAAATCACACGCTTTTTGTCGACAGGGATGAAAGGGTGGCGGTCGGCAAGCGAGAGGGGTAGGGGGACGAAAAATGGACGATACTGACCGGTATCACGCCTGTCAAGCAAGTCCGCTGAAACATAGATTTTTTACCAGTGCACGGGGCCCGTCGCCCACATTGGTTCGGTCAAACCCGAAGGGAGGCTCGGCTAGCTTGCCTTCAAGAAATCTTCGATGGCGCGGGCGGCGTCGGGCGGCAAGTTGGTGAAGCGCACGCCCACTGTGCTGGCCGCATCGGCGCTGATGGCCTCGCCGGAGGCGGTGATGACGATATCGGTGCCCGGCAACTGGAACTGCAATCCCATGTATCGGGGCACGCGGCGCGGGCCCATCACCGGAACCAGACGGGCGCCGGTGCGGCTGAGATCGGTCATGCGGCAAAGCTGGGGGTGGCCGTCGAGGAAGCGGTTGATGAAGAGATCCATCTTGGTGCGACGGCTGTGGCGGCGATCGGTGGTCAAAGAATCCATCGGCGGCTCCTTTTTGAGGGCGTTTGGCAGGAGGGTCTGTAGAGCGATAAAATACGAGGGAATTTGCGTGTTACCTACATGTGGTCATACGTAGGCGAGCTGGTCAAGTTTTCCACCTGAGCGACGATGGCGTCGCCAGCGCGAAACGTTGACTCCGCGCGAGGCGCTGCCGATAATGCGGACCTCTCTCTCCGTCCCTGCACCACAAAGCAGATCCTCACCTGCTGGCCGATAACGATGACATCGCCGGGTTCAAGCTCTCTCCGTCCCTGCACCACAAAGCAGATCCTCACCCCCTCTTTTTCTCAGTCACGCACAGGAGCTAGGACATGCACCGCATGAAGATCGGGCTTGTCGCCGCCATCGTTCTGCTCGGGCTCACGCTGGGTGTTTATTCAAGCCTGACCCGCGACCTGCACGATGCCGCCATCCGCGACGTTGAAACCGCGGTATCGCGCGCGGAGCGCATGCACCAGTCAATCGCCCGGTTGGAGGCGCTTGATTTCGCGAACCTGGTCTCCGGCCTCAGTCGTCGCCCCGCCGTGGTGGGCGTGTTCGATAAGAGCGACGAGACCGGCCGCCGCCAGGCCGCCTTCGAACAGTGCGAAAGTTTGAACGCCTTTTTGCAGACTGGTTCTTCGCGCAAGGCCGACTTTGTGGCGATTCTTGATTCGCGCGGAAAAGTCGTGGCCCGTGATCTGAACGTCAACGCCAACTACGGCGAAGATTGGCGCAGCCAGTATCCGGCGGTGGGGATGGCGCTGAAGGGCGAGGCGACGAAGGACGTCTGGACCTTTGCCGGCCGCATGACCCGCGTGGCGGCGGCGCCCATCGCGCTGCCCGACGGGACCATCCGCGGGGTGCTGGTGATTGGTTATGTCATCACCGCGCGGGACGCTCAGGCCAAAAGCGAGATCCTGGGCAGCGAGGTGGCCTATTTTCACAATGGCAAAGTGCATACCTCCAGTTTTATTTCCGAAGGCACGGGGGAGAACGCCAAGGAAGACGGAAACAAGACCCAGGCCCTGAACGCCATTCTGTTCCAGTCGCCCGAAGCGTGGGGCAAGCAGGTGGTGCAAAAGAGCGCCAAGAGCGATCTGTTTCACCTCACGCTGGACGGACGCGATTACGCCGCCGTGGCCGCGCCATTGATGGGCAATGCCTTCGACAAGACCAGCGGCGTGGTGGTGCTGGGGTCGATCTCCGATCAGCTGGATTCGGTGTCGGGCGCGGGCGTGAAGGTGATCGGGTTCGGGTTATTGGCCATTCTGGTGGCGGTGGCGGCGTCGGTGATGACGGCGGTGCGGTTCATCAAGCCGCTGGACAAGATCGAGCTTGGGGTCGCGGAGATCATCAACGGCAACATCGACTATACCTTCAAGCCGATCGGTCCTGACTTCGAGGGCCTGTCGAACGGCTTGAACGTCATGCTGGCACGATTGCTGGGCCGTGAAGAGCCGAGCGAGGACGACGTCGAGGAAGAATCCGACGAATCGCAGCGCTGGCGCTCTGACCAGGTGCTGGTCGAGGAGATCGCGCCGGATCAATCGGGCCAACCCAGCAGCGATCCGGCGGTGCAGGGGTTGGCGCAGGAAAACGAGGCCAACTACTACACGCGCGTCTTCAACGAATACGTCGCAGCGCTGAAGAGCCAGAGCAAGCCCACCGCCGGCATCACCGTACAGGCGTTCACCGCCAAGCTGCGTCTGATCGAAGGCGGTCTGAAGCAGAAATGGAAGGCGCGTATGGTCCGCTTTCGCGTCATCACCCAAGGCGACCAGGTGACCTTGCGACCGGTCGCGATTTTCTAGCGGTGCGGCAGGCGCCGGCTCTCGCTTTTCGGCGGCGGCTGGCATAAGACCAGGCATGGTCGAGACCGGGCTGGACGTGCTGTGCGCCGAGCGTACGGCCCTGTGCCGCGGCCGCCGGGTGGGCGTGCTCTGCCACCCGGCCAGCGTGGCGTCGGATCTCACCCATGCCGTGGATCGCCTGATTGCCGCCGGCATTCGCCCGACGCGGCTGTTCGGTCCCGAGCACGGCGTGCGCGGCGACGCGCAGGACATGATCGGCGTCGCCGATGATCGCGACGCTCGCACCGGCATCCCGGTCTCCAGCCTCTACGGCAGCCAATTTGAATCGCTGACACCCACGGCGGCCGACCTGGCCACCGTCGACGTGCTGCTGATCGATCTGCAAGACGTGGGCAGCCGTTACTACACGTACGTCTGGACCATGGCGCTGACGATGGGCGCGGCGGCCAAGGCGGGCGTGCAAGTCGTGGTGCTGGATCGCCCGAACCCCATCGGCGGCGGCGACGTCGAAGGCGGGCCGCTGACCGAGGGCCACGAATCGTTCGTCGGCCTCGGTCCGGTCACCGTTCGCCACGGCCTGACTGCTGGCGAGATCGCCACCATGGTTCGCGCCGGCATGTCGTGGGCGCCGGGGCGCTTTGCCAGGCCGCTGGATGTGGATCTGACGGTGGTTCCGATGCGCGGCTGGCAGCGCGGCCACGACTTTGCCACCACCGGTTTGCCGTGGGTGATGCCGTCGCCCAACATGCCGACGCTGGACACCGCGTTCGTGTACCCCGGGCTGTGTTTGATCGAGGGGACGAATTTATCCGAGGGTCGCGGCACCACCCGGCCGTTCGAGATCATCGGGGCGCCGTTTCTCGAAGGTCATCGCTGGGCCGAGGCCCTGGCGCGCGAATCGTTGCCAGGCGTGCGGTTTCGTCCGCTGTCGTTCCGTCCCATGTTTCACAAGTTCGCCGGGCAATCGTGCGGCGGCGTGCAGCTGCACGTCACCGACCGAGCGGCGTTTCGGCCCTATCGCACCGGCATCGCCGTCCTGAACACCGCGCGGGCGCTGGCGCCGGAACACTTTCGCTGGCGCACCGAGCCCTACGAGTTCGTCACCCACCCGCTGGCCATCGACCTACTGACCGGCAGCGACGTGGTCCGGCGCGCCATCGACGATGGCCGCTCGACGGCGGAGATCGCCGCGACGCTGACCGGGTTCGAAGCGGCGTTTTCCGCCAGCCGGACGCCGTTCTTGATGTACGAATAGCCAGGATGCGCATCGCGCTTTTCGGCGGCAGCTTCAACCCCCCGCACGTGGCGCACCAGCTGGTGGCGCTGTACGTGCTGGAGACCGCGCCCGTCGACGAGGTGTGGTTGATCCCGGTTTTTCAGCACGCCTTCGGCAAGCCGCTGGCGCCGTTCGCCGATCGCCTGGCCATGTGCCAGCGGGCGGCGGCGGCGCTGGGTCCGCGGGCGCGCGTCGACGATGTGGAAAAAGAGATCGGCCAGCCCAGCCGCACGCTGATCACCGTCGGTGCACTGCGGGCGCGCCACCCGCAACATCAGTTCAGCCTGGTGGTGGGCGCCGATCTTTTGGCCGAGATCGATCACTGGCACGGCGCCGCCGAGCTGCGGCGAACCGTCCCGTTCATCGTCGTCGGACGCGCCGGCGCAGCGGTCAGCGACGGAAAAATCGAGGCGCCGTCAGCGATCAACATGCCGGCGGTCAGCTCGACCGAGATCCGGCGCGCCCTGGGCGAAGGAAAGTCTGCCCGGGGGCTCGTGCCGCGAACCGTTCTCGATTACATATACCTGCGAGGCCTTTACCAATCCCGGGAGCCAGAATGACCAGCGAGATGTCAGAGATCGAAGTGAATGCCCGCGCCATGAGCGAAGGGCCAGCCGAGCCGACCCCGGTGGTGTTCATCATGGGAGCCGGCGTGGTGGGCACGGCGCTGGCCGCCCGTCTGGTGCGCGCCGGCGTGCCGGTGGCCGGCCTGCACGGCCGCCAGGTTGATCTGTCTGACGCCGCCAGCGCGGTGTCCGGCGTGCTGGCCAGCACCGGCGAGATCCCGGAAATTTTTTCGGAGTCGGAGGTCATCATCATCTCGGTGCGCGACGAGCGCATCCCGGAGGTGGCCGAACGGCTGGTGCGCGAGAAGCGCCTGCGCCGAGATCAGGTGGTGCTGCACACCTCGGGCGCCAACGCTTCGGCGCAGATCCTGGCTGCCTGCCGCCCGCACGTGCGCGCGGTGGGCACGCTGCACACGCTGGTGTCGTTCGCCGATCCGCACGTCGCCGTCGAGCAGATCCGCAACATCGCCTTCGGCATCGAGGGCGACGAGCCGGCCAAGGCAGTGGCCGGCCGCCTGGTGCGGGCCCTGGGCGCGCACGCGGTCTATCTGACCGCGGAGAACATGCCGCTTTATCACGTGGGCGCGGTGATCGCGGCGAACTACGTGGTGGCGCTGGCTGACATGGCGCAGGGGCTGCTGGTCAAGGCCGGCGTGCCCCAGGCGCAGGCCCTTCCGGCCCTGATCCCGCTTTTGTCCAGCGTGGTACACAACCTGGCGCACCTGGGGCTGCCGGGGGCATTGACCGGCCCGGTCGAGCGCGGCGATGTGTCGTCCGTTGAACAGCACCTCCGTATCTTGGAAACGAAAGCGCCCGAAATGCTGGATTTGTACCGCCTGATCGGGCGTGACGTGCTGCGCTTGGCCCGCTTGAAATCGCCGTTGGAACCGGCGGCCGTGGCCCGCCTGGAGACCTTGTTTGCCGCCGGCGACGGCCACGGCAGCGCCAACGGTAAGGCGGTCGGCGACAAGTCGGGCAAGAAAAAGCGCTGAGCGCCGTCGGGCTTCGGTTTAAACTGCCCGCCATGCACAAGCGAGTTTTGTTGATCGCGACGGTGTGCCTGGGGCTTGTCGTCGCTGGCGCGGCGCGGGCCGGTGGGCCCGAGGAAGTTTTCAAGGGGAAGATCATCATCACCAAGAAGCGCCTGCCGATGCATTTTTCGTCGCAGGCGGCGTTCATCAACGAGCTGAAGAACGCGAAGATCGAGAAGATCTGGCCGACCGAAGAGAAGGGCGCCGACCAGGGCACCTGGGATCTGGAGTACATCGCGTTTTTCGCCCAGCCGCTGAACGACAGCGAGATCCAGGTAAAGTTCTTCGACATCACCGGCGGCGATCACAAATACGTGGCCGGCGATCCGCAGTACACGCGCGAGAAGGGTTCGCGCATCTTCGGCTCCAGCATCCAGCTGGCCAAGCCCGAGTTCGACGTGCGCCATCACTATTCCATGACCGTCGAGTCGGGCCACCGGGTGATCGCCTCGACGACGTTCTGGCTCTTGGGCAAGGGCGCCAACTACAGCGGCAAGGTCGAGTTCTCCGACGAGGAGACCAAGGCGAAGTAAACGCCCCCGGGCCGGGCGGTTGAGGGTTGTTTGACGCTGGCGGTGGGAGGCGTTATCAACAACGTCTCGTGAGAATCGCGGCTCTGGTTTTCCTGGTTGGATTGCTTGCGTGGACGCCGGCGCGCGCGGCGGAGCGTGGTCGTGCGGCGGCGGCGCTCAAGGTGAAGACGTTGCCGGCAGCGACGCTGGAGAAATTGCGCGCCGATCTGCGCGGCGCCGACGACGACGCCGCGGTGGCGGCGGCCAAGCAGCTAGGTGAATCGGGCAGCGCGCCGGCGATCGACGTGCTGGTGACCACGCTTTTGGCGGGGACCACGCCGGCGCGGGCGCAGGTGGCGCTGGATGGCCTCGGGCCGTGGGGCGCTCCGAAAGCCTTCGACGTGCTGGCCCTGTACGCCGGCCACCGCAACAACGAGCTGCGGGCGCGCGCGGTGAAGGCGCTGGCGATGCTTTCTGATCGTCGGGTCTCGGCGATCTTGATGGAGCGCCTGGGTGATGCGGCGGCGCCGGTGCGGGCGGCGGCGGCTGAGGGATTGGCCGCCCGTCATGACAAGCAGGCGACGACGCGGTTGATGATGCTGGTGAAACGCAACGACGCGGGCGCCGCCGGACCGCTGGGCGCCCTGGCCACGCCGGATCTGATTCCTAAAGTGGCCGAGCTTCAGGGCGGTATCGACGACGGCGTCCTGGCCACCACGCTTGGCGAATACATCAAACGCGATGACGTCGCCGACAAGATGCGCGTCGAGGTGGTGCGCCAGCTTGGCCAGCTGCAAGGGGCCAGCGCGACGACGGCGCTGGTGGAATACCTGGCGATGGTGCCGGCGAAGGAAGACCGGCAGTCGCGGCGCGAGGCGCAGAAACTGGTCGACGAACGCGGGAACGTGAAATGAAAGCGCCTTGGTCTTTTCGTCGCTGGTCGCCGCTGTTGACGATGATCGGCGTGGTGGCAGCGGCCGCGGGTTGCGCGACGACCGAATCCACCGATCGGGCGGGCAACGCCGCGGACGTGACATCGGCGCTGGCCCAGTCGCGGCCGCCGGCGCCCGGCCCGGTGAACCGCACCGGGCATGCGCTGGCCTTCGTCGCCTTGAACGGCGTCGGCGGCGCGCGGCTGGCGGCGTTTGATCTGGTGACCAAGTCCGAGCTTTGGAATCAAGCCGCTGATCTGGCCGGGCGGGTCGAGGTGGGCAGCGACGTGATCGTCCACGCCCGCCGCGGCGGTGGCGTGGTCGGGCGCGACCTCACCAGCGGCGCGGTGCTGTGGGAACG
The DNA here is from genome assembly GCA_036268875.1 of Polyangia bacterium. Taxonomy (GTDB): domain Bacteria; phylum Myxococcota_A; class Polyangia; order Fen-1088; family Fen-1088; genus DATKEU01. The sequence goes on along the minus strand of DATATI010000083.1, from coordinate 254,721 downwards.
ACCGCTGGCCGCCGACGAGCATCTGCTGGGCTACGCCGTCGACGACGCGCTGGTGGTGCTGGCCATCCAGGTGGGCGGCGCCGAGCCGCACAGCGGACACGCGGCGGTCTTGGGCCTGGAGGCCCGGTCCGGTGGCCAGCGCTGGCAGCGCGACTTCACCAGCGGCAACGTGGGTGCGCCGGCGGCGCGCGGCGGGCTGGTGGCGGTGCTGGTGCAGACGCAGTACGTGACCCTCCTCGACGGGAAAGACGGCTCCATCCTGGCGCAGGTGTTGTCCAACCAAGAGGCGGCCACCTTCGTGCGCGCTTTGCCCGAGGGATTCGTCTTCGGTTCGCGCGGCGTCTTCCTGGTTGAATCGTCCACCGCCAGCGGGTCACGCCAGTCGCCCGGGTATGTGCAAGCCACGCTGCCGAAGTTCGTGCGGCCCTTCTATCACTTCGACATGTACCGGCCCGAGCAGAGCGACTACTCGGCCATCGATCGCAATCGCATCTTGTGGCGCCTTTCGCCCGACGGAGACAAGGCGCGGTTTCGCAGCGGAATGGTGGCGGTGCACAACTACCGCTTCTTCTTCGGACTGGACGCCACCACCGGCGAGCTGCGCTGGGCCTACAACCAGCCCCGCGTCGACGCCGTCTCTTCCGACCACACCGGGGCCGCCATCGTCTACGTCACCGCCGAGGGCGAGTTCGGCGCGCTGGACGCCGTCAGCGGCCAGAAGATTTACAGCGCGCGCCTGCCTGGATCGTCGCTGATCGTGCGCGGAACGACGTTCGACGCCGAGGGCTTCTCGCCAGGTGGCGGGGCCGGCGCCGGCGAGCCGACCACGCTGGCCGGCGTGTTGTCGTCGATCGTGTGGGATCCCGATCGGCGCTTCTCCGACGTGAAGGTGTTCGCCATCGAACAGATGGCCAAGCTGCCCGGATCCGCCGTGACCGCTGATCTGCTGAAGGTCGGGCAGAAAGAAGGCCTGCCGGCCGACGCCTATCAGAAGGCCGCGGACGCGCTGGTGCAGCGCCGTGACGATTCAGCCACCGAGCAGTACATCGCGGCACTGAAGGTGCACACCGACTATGCCGAGGATCGCCACGCCCAATCGGTCGGCACTCTGGCCCACGCGGCGGCGGTGATGAAAGCGCGGCCGCTGGCGCCGGCCCTGATCGATCACCTGCGCCTGCCCGACACCGATCCGCCGACAGCGGCGGAGATCAGCCGAGCCCTGGCGGCGATGGGCGCGACGGAAGGGCTGCCCGCCCTGCGCGCGTTCCTGTCCCTTTACCGCGCCGATCCCTCGTACGAAGGCGATCCGGCGCCGCTGGCGTCGGTGGCGGAGGCGATTCTGACCCTCGGGGGCGCCGCCGACCGGCCGCTTCTGACCACCATGGCCGACGATCCGCTGACGCTGGAGCCGCTGCGCTTGGCGTTGAAACGCCAACTGGCCGAGACCGAGGACGCCGACAAAGCCGAAAAGACCGAGAAGCCCGAGAAGGCCGACCCGGCGACGGACAAGCCGCCCGCCAAGGAATAATGACCGGCTCGCCGCCGCGTCGCCTGACGGTGCTGGTGTGCCGCGGTCCCACCTGCGGGGAGAAACGCGGCGGCATCGCCCTGTTCGAGACGCTGCAAAAATCCGTCACCGAGCGGGGCCTGGGCCAGCAGATCACGGTCGGACAGGAGACCTGTTTCGGGCATTGTCTGCGCGGGCCCAATATCTTGGTTTGCGACACCGACGAGCTGGCCGCGCAAGGCGGATGGCCGGGCACGGACACACCGTCGGCGGTGCTTTACAACCGGATGACGGCCGCCGATCTGCAGCGGGTGATCGACCGCCACCTCACCGGCGGGATGGTGGTGCGGCCGTTCCTCAATCGACTTCCGGTCAAGGACGAATAGGCATCGCGGGCGCGCCCGGCCCCGAAGAACTTCTTGCGCCCGAACCAGGGCCATGAAAACAATCGTCCCATCATGTCAAAAGCCGTTCGGCGCTTAGCTTTGGTGGTGGTGGGGTTGCTGGCCGGAAGCTGTTCCAAGTCCGACGAGGGATTGACCCAGCGGCTGATGGAATCCAACGAGAAGGTTCTGGCCTGCCAAAAAGATCTGGCCATGGCCAAAAATGAGATCGCCAACCTCAAGCGCAAGGTGGCCGACGCGGTGGCCAACCCGACCAAGTTTGCCTTGACCGATCCCGACATCATCGAGCTCGTGGCCAGCCGCCGTGGCAGTGGTGCGATCAACCGGTCAGGCGAGGTGCAGCCGACGCTGGATCCAAAGATGGCGAGCAAGATCGTCATGCAGGGGGCGACCGCCATGCAGGCCTGTTACGAACGGGCGCTGAAGAAAAACGCCGCGCTGCAGATGCAGTCCGGGTTGGCCTTGACCCTGGGAATCACCGTCAAGCCGACGGGCGACGTGGAAGCCGTCGACGTGGCGCCCAGCGTGGATCGCGGCCTGACGGACTGCTTCCGCACCACGGCATCCCACTGGAAGTTTCCCACTTTCTCGGGCACTGCCGTCACCATCGAACAAAAGCTGAAGCTCACGCCCAAGACCTGATCGCAGGGGCGGGTCCTGTCACTGCGTTGATACCTGGTGGTCCCGGGGCAACCCGACTTCCTACTTGGTCGTCAACAGGCCTTGCGCCAGCGGCGTCCGGTAGCCTATCGCCGCCCAGGCGGACGCGCGCTATCTTTGCGGCGCACGATCGGAGGTGCGTTCATGGCCAGCGATCCCAAGATCACCAAAGCGATCATCCGCCGACCGTTCGGTCCGCTGCCGGACGAGGTGCCGGTGATTGGACAAGGCACCTGGAAGATGGGAGCTGCCGGCGATCGCAGTCGCGAGGTTGCCGCCTTGCGGGCGGGGATCGCCCGCGGGATGACCCACATCGACACAGCCGAGATGTACGGCAGCGAAGAGATGATCGGCGAAGCCATCCGCGGCATCCAGCGTGACCAGCTATTTTTGGTCAGCAAGGTGCTTCCGCAGAACGCCACCCGCGCCGGGACCATCCGTGCCTGCGAGGCCAGCCTGCGTCGCCTCGGTGTCGATCATCTGGACGTCTATCTTTTGCACTGGCGTGGCTCGGTGCCACTGGCCGAGACCTTGGGCGCGATGCAAGCGCTGCTGCAACAAGGGAAGATCCGGGCATTGGGCGTTTCGAATTTCGACCTCGACGATCTGAAAGAAGCCGAGGTGCTGCTGGGCGGAACGCCGATCGCCTGCAACCAGGTCCTTTACCATCTTGGACAGCGCCACATCGACACCGGGCTCGGAGCGTATTGCGCCCAGCGCGGGATCGCCGTCGTCGCCTACAGCCCGTTTGGGCAAGGTGATTTTCCGGAGCCAAAAACGCCGGGCCGTCAGGTCTTGGACGCTGTCGCCGCCCGCCACGGCGCCACCGCCCATCAGGTCGCGCTGGCCTTCCTCACCCGCGAGCCATCGGTGTTCGCCATCCCGAAGACGTCCAGCGCTCCTCACGCCGAGGACAACGCCGGCGCGCTGATGTTGCGCCTTGACCCGCAAGACCTGGCCGCCATCGACGCCGCCTTCCCGGCTCGGGACGAAGGCAGCCTGCCTTCGAACTAGGGGCTTCGGGCGCGCGGGCGTTTGGCGGCGGTTCGGACGGCAGTCTGAGCTAGACTTCGCCGCCGCGGAGGCTGCACGCCATGCCCACATATCTCGACCATAACGCCACCACGCCCATCCGCGCCGAGGTGGTGGCCGCCATGAGCGATGTCCTGCGCGATGTGATCGGCAACCCGTCCAGCACGCACGCGGCCGGCCGCCAGGCGCGCGCGGCGATCGAAGGCGCACGGGCGGCGGTGGCGGCGTGGCTGGGCGCGGGCGCCGACGAGATCGTGTTCGTCTCGGGCGGCACCGAAGGCGACAACCTGGCGGTGCGCGGCCTGGCCCTGGCCGAGCGCCAGCGGCGGAAGATCAGCGGCGGTCACGTTATCTCATCGCCGCTGGAGCATCCGGCGGTGCTGGGCGCGCTGGCCGAGCTCGGGCGCGAAGGGTTCGTCGTGACGCTGTTGCCGGTCAACAGTCGCGGGGGGATTGATCCGGCGGCGCTGCAGGCGGCGCTGCGGCCAGACACCGTGCTGGTGACGCTGGCGGCGGCGAATCACGAGCTCGGTAATCGCTACGATGTGGCGGCGCTGGCGGCGATCGCCCGCGCCGGCGGGGCACGGTTTCATTGCGACGCCGTGGCCGCGGCCGGGAAGATCGCCTTCGATGTGGCAGCGGCCGGCGTCGACGCGGCGACGGTGTCGGCGCACAAGATCGGCGGGCCGAAGGGGGCGGGTGCGCTGTTCGTGCGGCGCGGGGTGGCGCTGCACCCGGTGCTGGCCGGCGGCCACCAGGAACACGAACGCCGGCCCGGTACGGAAAATGTCGCGGCCATCGTCGGTTTCGGCGTCGCCGCGGCGCTGGCCGCTGCTGAGCAGGACGCCACCACGGCGCGCCTGAGGCGCCTCGGCGATCGATTGGAGGCGGCGCTGCTGACCATCGATGGCGCGCGCCTGCACGGCGACGGAGAGCACCGCGTGCCGGGCACGACCAACGTGGCCTTTCGCGGCGCCAGCGGGCAGCTGGTGGCGATCAATCTGGATCTCGCGGACATCAGCGTCTCCACCGGCGCGGCGTGCACGTCGGGATCGCTGTCACCGTCGGCGGTGCTGCTGGCCCTGGGACTGTCGCCGGGCCAAGCCGGCGAAGCGGTGCGCATCAGCCTCGGTCGGACGACGACTGAGGCCGACATCGATCGCTTGCTCGGTTGCTTGCCGGGGATTGTTGCCCGGCTGCGCGGCGACGCGGATGCATCGGCGCCGCGCATCACCGGCGCCGGGCGCGAACGGGTGGTGGTGGCGATGTCGGGCGGCGTGGATTCGTCGACGGCGGCGGCGCTGCTGGTCGAATCGGGCGTCGAGGTGGTGGGCGTGACGCTGAAGCTGTACGACGCCTCCGGTACGTCGGCCAGCGTGGGCGGGCGCTGCTGCAGCCCGCGCGACATCGCCGACGCCCGCGCCACCGCCGCCGCGCTGGGCTTCCCGCACTATGTGCTCGACGAGACGCAGGCCTTCCGGCGCGCGGTGATCGACGACTTCGTGGACCAGCATCGCATCGGCCGCACGCCCAACCCGTGCGTGCGCTGCAATGAACGCCTGAAATTCGGGCCGCTGCTGGCCTTCGCCGAATCCGTGGGCGCGGCCGCGCTGGCCACCGGGCACTACGCGCGGCTGGTGATCGGAGACGACGGACCAACCGCGCCGTATCTTTTGCGCGCCGTCGATCGCCAGAAAGACCAGTCGTACTTTCTGTTCGGCGTGCGTCCCGAGATCTTCGCCCGGGTGCGCTTTCCGCTGGGAGCCATGACCAAGGCCGAGGTGCGCGCGGTGGCCCGGCGCGCCGGCTTGCCCAACGCCGACAAGCCTGATTCGCAGCAGATCTGTTTCATCGCCGACGGCGACCACAAGGCGTTCGTCGAAGCCCGCGGCGGCGCCGGCCCGGCCGGCGTCATCCGCGACGAAAGCGGCGCGCGCCTCGGCGCCCACGACGGCACGCACCGGTTCACCGTCGGTCAGCGCAAGGGCTTGCCCGGCGTCGACGGCAACCGCCGCTTTGTCCTGCGGGTCGAGCCGTCGACGGGCGACGTCGTCGTCGGTCCGCGCGAAAGCCTGGGCCGCCAGGGCCTGCAGGTCGCCGACGTGCGCTGGCTGGACGCCGCCGCCACCACCGTCGCCCGCCGTCGCTGCGAGGTGCAGATCCGCCACCACGCCGCCGCCGCCCCGGCCTGGATCTCGCCCGCCGCCGACGCGCCCGCTGCCGTCACCGTCCTGCTGGACGCGCCCGCCATCGGCGTGGCACCGGGACAGGCCGCGGTCTTCTACGACGGCGATCGCGTGCTGGGCGGCGGCTGGATCGAAGACCCGCGCTGATCGATCGCGGCGTCATCGCCCCGCGCTGTCGTCAGCGGGCGGTGGTACAAATAGATCGATGGACTTGCCGTCCGATGACCACGGGTACGCCGCGCTGGAGCGCCAGCTTGGCTATCGGTTCGTCGATCGGGCGCTGTGCGAATCGGCGTTGACCCACAAATCCTGGCTGAACGAAAAGCACGAGCCTGGGCGCACCGACAACGAACGGCTGGAATTTCTCGGCGACGCCGTGCTGGCTTTGGTGGTGAGCGATCTTCTGATGAAACGGTTTCCGTTGCGTTCGGAGGGCGAGCTGTCCAAGACCCGGGCCGCCGTGGTCAGCGAGGCCGCCCTGGCCAAGGCCGCCGACGAGATGGGCCTCGGACAGTGGATCTTTCTCGGTCGCGGCGAAGATCTGGCGGGCGGGCGCCGCAAGCCGTCGATCCTGTCGGATGCCTTGGAGGCGATGATCGGCGCGGTCTATCTGGACGGCGGATTCGCCGCTGCGCACGGAGTGGCCGAACGTCTGTTCGGACGGGCGCTCGAGGAAGCGGAGAAGAACGCGCGCGCCGATTACAAGTCGCGCTTGCAGGAACGGTCGCAGGCGTTGCTGCAGGCCACGCCCCAGTATCAAGTGGTCGGTGAGGACGGGCCTGATCACGACAAGCGCTTTCAGGTGGCCATCTTTCTCGACGGGCGCGAGTATGGTCGGGCCGGCGGCCGTTCGAAGAAAGAGGCGGAGCAAAGCGCGGCCGCCTTGGCACTGACGGCGCTGGACGGCGGCAGCGACTAGCGCCGCGCCAACGATGATTGATCCAGGGCAAATTCCCGCTGACGTGCTGGCGCTGTGCCGCCGCCTGGTGGCGGCCGGTCATCAGGCGCACCTGGTGGGCGGCGGCGTGCGCGATCTGCTGCTGGGCCGGCCGCCGGCCGACTTCGACGTCGCCACCAGCGCGCCGCCGGAAGCGGTGCTGGCCCTGTTCGGCCACGGCTTCGCCATCCCCACCGGCCTGCAACACGGCACGGTCACCGTGCTGACCGACGCCTCGCCGCGCCGGCCGGTCGAGGTCACCACTTTCCGAGGCGAGGGCGCCTACGTCGACGGGCGGCGGCCGTCGTCGGTGACGTTCGTGTCGTCGCTGGCGGACGATCTGGCCCGTCGCGACTTCACCATGAACGCCGTCGGCTTCGATCCGGTCAGCGGACAGCTCAGCGATCCGTTCGACGGGCAGGGCGATCTTGGCCGCAAGCTGGTGCGCGCGGTGGGCGATCCGCTGGCCCGCTTTCGCGAGGACGGGCTGCGTCCGATGCGCGCCGTCCGCCAGGCTGCGCAGCTGGGCTTCGACATCGATCTGCCCACGCTGGACGCCATCCCGCTGACCTTGGAGGTGGTCCGCAAGGTCTCGGCCGAACGCCTGCGCGACGAGCTTTTGAAGCTGCTGGGCGCGCCGCTCCCATCGCGAGGGTTGGAGCTGATGCGCACCTCTGGATTGCTGGGCGAGGTGGTGCCCGAGCTTCTGGAGGGCGTGGGTGTGGTGCAGAACCGCTTTCACAAGTTCGACGTCTACCACCACACGCTGTCGGTCGTGGACCACACGCGCGCCGACGCCATCGTGCGCCTGGGCGCGCTGCTACACGACGTGGGCAAGCCGCGCGCGCGCCAGCCGCGAGAGGGCGCGCCCGGCGAGTTCAGCTTCTTCAAGCACGAATACGTGGGCGCCGAGATGGCCGACGCCATCTGCCGCCGCCTGAAATTGTCGACCAGCGAGCGCGAGCGGGTGGTGGCCATCGTCGCCAACCACATGTTCTTCTACACGCCGGATTGGACCGACGGCACTGTGCGCCGCTTCGTGCGCCGGGTGGGGCCGGGCGGCGTCGACGATCTGTTCGCTTTGCGCGAGGGCGACATCGCCGGCCGCGGCTTCGACGAGGATCCGGCGATCGAGATCGGCGAGCTGCGCCGACGCGTCGGCGAAGTGGCGGCCGCCGACGCCGCGCTGAAGATCACCGACCTGGTCGTCAACGGCCAGGACGTCATGCGCGTCCTTGGCATCGGACCCGGGCGCCAGATCGGCGTGGTGCTGGAAAAACTGCTGGAGCGCGTGCTGGACGATCCGTCGCTGAACGAACGCGCCCGGCTGGAACAGCTGATCCGCGAGCTCGGCTAAGCCGGCCGCTTGGTCAAGATCTCGATCAGCTCCGCCGCTGAATCGGCGATCTGGGTTTGGCGCGAGGCGATCTCCGGACGACCCAGGTGTTCGGTGCGGCGGCGAACCACGGTAGCTTCGGGATCGGACAGCGACAGGGTTTCGATCGCCGGCGTCGGCGGCGCGTCGCTGGCACGGGTGGGGAGGGCGACGTCGGTGGTCGGCGGGGCGACCGCCGACAGCACGGCGGGCGCGGCCACGCGCAGGAGTCGCTTGCGGCCGCCGCCGCGCACGGTGACCTCGACCGCGCCGGCGGTCGTGCCGGCGGCCATCGCCTCGACGCGGGCGACGTGCACCACGCCGAGGTGCTTGGCCAGCGCGGCGGACATGGCGCCCAGGCCCTCGTCATCGAACGGCGAACCCAGCAGCACCAGATCGCCACCCAGCGCGCGCACGGCGCTGGCCAGCAGCTGACCAAGCCCGTGATAGTCGGTCGTGCTCATCTGGTCGTCAATCAAGCGCACGGCGCGCGTCGCGCCCGCGGCCAAGGCCCGGTGCAGCGAATCGACGTGGCCGGCGGTGTCGGGCAAAAGGGCGATGATCTCGTGCGCGTCGCCGAGCGGCAGGGCCATCGCCAGCGGCGGATCGTTGCAGCGGCGGTTGTCGATCTCCAGCAGGCCCGAGCGCAGGCAAACGATGATCCTCAAGACGACGCCCGTTCCGCGCTGGTGCTGGCGGCCGCGCTCAGTGCCGCCGCCAGCTCCTTGCCCACGTCCGCGCCGCGGTCGCCGCCAGTCATCCAGATCGCGTCCACCGCAGCGCCCGGCGCCTGCGCCTTGGCGGTCACGGCGCCCACGTGCATTCCCGGCGAGCCGAACGTCCAGGCCACCTCGGCGCCCACGAACAGCAACATCTGCGGCGCGGCATGGGCCAGCGCCGCCGGCCGCACTGTCCGCGCGTCGACCACCGCCAGCTCTGGCGTGGCCGCCGCCGCCAGGGCGTCCAGTGTGCCCGGTGGCGCATCGGGCGACACGATCACCAGCGTCCGGGACAGCTCCAGCGCGGCGAATGGATCGGGCTCGGACGAAAGCTCGATGACAGCGGATTGATTGGGCGGCGTGCAGCTGACGATCTCCACCTCGACCTCGCCGTCGCCGCTTTCGACGGCGGCCCCGCAGGCGCCCAGGATGGCCACCACCGGCCGTTCGATCTCCACCGGATCCAGATGGCGGCAGCCGGCGTGCGTGCCGCGCCACCGTCGCAACACCACCCGGCCGGTGCCGTCGGGCATCGGGCCTTCGTCCGCGCACAGCAAAAGATCGCTGCAGCCGCCAAAGACGCCCGACAACCGCATGGCCAGCGGCGCTGCCAGCTCGGGTCCCGGGCCGCCGGTCGGGAACACCACGATGAGGGGGGCGATGCGCTCGGCGATGGCATGCAAGGCCGGACCGTGGGTGGCGTCCAGCGCCGGCGCGCCGAAGCCCGCCGCCTCGCCCAGCAGCACCTTGTCTGCGCCCGCTCGACCAAGGCGCGACGCCACCGCGGCCAGCGTCTCCGGGGACAGCGCCTCGCACAGCAGCACGGCAAATACTGTAGCGCCAGCGTGCCGGGCTACGCGGCGCGCCTCGGACAGGGCGAACAGCGACGGTGGCGTGGGGGCACCCTCGCGCAGGTCGATATAGACGAAAAGGTTCGGCAGAACGATCCTCGCGGAAGGTATCAGCGGAGGCAGATGGCGGTTTCTATCATGGCCCATCGCAACGGCGAAGGGCCTGGCAGCGCATCACCGTTTGGACGCGGCATTTGACAGGGTGATCCTCGGATCGCAATCTCCCCTAGCGGAATGCCATCAGGAAGCCCCGACGGCGATGACCCGGCGCCGATCGTGATCGCTCCCGATTCGACGGAGCGAGCTGTGCTGTCGTCGGAATACGGCCCACAGCCCGCGCCGTGGATCGCCGAGCCAGCGGCGGCCGTCGACCTTTATCGAGGCGAAAGCGTGGTCCCGCCGCGCGAAGGTGTCCGCACGGCGCCGCTGCTGCACGCCATGGGCGAACGGCTGGCGGCGGCGGGCAGCGAGGCGGCAGCGGTGCGCTGCTATCAGGAAGCGATCGTCGCCGATCCGTTGTTCGTGACGCCGCTCGGCCCCTTGCGCCGGCTGCTGGCGGCGCAAGGCGACTGGCTGGCGCTGGTCGCGCTGCTCGATCGGGCGCTGCAGCACCCGGCGTTGCCGCTCGGTGACAAGGCTGATCTGTGGGTCGAACGTGGGCGGGTCCTGGAAGATCACCTGGGCCGCAACGCCGACGCCGACGCCAGTTATCGAGCGGCGCTGACCGCGCCTCGATCGACCACCGGATCGGGAACCGGTGAGGTGGTCGTCGATCACCCGCCGGCGTTGCTGGCCTTGCTGCTGCTGGCTGCGCGCACCGGCGACGCGGCGGCGACCGAGACGGCGCTGCACGGATTGGCTCGGCTGGCGCGCGGGTCGTCGTCGGAGGCGACGGTGTCGGCGGCACTGGCGCGGGCGCAGCGCGCGGCGGCCGACGATGGTGAAGGCCGCGCCCTGCGCACCATCGGCGACGCGCTGACCTCGCCGTCGGTCGGTGACGGCGAAGCCTTGTTGCAGCAACTGGAGGCGCTGACCCGGGCCCGCGATCCGCGCGTGCGGGCGGCGGCGCTGGGCGATCTGGCGCGGCGGACCGGGCCGGGAGAACCGCCGCCCCCCGCGCTGGTGGCGGCGCTGTTGCGCGAACAGGGCCGGCTGTTTCGCGGCGAGCTGGACGATCCGCTGGCGGCCTTCGCGTCGTTTCGCGAAGCGCTGGCCCTGCACCCCACGCACCCGGTGCTGGCCATCGCCATGGCCGACATCGCTGATCACCTGAACCGCGGCGATCTGCTGGAGCAGGTTTTCGATCTTTGCCCGGAGACCGTCGACGGGGCGCCGAATCCGTTGCGCCGGCAGATCGTCCTTCGTCAGGCCGAGGTGCTGGCGCGACAGGCGCGCCCGGCGGACGCGCTGGCCCTGTTACAGGTTCATCCCGACCTGGCGGCGGCCGATCCGCGGGTATCGGCCGTCGAGGCCGTGCTGCGCGCGCGCACCGGCGACGCGGCCACGCTGGCGGCGGCCTTCGAAGGCGACGGCGAGCGATTGTCGGGTCTGCGCGCCGCGCAAGCGTTTCTGCGCGCCGCCGCGCTGGCCGAGTGGGCGCTGGAGCAAGGCGATCGCGCCGAATCGTTGATGCGCAAGGCGCTGGCCCTGGCGCCCGGCTATCGCCCGGCGATCGTCGCTTTGACCAAGAAGCTGCGCGCTGCCGGACGCGGCGGCGAACTGGCCGGTGTGTTCGAGGCCGAGCTGGCCAGCCTGGATCAAATGTCGAACAAAGACGACGACCGGCGGCGCGGCCTGCTGGAATCGTTGGTGGTCCTGTGCCGCGACGAACTTCGCGATCCGGCCCGGGCGCGGACCCACCAGCGCCGCCTGGTGGCGACAGCGCCGCCAGGCCCAGCGCGGGTGCGCGCCTTGGCCCGCCTGATCGACCTGGCATTCTTGATCGAGGCGGGGCATTCGTCGGCGGGCGGCGGAGGCGATCGGGAGATGGTCGACGAACTGACCGCGCTTGGCGACGCGGTCGACGCCGATGATCCGGCGCTGGCGGCGGCGCTGCGCGCGCAGGCGGCGTGGGCGTTGGTGGGGACCGTGCGCGTCGACGACGATCGGCGGCGGGCAGCGGCGCTTTTTCGGCAGGCGCTGTCCGCCGACGACAGCGATCGAACGGCGGCCGGCCTGGAGGCGCTGCTGGCCGGTCCGGCGTTCCCCGAAGGGCAAGTGGGGCAAGCGCGCGCCGAAGCCCTGGCCGCCGAGATCGCCGCCGCCGAGGCGCGCGGTGCCGGCGCCGTGGCGCGGGCGTTGCGTTTTCGCCTGAGCGTGGCGTGCGCCGATGGCGGTCGCGGCGACGGCGTGCTGGCGGCGCTGCAACCGTTGCGGGCGGTCGGCGATCGCCTGGCCCGCGCCTTCAGCCTGGATCTGGCCCGCGCCGCCCAGCGCCCCGACTGGCTGGCGCGTCTCCTGACGGAGCCAACGCCGGGGCGGTCTCCGACGATGGACGACTCGCTGGCGCTGGCGGAAGCGATCGAAGCGCAGGGCCGCTGGTCGGAGGCGGCCGATCGATATGCCGAGGCCGCGCGCGCCGCCGGAACGCCGGTGATGGACGCGGCGCTGGGCGCTTTGCGGTGCGCGGCGGCGGCGCCCGCGCCGACGGTGAACGCGCTGGTGGAGTCGCTGGCCGCGGTCGCTGCGGCATCGGCAGACGATCCCGCGCTGGCCAGCGCCGCGCGCCGCGAAGGTCAGCTGTTGGCTGCGGCGGCCGGCGAGGGCGGAGCGCTGGCGGCGCTGGCCTCCAGCGGAACCGCGGCGGCGGACGCGGCGGTTGAAGCCGACGCTGCGGACGTGGCGCTGGGCGCGTGGATGGCTGCCGTGCGCGGCAACGACGCCCGCGCCGTGGGCGACGCGCTGCTGGCGCTTGGTCGCGCGTCCGACGATCGCGCGCAGATCATGCCGGCGTTGCTGGCGCGGGCGGCGGCGCGGGCGCGCCTCGGGGGGACCGTGGACGCGCAGCGCGTGCAGATGTTGGCCTGGCGCGAGCTGCCGGAGGCGTCGGCGCTGCAACATGGACTGACCGATCTGCCGGCACTGCTCCCGCCTGCACCGTCGCTGTCGGGCCTGGGCGCGGCGCGGGCGGCGCGCGCGGCGGCGGCGGGCGGCACGCTGGGCGCAGCGCTGGATCTCGAGCGGGCCGTCGATGCCGAGCTGGGCGGTCGCGCCGGTGAGGCGCTGGACGCTTACGGCTGGGTGTTGGCCCGCGACCCTGAATCCGTCGAGGCCATCGAAGGCGTGCGCCGGCTGGCTCAAAGCGCGGGCGATGCCCTGGGCCAGGCCCGCGCCCTGGCGCGCCTGGGGACGCTGGCCAAGGGCGGGCGCGCGGCGGCCTTGTTCGCCGAGGGCGCGCGCCTCTACGAACAGGCCGGTCGCGTCGACGCGGCGCTGTCGCTTTACTTCTGCGTGCTGGGCGAACGCCCCGGCGACGAAGCGGCGACGGCCCGACTGACGACCCTGCTGACCGGCGCCCTGGATCGACCGGCGCGGGCGGCCGACTATGATCGTTTGCTTGGCCATCGCCTGTCGTTGCTGCCCTACGAACAGCCGGCCCGCGTGCCGCTGCTGCTGGAGCGGGCGCGCCATCGCCTGCTCCATCTGGACCGTGAAGAAGCCGTACAAGACTTCAAGCGAATCTTGAAGATCGTGCCATATCACGAGGAAGCCCTGGGCGAGCTGGCGGCGCTGGCCATCGCCGAATCGTCGCCGGCCGACGCCGTCGGATTGCTGGAGCGCTACCTGGCGGTGGCGCGCGACCCGGACCGCGCGGCGCAGGCGCGGCTGGATCTGGCGGCGGCCTACGAGACCCTGCACGAGCCGGCCCGGGCGGTGGAGATCCTGGGGTACGCGGCGGCCGCTTCGGTCGCGGACGCCCGCCCGCGCGAACGCCTGGTCGATCTCCTGTTGCGGGTCAGCGACTGGCGGGGCGCGCTGGCGGCGCTGCGGGCGTGGGACCAGGCCACCACGGTTCCGCAGGAGAAAGCGAAGCTGTACATCCGCATCGGGACGCTGCTGCGCGATCACGCGCTGGATCAAAGCGGGGCCGCGCAGTCGTTTCGGTTGGCCGCCGACCTGGATCCGCTGGGCGAGGGGGCGCGTCTTCTGGTGGCGCTTTATGAATCGCTGGGCGATGCGCCCGGCCGCTGGCGCGCCATCGCCCGGGAGATCGCCGACCTGCGCCAGGCGCTGGCCGCCCGGCCGCTGGACGTCGCTCGTCTGCACCGCCTGCGCGAATTTCTTCAACGCGACGGCGCCGGCAACGACGCGGCGGCCCCGGTCGAACAGACGCTGGCCTTGCTGGGCGAGATCGCCGAGCCGCTGGCGGCGCCGCCGCCGCGTCGGCGGCTCGGGGCTGGGCTTTCGGCGTCGGCGTTTTGGGATCGGCTGGCGTTGCCGCAGGCGGCGGGTTTCTTCACCGAGATCTGGTTATTGATCGCGGACGCCGTCGCCGAAATGCATCGGCCCGACGCCGCTGCGCTGGCCGGCCTGGGCCTTTCGCGGGCCAATCGGCTGGCGCCGGCGAATGAGCCGCGGCTGCACTGGGTGGAAGCCACCGCGGCGGCGCTGGGCATCGAGGGGCTGTCGTTCTATGCGGCGTCGCCGCCCGCTTCGTCTTCAGGCCCATCGCCCAGCGCCGACGGCGACACCAGGGTGGCCTGCGTCGAGTTGCCGGAGCCGGCGTTGATCTTCGATCGGGCCGCGCTGCTGGGCGGAGCCAGCGCCCGTTTTCGGTTCGGGCGGGCCCTGTCTCTTTTGCGCCAGCGCGCTTCGGTGCTGGATCGCCTGCCCACCGACGGCCTTCGCTATATTTTTCTGGCCGCTGGCGCGCTGGCGGGCGCGCCGCCGCCGACGGACGCCGACGCGGCCGCGCTCGCGCCGGTTGTGAAAGGGTTGGGTAAGGCGTTGGCGCGCAAGGATCGAAAAACGCTGGCCCTGCAGGCCTCGCGCTTTGCCTTCGAAGCCACCGACGTCGAGGCCTGGCGGCGCGCGGTCCTGGGCACGGCCGACCGTCTGGGCCTGGTGATCGCCGGCGATGTGGCCACCGCGGCGCGGGTGGTGGCCGCCGGACCAGGCGGCGTGGTGGACGCCGCCTGGCTGCAGACCAGCGAGGCGGCGATCGACCTCGTGCGCTTTGGCCTGGACGGCGCGTATCTGGAGTTGCGCGCCGAAGCGGGAACCGCCGGGAGCGAGCAATGAGCGATCCCGACGATCCGAAAATGCCGAAAACTCCCAAAGCGCCGCCCGCGCCGTTCCCGGTCGACGACCGCGAGTGGGAATCGGCGCTGGCCGAATGGGACGCCCGGCTGCCGATCGCCACCGAAGGGGCCACGCCGGGCGAGGAGAACCCTTTCATCGAAACGCCCACCACGATGGTGGCCAGCGAAGCCCAGCTGGCCGAGGCGGCCGCCGAAGACTTTGCCCAGGGCCCGCCGTCAGGGATCTACGAATCGATCGTCGCGTCGGTGGGGTCGATCGAGGCGCCGCCGAGTCTGTTTGCCGACGAGCCTCCCCCGGAAGACCCGGTGTCGCTGGTCGTCGAGCCGCTGCCGGAGATGGGCGAAGAGCCCTGGCGCGGCGATCTGCGCCAGGTGGTCGCCGTCCCGGAAACCCTGCCGCCCACCGAGGCGGCGTCACCGGCCTACTGGAAGACCTTCGGGCGCCAGCTCATCGACGAGCTGAGCGTGGCCGACACCGCCGCTCAGCAAGCCGATCTGACCGTCGCCGCCGCGCGCGCCGCCGAACGGTCCGGGGATGGCGACGATGCGCTGGGGCTGTATGACGATGCGCTGATCTTGCAGCCCGGCCACGCGGCCGCCCGGCGGGCGCGCTTTCGCCTGCTGGAGGCGCGCGGCGATCGCGACGGCGCTTTCGTGGCGCTGGGCCGGCTGGTGGACGCGGTCAGCGGCGACGAGCGGACCTTCTATCGAACCGTGCAGGCCGAGTGGGCGCTGGCCCGCGGCGAAAAAGCGGCCGCCGCCATGCCCGCCGGTCTTTCGCGCTGGCTGGCGGAAGCCGAGCTGGCCATCCGTCGCGACGATCCGGCGGCCGCTGCCGGCTCGCTGGAGCAAGCGGCGTACGCGGTGGGCGGAACGCTCGGTGCCGCGCTGCTGACGGCGGCGGCCCGCCTTCACACCGTGGCCGGCGACGTCAGCACCGCGGCCGAGCAGCGTTTCGTGGCCGCGCGCCTCGGTGGCACCACCGTCGCCGGTCTGATTGGTCGCCTGCCTGACGTGGCGCGGATGTCCGTCGACGACGAGCCCGGCGCCGCCGCAGCGCTGGACGAGCTGTTGTCGGCGCTGCCGCCGTCGTCAGCGCTGGGGCGCGGGGTGGCGCGCTGGGCCGCCCGGTTGGCGCGCCGGCGCGGCGACGAGGCGCGGGCGGCGCAGATTCTTGCCGCCGCCGCCGGAGCCGGCGATTCACCGTCGCTGCGCCGGGATCGTCTGGAGCTGGCGCTGGGCGGGCGGGTCTTCGATCGAGCGGTGACCGAGACGTTGGTCGCCGCGGTGGCCGCCGACAGCGACGCCGACGCGCGCGCGTCGCTGGCCTGGCGCCAAGCGCGCGCGCTGGCCAACGCGGGCGACGAAGCGCAGGCGTTGTCGATCGCCGAGACCACCCTGGGCGAATCGCCGGCCGCGGTTCCGCTGGCCTTGCTGGCCGAGGCGACGGCCGCCGGCAGCACTGGCGACCAGCGAGCCCTCGCTCTGCGGCTGTGGGCCGCCCACGATCCGGCGCGGGTGGCCACGGCGTCGTGGGCCCTGGCGCAAGCCGCCGGGCCGGCCAGCGACGCTTGGCGGGAGGTGGCCCGGGTCTGGCCGTCGGTGCCGGCGTTCTGGAAATGGTCGGCGGCGTCTTGGGCCGGTGGCGACGCCGCGGGCGCGGCGCGCGCGCTGGAAGCGGGATTGGAAACCGGCGCGGTCGGCGGTCTGGGTCCGGCCTGGGGCGAACGCGTCGCCGAGCTGAGCGCCGCCGGATCGCCGGCAAGGTCGCCGATTGCGCTTTCCAACGACAAAGGTGATGACGGCACCGAAGCCGACGCCGACGTGGCCACGCGCGCTGCGACGCTGCTGGAACGCGCGCTGGCCATTCCCGCCGCTGATCGCAATGGCCGCAGCGAAGCGCTGGAAAAGGTGCTGGCGGTGGCGCCCGAGCATCCGATCGCCCTGGCCTTGCTGCTGGTGCAAGGCGCGCATCGCCCCGACGCCGTGGCCACCGCGCTGTGGACGCTGGGGACCACCGCGCCTGGTGATGGTGAGGGATCGATCGATTCGGACGAACAGCGCCGGGCCCAGTTGCAGGCGGTGGAATGGCTGATCCAGGGCAGCAACCGGCTGCGCGCGCTGGAGCTGGCGCGCACGTTGGGCGCGCGCCACCCCGACTGGCCGCCGGCCCGCGATGTGCTGCGCCAGCTGGCCGTCACCGGTCCGTCGCAGAGCGAACGGGCCCGATTGCTGCTGTCGGTGGTCGATCCGGCGTCCAGCGCCGCGGCCGCTTTGCTGCTGGCCGAGGCCCATGAACAGCTGGGCGAGCGCGAGGAAGCGCTGGCGCTGTTCCGTCGGCTGGCGCCGAGCGAATTCGCCGGCGATGCCCAGCGCGGCCTGGCCCGCCTGGAGAACACCCATGAAGAAAGTCCGGTCAGCGCCCGTTTCGACGGCTGGCTGCAGGCCGCCCGGGCCGGGCGCTGGGGCGAGCTCTGCGATCGCCTGGAGAACGAGCCGCCGACCGAGGAGATCGCCGGCGCCGGGACGTTGTATCTGGCTGCGCTGCTGGACGACGGCCGGCGCGACGGCAAACGCAGCGGTCGCCTGATCCGCGAGGCGTTTGCGGCGGCCTCGGTCCGCCGGGGCGGCGCTGGGCCGGGATTGATGCCGGCGCTACGCGCGCTGGACGCGGCGCTGGCGCAACCCGACGCGACGCCGGGCGAGGTGGTGGGGGCGGCGCAGGCGGTGGCGACGCGAATCGCCCGCGGCGAAGGTCGGTCGGCGCCGCGCTCGGCGGCGGCGGCGCTGGTGGACGCGGCGCTGGCGCTGCAGGCGCGCGCTCATGTCGAGCAGGCGGAGACGCTGCTGCGCGCGGCCCTGGCGCACGATCCGCACTCGCTGCCGGCGCTGGCCGGGCTGCGCTCGCTGCTGGTCGACAGTCCGTCGTGGCGTGACGTGGTCGATCTGTGCGAGCGCGAGGCGGCGTTGTTGCGGGTGCCGGCGTATCGGGCGGCGACCCTGTTGTTCGCGGCGCGGGTGGTGCTGGCCCGTGGGGCCGACGATCCGTCGCGCGCGGTCAGCCTGCTGCGCCAGGTGCTGAGCATCGCGCCCGACAATCAGGACGCCTTTGCTCGCCTGCGCGTGGTGCTGGAAGAAGCCGGCGACGACGCCCGCGTGGTCGAGCTACTGGCGGCGCGCATCGCCGCGGCCACCAACCCGTTCGAGATCACCGCCCTGCGCCTGGCGCGGGCCGATCGCCTGTCCGCGCGCCTGGGCGATCGGGCGGGGGCGCGCGCCGAGCTGGCGGCCATCCTGCACAAGGAGCCGCAACACCGACGGGCGCTGTCGCGTCTGGCCGACCTGCAGTACGAAGACGGCGCCTTCGCCGAAGCAGCAGAGCTGTACATCAGCCGGGCCCGCAGCGAACGCGCGCCAGAGCGCCTGCGTGAGATTTTTTTGCGCCTGGGCCGCATCTACATGCACCAGCTTCCCGACGCCAAACGGGCGGCCGGCGCGTACGGGCGGCTCTTGCAGCTTGACGCCGCCAACCGAGAAGCGCTGGAGGCGCTGTCCGATCTCTACACGGCGGCAGGCGAAAACAAGAATGCCCTGGTGGTGACCGAACGGTTGGTCGAGCTGGAACACGACGGGGCCCGCCGCGTGGCGTATCTGGTTCGCCTGGGCCAGCTGTGGGAGCGGGCCGGCAATCCGCGCCAGGCCGGCGCCCACTTTCGTCGCGCCGTCGACGAAGCGCCCCGCGATCTGCAAGCGCTGGGCGAACTGGCCCGCCACCTGGAACGAACCCACGACTTTGCCGGACGGCGCGTTTTGCTGGACCACGCGCTGTCGGTGCTGCGGTTCGAGATCCACGAAGGACGTCTGTCGGTCGAGACCCTGCGGACGGCGGCGCCAATCCTGGAATGGCGCGGAAAGACCGCGGCGGCGGCGGCGGCCGCTCAACTGGTGGCGGCGGTGGCGGACGACGCCGACGCGCGAGAAGCGGTGGCCGGCTGGGCGGCGCCGCCGGCGCAAGGACGCTCGCTGGCTGCGCTTGGTGACAGCGAGGTCGACGATCAGTTATTTCCGCCCGCGCTGCTGCCCGGCGTACGTAACATTTTCCGCCTGCTGGGACCGTCGCTGGCGAAGGGGGCGCCCGATCTGAAGCCGCACAATCTGGGACGCGGCGATCGGCTGCCGCGTGATCACGCCGCGCGCGCCATCATCGATGCGGTGGCGGCGCAGCTGGGCGTCGGGGACTTCGACGTGCACGTCAAACGTTCCGACGATTCGCGCGCGGCGGCGGCGCTGATCGCCGAGCCGGGGACGCCGCCTGCGCTGGTGCTGGGCGCAGAGATCATCAACCTCGGTCCGGCGGCGGTGCGCTTTGCCGCCGGCCGGACCTTGCGTCTTTGCGCCACGCACCTGGATCAGTTGCTGCGCCAGCCGCTGGAGGTGACCGGGGCTCTGGTGGTCGGGGTAGCGCGGCAATTCGTCGACGATTTTCAGCACCCGCAGGTCTCCGAGATGGCGGCCGCCGCCGGCGTCGCGCGGGTGGGTAGGCTGCTTTCCCGGAAGCTGCGCCAGGACGTCATGCACTTTGCCCTGGAGAGCGCCACCGGTTTCGATCTCCAGGCGCTGGTGGCGGCGGTGCGCGACGGCGCCAACGCGGTCGGGTTGCTGGCGGCGGGCGATCTGCCGGCCAGCCTGGCGGCCGTCCTGGCCGCGCGGGGCGGCCGCCGCCCGCTGACCCTGACGGCCATCGCCGCCGACGACGAGGCGCTGGCGCTGCTGAACTTTGCTCTGTCCGACCCGTACGCCGACCTCTGCCGGGCCATGGAGTAGGCGCCGCGCGCGTGGTAAATTCTTGCTTCTTATATGCCCGTTGGAGAACCCGGTCCCCCTGACGCCGATCCCTTGGTGGGGCGCGTCCTTTCCGATCGCTATCGGATCGTTCGCAAAGTGGGCGAGGGCGGCATGGGCGTCGTCTACCAGGCCGAGCACGCGGTCATCGGTAAGAAGGTCGCGCTGAAGGTTCTGTTCCCCGAGCTTACCCGGCGTACCGATCTGGTGGCGCGGTTCCTACAAGAGGCGCGCAGCGCTTCGCGCATCGGCCACGAGAACGTCATCGACATCTCCGACTTCGGCCAATCGCCGGACGGGTTGGTCTACATCGCGATGGAGTTTCTCGACGGCGAAGATCTGGGCCGGCTGATCAAGACCAGCGGTCCGATGCCGTGGGAACGGGCGCGGGTCATCCTCATGCAGATCGTCAAGGCGCTGCGCGCCGCGCACGACCACGGCATCATCCACCGCGACATGAAGCCGGAGAACATCTTCATGATCCAGCGCGAGGGCCACCCGGACTTCGTGAAGGTGCTGGACTTCGGCATCGCCAAGGTCGTCAACCTGGACGAGGACGGACCGCGCCTGACCCAGACCGGGATGATCTTCGGAACGCCCGAGTACATGTCCCCCGAACAGGCCCAGGGACAGACGCCCGATCACCGCGTCGACATCTACGCCGTCGGCTGCATCATGTATCACCTGCTGACCGGGCAAGTGCCGTTCGTGGCCGACACGTTCATGGGCATCCTGACCAAGCACATGCTGGAGCCGGTGATTCCGCTGCGCCAGCGACGGCCCGACCTGGACATTCCTGAAGAGGTCGAGGCCATCGCCATGCGCGCGCTGGAAAAAGATCGCGACAAGCGCTGGCAGGACATGAACGCGTTTTATCGCGCCCTGGGCTCGGTGGGCGGCGACGGGTTCGAACCGTCGGGGCCGTACCCGCCGCGCGCCAGCCTGAAATATCCCGAGCTGGCAGCGGCGAACCCGGCCGCGCGGGCGTCGCGCACGGCGGTTCTGGGCGGCGCGCCGGGGCCGGCCGCGGATAGCCAGACCGAGTTCGACGAGCGTCCGGGGCGAATGGCCGAGCCGGGCGGCGCGCGCGGCAAGTTGATCGCCGGCGTGGTGGTGGCGCTGGCTCTGGCGGCGGCCGTGGCGGTGGCCGCCGTGGTGTCGTCGCGCGGCTCGCACCCGACGGTGGCCGCGCCGGAGCCGACGACCACGCCCGCCGCGACGGCCGCGACGCGGTCGCCGCCGGCTCCTCCTCCGCCCGCTGTCGCCGCGCCGACACCCGCCCCGCCGGCGCCGGCTCACGCCGCCGAAGCGGCGGCCGGCGCCGAGGCCGCCGCGAATGCGGGCGCCAGCAAGCCGGCCGGCGGCCGCCCGCACCATCGCAGCAGCGCCGACGCCGTGAAGGCATTGGGCGGCCTGGTCGACGACGGAAAAGCCGATGGAAAAGCTGACGGCAAACCCGGCCGCGCCCGCTCAAGCACGCCGCCCGAATTGAAAGATCCGTTCTCGAACCCCTAGCGTTCACGGTCGACGTCGTGCGTGGTTTTCCCATCGAGGTCAGCGTCGAGGCGGCGGCAGCTCACGCCGATGCGCTGGTGGTCGATCTGCACAACGACGCGCTGACCAAGCTGACGCACCTGCCTTACGATTTTGGCCGCGCGCACGGGCCGGCCACGTTCTACAACCCGGCGCGCATGGATCTCGACATCCCGCGCATCCGCAAGGGCGGCATCGATGCGCTGGGCTGCTTGATGTTCTCTGGTTTCCGCGTCGACCCGGGGCGGCGGCGTTTCTGGCGCCAGCTTGATTGCGCGCGCGCCCTGGCCAGCGACCACGCCAACGATCTGGTGCTGGCGCGCAGCGCCGGCGACATCCGCGCCTCCCATGCCGCCGGTAAGATCGCCCTGTTTTTGGGCGTGGAAGGCAGCTACGCCATCGACGACGACGTCGACGCCGGGGTGGCCCGTCTGGCGGAGGCCGGCGTGCGGTTCTTGGGTCCGCTGTGGGAACGCGACAGCGGCTGCGGAACGTCGTGCCGTACCGCCGTCGAGCGCGATCATGGTTTGACCGATCGCGGGCGGGCCCTGGTGCGCGCGTGCAACGACGCCAGCATCTTGATGGACGTCTCGCACGCCAGTAAGAAAACCTTCTGGGACATGGTCGAGGCCTCGCGCGCGCCGGTGTTCTCGTCGCACTCGGGCGCGGCGGGGGTGCACGAACACGCGCGCAATCTGGACGACGATCAGATCCGCACCATCGCCGAAAGGGGCGGCATCGTCGGCGTCATCTTCGTCTCGCCGTATCTGGGCGGCATGTTCTGCACCGTCGAGCGCATCGCCGACCACATCGAGCATGTGGCCCGGATCGGCGGTGAGGACTGTGTGGCCCTGGGTTCGGACTTCGACGGCTTCATGGTCTTGCCGCGCGGGTTGCGCGACGCCGCCGATCTGCCGCGCCTGACCGAGATCTTGTGGCGCCGCGGCTGGCGCCAGCCGCAGCTCGGCAAGCTGCTGGGCGAAAATGCCCTCCGCTATTTCGCGGTCGTGGCGTAGAACTGCCGCTTCGGTGGTGGTGACCGTGCGATGACGTTGAACCTGCGCAATCTGGATCTGGCCGGCACGCAGGCGTCGCTGGCGCCGCTGGGCGTCGGGCCCGACGTCGGGCGGCGGCTGTTTTCGGTGGTCCACCGCGACGGGGCGACCAGCCTGACCTGCCAGACGGTGCGCGGCTTGACCAAGGTGTCCGCCGCGGCGATCAACGCGCAAGCCGCCTGGCCCGAACTGGAGATCGTCGATCGCCGTCGGGCCGCCGACGGGTTCATGAAATATCTGTTTCGCTTGCCCGACGATCGGGTGATCGAGGCGGTGCGCATCCCGCTGCCCGATCCGGCCGCCGCGCGCGAATTGAAAGAGCGCCGCCGCCGCGGCGAAGCCCCGTCGCTGGCCGCGCTGCCGACGGCCAAGTACACCTTGTGTGTCAGCTCGCAGGTGGGCTGCGCGCTCGGCTGTGTCTTTTGCGCCACCGGGCGCCTGGGCGGTATCCGGAGCCTGCAGACCTGGGAGATCTTGGCGCAGGTGCGCCTGGTGGCGTCCGAAGCGGACCACCCGATCCGCGGCGTGGTCTTCATGGGAATGGGCGAACCGTTCCTTAACTACGACAACGTCATTCGCGCCGCGCGCGTGCTCTCCGACCCGGCCGGCGGCGCCATTTCGGCCAAGGCCATTTCCATCTCCACCGCCGGCATCGTGCCGGCCATTCGGCGCTTCACCGACGAGGGCCACCACTTTCGTTTGATCGTCTCGCTGGGCGCGCCGACCTCGTTGCAGCGTCGATCGCTGATGCCCATCGAAGGCCGCTGGCCGCTGCCCGAATTGATGGCCGTCATTCGCGCCTACGCCGAGGCCAGCGGCCAGCGCGTGACCATCGCCTACGTGGCCATCGGCGGCGCGGACGGCAACACCAGCGTGGCTCACGCGCGCGATCTGGCCGCGCTGGTGTCTGGAATCAAGGTGAAGCTCAACCTCATCGACGTCAGCGACGACACCGGCAAATACCAGCCGCCGACCGCGGACGAACTGTCCGCGTTTCGAGACGCCCTGACGGCCTTGGGCGCGCCGGTGGTGCGCCGGTATTCCGGCGGCCAGGACATCGGCGCCGGCTGCGGCACGCTGGCCGCCAGTCAGCGCGGCGGCGAAGCGTGCGCGGGAGGGTCAGCCGCTCCCGCGGGCCCGCCCGATCTCTAGTGGTGCTTCTTGTGTGACCGCTTGGACTTCGCCGCGGTCTTCCCCCCTTTGCCCTTGGCTCCCTTCGTGCTGGCCGCGGCGGTCGCGCTTGCCGCAGCGCTGGCCTGGGCAGCGGCCTCGAGCTCGCCGATCCGTTTCTGAGCTTCGGCCAGCTTCCCTTCCGACAAATCGAGCTGCATCTTCAGGTTGTCGCGCTGGGAGGAAACCTCTTTCACCTCCTGCTGGGCCTTGTCCAGCGCGGGCTTGGACTTGTCGCACGAGACAGTGGCCGCGATGAGTAAGAACGCGGCGATTCGCAGACCGGTCGGCTGTTTCATGGGCACAGAATGTATTGAAGTGGCCCCGCGTAGCAATAACCGGAATGGCCGCCTGCGCCACGCTGGTATCGCTCAGGGCGCCAATGCGGCCAGACGCGCGCGTGCCACGGCGGCGTGGGCGGGTGCTCCCCGCTTGAGGTAGCGACGATAGGCGTCGGCGGCGTCCTGTCTGCGTCCGTCGGATTCCAGGGAGACAGCCAGGAAGAACGCGGCGTCGTCTGCGAGTGCGCCGGCGCCGGCGTCGATCTCCTGGTATTCGCGCACGGCGGCCGCATGATCGGCGAAGACTTCGCGCAAGATGTTGGCGCGCAGAAGGTGCAACTCGGCCGCGCGCTCGTGTCGTGGATGGCGAGCCAAGAACGAATCGCTCAGGTCCAAAGCTGATCGATACTGTCCGACCTGAGGCAAAAGCTCGATGGTGGTCAGCTCGGTCTCGTCACGCAGAGCCCCTTCAGGGAAGCGACGGCGCTGTTTTCTCAGCGTCGCCAGCGCGGCGGCGGGATCGCCCAGGCTTTCTTTTTGTACGCGCGCCAGCTCGTAGAGCGCAATCTCGGCGTTCAAGTCGTTTCCCTCGGCCAGCGCGCGCAGGCAGGTCTGGGCTTCGTCGTCGCGCTCTTGCTGTTCCAGCGCCCGACAGTCCGGCAGCGACCGCCGCCGTTCGATGGGTGTTGCCGCTGCCGGCGTCTCGGGACCGGCGACGGCTGGCGCTGGCCCTGGCGGATTCAGATCTGACGGCGCGGGCACCTCCAAAGCGGCCTGTGGGCCGGACGTCGACGCCGGCGTCGGGGCGTGCGAAGGACTTGGGCGCGCCGGCGGGTCGGACGCCGCGTTCGCACCGCCGGCGGACCAACGGTGGTTGGCGCGAATCACCGCCAACACGCGACGGCCCTTGCTCACGCCGACCGCGCCAGCTTTGACGTGCAGCCAGACAGCCAGGCCCGTCCGGCCAACCTCGAAGACCGTCCCTCGATCGCGGAAGCGATATTCGCCAGCGTCGACGACCAAGACGGGATGTTTGCCGCCGCTCAGGATCAGCTCGACGACGCCGCTGGTGAGCTCGACGTGCTGCTGACCGGCGCGGTCGACCCAGGCAGCGGCCCTGGTTCCTGGCGCGGTTATCACCGCGATGTGCTCGCCTAACCGCACCGGATCGGCCGGCAGTGGCCGACGCACGTTCGACAACTCCAGCGAGACAGGCGGCGCGCCGGTCACCGCGATTGCCGGCACCACTGCCGGTGTGGTTGCGCTTTTGTCGACGGAGATTGGTTTGGTTGGTGCGCTCTCCGGCGCCGCAACCGTGGTTCGCTTTTGCGGCAATCGGCGGTTCTGTCCAGCCGTCAGCAGGGCCACCGCGATGATCAACCCTGCCGTGGCGAGACCTCCGGCCAGAAAGCGGGGTATTTTGCTCGGTCGAGGCGTCGGGTCTATTGCCACGCGCCGCTGCTGGCGCAGGCGGCGCCAGGCCCGATCTTCGTCGCCGTCGGCGATCTCGGTCTTGGCGTCGAACGCCTCCAGGGCGCGCGCCGGCAGGCCACCGGTGTCCAGCCAGCGCGCAGGCTGATCCCGCCCGGCGGCCGTCGACCGCCGTTCGCTCATGGTCGCTCTCCGATGGGTGGGTGAAAGGGGCCTTCGTTGATCCATTGCTCGAACTCGCGGCGCGCGTAAGACAGCCGGCGCCAGACCGTGGCGACGGGCGCACCAACCACGCGCGCGATCTCTTCGCCGGTCATGCCCTCGAGCTCGAAGAGCACCAGCACCGCGCGGTGCGCCGGTTTCATGTGCTGCAGGGCCAGCCGGGCGCGCCGGGCCATTTCGACCTGACTGAATTCGGGCAGGGCCGGTCCGGCCAGGGCCTCCAGGCGGCCGTCGATGGAGACCAGCCGGCGATCAGATTCGGGTTGCGCGCGGCCCAGGCGAAGCAGCGCCGGCCAGCGAAAGCGTCGGCGCCGGTTGACCTGGCTGATGCACAGCTTGAACAGCCAGGTGCGAAAGTCGGCGCGGCCTTCGAATCGCGGCAGGTACCGCACCACCTGGGCGAACACGTCCTGGGACAGATCGTCGGTCTCGTTCGCTGGAACTCCCAGGCGTCGGAGAAAACGCCCGACCTGCGGGTAGTACTCGCGGTGCAGTTCGCGCCACGCCGCCTCGTCCCCCGCGATGCAGCGGTCGATGATGGGGGCGGCATGGATAAGGGCGCTCACGAGGGAGGACACTTGTTCGCCTTTCGAAGGCTGGCCAGCGAGATTAGAGCCCGCGCGGCCGGCGACCTTCACTGCCCGAACGAATATACGGCGCGGGCGGCGAACAGTGCCGTCCAAGACGGCGGTTCGAGGATGATCGTCTGCGGCGGTGCGTCGCCCGGAATCACGAACCGCGTCCCCGCGGCGTGGCGGTCTACCGCAACTTCGCCCAGCAATGACCAATGGGCGCCCCAGGCGATGATGATGCCGGTGGTCAATCCCGCTGCCAGGGTCAATCGATGGTTGGTCCCGGGGTGCACCACACCGCCGGAGTTGGCCCGGTCGACGGTGACCAGCGCGTCGATGCCGGCCTGCCAGGCGACCGTTCGCCTGGCACCCGAAAAGACCAGCGCGGTGCGGAGAGGCCAGGAGTCTTGGCTGGCGCTGGCACCGTCGCTGAGCGCTTCCGATCGATGACGAGGTGGCCATCCCCCCAGTATGTCCAGCCGGAGCCGGCCCACGTCTCTGATGGTCGCGGTGGCGGCGGCCCCGACGACCGCGTGCGCCGATGCCCCGCCCCCGACCAGCGCCGCTCCGCCGCCCGAAAGATCAATCCCGAACGCCCAGCGCGGGGGTGAGGGCAGGGACGGCGGCACGACGCTGCTGACCGCCGGGGCCGGCAGGGGAGCATTCGACGACCAACCGAGACCGCGGAAAAAACGCTCGACCATCGACGCGAAAATCAACGCCGCGGCGTCACAGTCGGTGGCGGCGACGGTCAGCTCCTTGCTTTCGTGGGCGGCTCCGGCGCGATCCAGCAGTGTGCCGGTGACGACCACCGGCAAAGACGGCGTCGCCGGCTTTCTGGTGTCGAGGTGCAACCGCCAACCGGATGTCACCCGAGGCCCATCATTCGCAGCCAGTCGTTCGTTCACCAGCGCCTGCACCTGCGCTCGGTCCGGACACCCGTCGTCGCCTTCGACCGCGACGGGATCCAACGCGGCTGACGACACCGTTGCCTGGGCCAGCTGCGCAGTTGCAATCGCCGCCCCGACCAAGATCAGCGATAGGTTCACGACCGCATCTTTGGCGACGCCGCTGCCGTCATCCATCCCCCAGGCGCATCGCATATCATGAAAGCCGACGCTGTCGCACGGAAGGACAGGCGACGAGGACGATGCGATGAAGGAACGCCTTTCGGCTGGCTCTAACCACGGGATGAACCCAAAACACGGCGGCAAGCAAGTGGCCCGGCTATTTTCCTTTGGTTCGTTGGCGGTGACGGTCTTCCTTTGCGCATGCGGGACGTCGACGGTGGGGAGCAACCAGGGAGCGGACGGCGGCAGTGGTGGCAACGGCTCCGGCGGTTCGGCGGCGACCGGCGGGTCGGGCGGCGCCGCCATGGGCGGGGCAGGCGGCAGCGCCGATCCCTGCGCGGACTGCGAGATGCTGGACCACTGCTGCTTGCTGGTGGCGCTGGACGGCTGCAACAGTGCCGGCGGGTGTGTCGCCGCCAGCGGCAGCCAGCAGCAAGCGGTGGCCGCCCGTTGTCGGACCGATCTGAATTCGTTCATCACCACCCTGCCCAGTCAGGCGATGGCTTGCGGCGCCACGAGTGGTGGCAACGGAACGACTCCCGACGGAGGCGCCAGCGACACCAACGGCGGCGGCTCGGGCGGAACCAGCGGCGGCGGAACCGGCGGCGCCAGCGGTGGAACCGTTGACGGCGGCGCTTGCCCGGCACAGGAGCCGAGCCCCACCGTTCAAGGTGGGGTCTTCGTCTTCCCGAGTTGCTCGAACGCAAACCAGACCTGCGACTATCCCGGGAACCACAGCTTCTGCGAGTGCAAGCCCATGTCGGGTGCGGACGCCGGCAGCGCGCTGGTCTGGAATTGCGAGACGGTCATCTGACGCCGCCGCTGGTCGGCAACGGCGGTGAAATCTATCTGCGGCGGGGCTTCGCGCGTTCGCACACCAGCTCGCGGGAGCCGAGCTCGCGGCCGGTGAGGGCGGCGCAGATGCGGTCGGCGTCGGCGACGGGGACGTTGATATAGGTGTGGGTGTTCATCACGTCCATGCCCAGCACGCTGGACACGCCGGCGTGGCTGGCCAGCAGGTTTTTGATCTCGCTTTCGGCGGCGCCGTCCTTACGGCCGAGGTTCAGATAAAGCCGGGCCACGTTCTCGTCGACCGTCGTGGTCTCGGCGGCGTCGGAGCGGCCATTGCGATCACCGGTGCTGCCCGCCTCGCGCTCGCCGGCAGTGCCGGCGTTACGATCAACGGGGGAAAAGCCGACGCTGCGGGCAACAGCCGGCGCCTCGACGGTGCGCTCCAGGACGGGGGCTTCGCCGTCGCGATCCGTGGGCAGACCTTCCGCGGCGGCCTGGGCGGCCTTTTCGTCGCTCCATACCTCCCAGAATTCGCGTTCGGCGGGAGCGGCGGGCGCGCGTGGGGCAGTGGCTTCGGGTCGGAAGCCGCGTTCGCTGCGCGGACCGCGCGCGCTGCGCTCAGGTGGGCGCTCGGAGCGCTCGGCTCGTTCGGTGCGCTCGGGTCGATCGGTCCGCTCCGGACGATCGCGGCGCGGCTCGCGTCCTTCGCGGCGGCCGTCACGATCGCGCGGCGGGCGATCGCCGCGGTCGCGAAAACCGCGCGGCTCGCGGTCGCGCTCGCTGTCGCGGGCAACTGGCGGCGCGCTCGATGAGACCGACGCGACCAGCGCCGCCGGCACCGACGCCAGCGGGGCCGGGCGCGGAGCGGGGGCGGCAGGCATTCCTTCCAGCGCGGCGAACGATCGGGCCAGCAACGCGGCGATCAGCCGTTCGCTGTCGACGGCGCCCATCAGGCGCCGGGCCAGGCCTTTCCATTCGCCGCCCGCGTCTTCGCCCAGGGCCTGGCGCAAGGCCGTCACCCGCTCGCCTTCGCGCCGCGAGCGGATCTCCACCTCCGACGGCAGCGCGCGCTCTTCCGGTTTGATCTTGTAGAGCAGCTTCAAATAATAAAACGAGCCCACCTCGGTCGGCCCGATCAGCGACACCGCCGTGCCTTGCTTGCCGGCGCGGCCGGTGCGGCCGGTGCGGTGGATGTAAAGCTCGGGCGCCTCGGGGAAGGTGTAGTTGAAGACGTACTGGAGGTTCTCGATGTCGATGCCGCGCGCGGCGACGTCGGTGGCGACCAGGTACTTGATGCCGCTGGCGCGCATGCGGGCCATCACCCGCTCGCGATCGCTCTGCGACAGATCGGACGAGATGGCCTCGGCCTCGAAGCCTTGCTTGCGCAGGAACTCCGCCACCCGGCCGGTCTCTTCGCGCGTATTGCAAAAGATGATCGCTGACTTCGGATCTTCGAAGTTCAGGATGCGCAAAAGCTCGTTTTCGCGGTTGACGCCGGGGATCGAATAATAAAGGTGCTTGATCTCCTGCACGCCGACGAAGTCCGCCGACAGCTTCAAGAACTCCGGGTTCTTGAGGAACCGCCGCGACAGCCGCTGGATGCCCTCGGGCAGGGTGGCGGAGAACAGCAGCGTCTGCCGCGACTCCGGCGTGTGTTCCAGGATCGCTTCGATGTCCTCCTGAAAACCCATCGACAGCATCTCGTCGCACTCGTCGAGGACGGCGCACTTCACGCGGTCCAGCTTCAGCGTTCCCCGCCGCAGGTGATCCAGCACGCGGCCCGGTGTGCCGCACACGAT
The DNA here is from genome assembly GCA_036268875.1 of Polyangia bacterium. Classification (GTDB taxonomy): domain Bacteria; phylum Myxococcota_A; class Polyangia; order Fen-1088; family Fen-1088; genus DATKEU01. The sequence goes on along the minus strand of DATATI010000083.1, from coordinate 225,022 downwards.
CTGACCGCCCGCGCGTAGCTGTTCGACCTGGCGGCCCATGGGCGCGCCGCCGTAAACCGGCACCACCACCGCCTTGCGGTAAGTGACGATCTTGGCCAGCTCGGACGCCACCTGCAGGGCCAGCTCGCGCGTCGGCAGCAGCACGACCGCCTGGACGAACTTGTCATCGGGGTTGACGATGCTGTTGGCGAAGGGAATGCCGAAGGCGGCGGTTTTTCCCGAGCCGGTGCGCGACTGCACCATCAGATCGCGTCCGGCGGTGGTCAGCGGGAGGACCGCCGCCTGCACCGGCATCGGTTCGGTGAAGCCCATCTCCTCGACGGCGCGCAGAACTTCCGGGCGCAGGCCCAGTTCAGCGAAGGAGGGGACTTTGGGTTTCGGCGCGGTCACCTCGCCCGACGGCGAGGGCGAGACGGCGGCGGGGATGGACGAAGGCGGGGGCGGTGAAGTGGGTTCGTTATTCATGTCGTTCTCCAGGGTCGGGCGCAGGGGACGGGCGGGTATCCGCAACGTCCGAGGGATCTTGGTCGGCCGTCAGCTGTTTGCTGATCTTGTCGAGTCGATCGCGGATGCGATCCATGGCCGGGGCTTGGTCTTTGGAAAAACGGAGGAGTTCTTGGTTGTAACTGGCTTCGATGTCGCGCAGGTCGGCGTGCACCACGGCCAGCTCGCTCCACTGGTGGCCGGCCTTGCCGGGGCGCGGTTTGTCGAAGTGGCAGCGGTCGGCGGCGGCGCGCCATTGACCCAGCCAGAAGGAGCGGTCGTCGCCCCAGCGCTGGGCTTCTTCGGCGTCGTAGCCGGCGATCAGGCTGTGAAAGTTGTCGAGGTGGCGTTCCAGGCCCAGCGTCACGTCGGACAGCTCTTCGTAACAGCTCTCGAGCTGCTCGGCCGAGGCGATGGTGCCGATGGGCGAGCCCAGCGGGACGGCGTGCTGGCGGCGGTAGATGGTCACGCCGACGGAGAGCAGTAGATAGGTGCTGCCGATGGAGACGAAGCTGAGAATGAACAAGGAGACGAAGCGCCGATAACGGCGAAACTCTCCGGGAGAGGAGGCGGCGGATTCGGAAGACATGGCGTGTTGGGCTGCGGCCCGTCGAGCGGAGCGCCGCTCGTCGGCCCCCGCCGGAGCGCCGGTCGGGGCCAGGGATTGCCCGGAAACCTACGAGGGCGCGCGATTCGTGTCAAATCAGGCGCTCGCTTCGCTCGCTGCGTGGGGGGACTAGGTCCCCCGTCGCCCCCCAACGGATGCTCGCGCAAGGTGAGCCGGCCGGGCAGAGCCCGGCCTCCTGAACGAAAATATCGACGTCGATTCATCCGATTTTCGTCCGATGCCTCTCCCTTTGGTAGAGGCCGCCAGCCGCAGGCTGCGGGTGAGGTCCGGTGTGTGGTGGCGTTCGCGCGGGCGCGAAACGGTCGACGCGCGAAATGGGCGCCTGGGTCGCGCGGACTGTGCTTCTCTCCGCGACAAATGCGGGAGAACGGCTTGGCCTGGTCATTGCTGTCGTCACCCGGCATGAAAAATACGGCGGGGATTTCGTTTGTGGACGTGGCGAGCGCGAAGAGCGGGCGCGGCGTCCGGATGCTGGCGCTGGCGGCGTTGCCCAGTCCGTGGTCGGAGGCGGTGAAGGGCCTGTTTCAAGTGGCCGGGGTGCCCGTGCGGGCGGTGCGCTTCCGGCGCGGCGACGCCGAGCAGGTGGCATGGGCCGGCGCGCGCAACGCCCCGGCGATCATCTTCGACGACGATCCGCCGCGCACCGGGTGGGCCGAGTTCACGCGTCTGGCCGATCGCCTGGGCGGCCCGGGATCGGTGCTGCCGACGGTGGCTGACGAGCGGGTCAGGGTGATCGGGCTTCTGCACGAGCTGGCGGGCGAGGACGGCCTTGGCTGGTGTTCGCGGCTGCTGATGATCCACGGCTCGCTGGCCAGCGGCGGCGCGCGGTCGTTCCCGTTGCCCGTGGCGCAATACCTGGCCAAGGACTATGGCTATGCGCCCGAACGGGTCGACCAGGCGCGGGCGCGCGTCGCCGACGTGCTGCTCACTTTGCAGCAGCAGCTGAGGCGTAGCCACGCCGCCGGACAGGCGTATCTGGTCGGCGATCGGGTGACCGCGCTGGATGTCTATGCGGCGGCGTTCTTGACCCCCTTGGTGGGCGTCAGCGAGGAAGATTGCCCGGCCATGCTGCCCGTGCTGCGTCCGGCGTTCGCCTGCCTCCAGCAAGAAGTGGCGGCTGTGCCGGCGGCCTTGGCCGCGCATCGGCGGTTCATGTTCGAACACCACCTGGCCTGGCCGATCGCGCTTTGAGGTGGTGCACCGGGCCGACAACGAGCGCCGTCGCGGCAGGTTGGTTAGAATGGGCCGATGCTTCGCGTGGCTTTGATTCTGATCGTGGTTCTTGCCGCGGCCGGCGGCGGCTGTCGCAAGGTGACGCCGGAGGCGGCGCCGGTGACGAACGGCGCGCCAGCGACGCTGGAGATCTTGAAAGGCGATCGCTGGCTGTTCACCTATGTCGAATCCGACGGACAGTTCTCCACCACCGACAAGGCGGAGATCGTTCCGGAGGTTTCGCGGCGTCTGGTGCGGGTCCTGGATCCCTCGAACCCGTCGGCAAAAAACGCCGGCAATGGCCAGGTGTTCGTCGCCGACCTCAACCAATTGTTGAACTCTGGAAAGACCCGGGCCAAGGCCCTGTCGCGCGAAGCCTTCGAGACCGGCGCGCTGGCGCAGCTCCCCGCCGGAAAGTCATCCGCGCTGGCCGAGCATCAGCCTGGCGCAGGCGCGACGCCACCGCCGCTGGCTGGGCACGCCGATGGTGGTGCGCCGCTGGCGCCCGGAACCAAGCCGGTGGTGACCGTCTACGGCACGTCCTGGTGTGGCGCCTGTCGAGCGGCGCGCCAGTATCTATCCGAGCGCAAGATTCCGTTCGCTGACAAGGACGTCGAGCAAGATCCCGCCGCCGCCCGCGAGCTGGCCGAAAAAGCCGCCAAGCTGGGCATCCCCACTGATCGCGTTCCGGTGATCGAGGTGCGCGGCCGGCTGCTGCTGGGTTTCGATCAGGCCCGTATCGAGGCGTTGCTGGGAGAATCGACTTGAAGCGCGCCGCCAGCGTCGGCCTGCTGGTCGTCGCCGTGGCGCTGGCGGGCGCAGGTCCGGCGCAGGCGCGCCTGGTCGACGCGCGCGCCGGCCTTCGTCTGGGCGGCGCGGGCGGCTGGGGTGCCACCGATTCGACCCCCGATTTCTTCGACACCACCAATGGCGCCGCCGCCGGGTTCGAGCTGGGCGTCAAGCTGCTGCTGTTCGATCTGTCGGCCAACTTTCTGCAGTTCATCGACAGCAACGGTCGCACCGGGACGCTGACCCAGTTCCTAGGTGGGTTCGTCATCGACGCGCCCATCGGCCCCGGCCACGATCGGGGCCTGCGCGAGCGGTTGATCTTGCGTCCCGGCCTCTACGCCGGCTTCGGCTTCGGGACGCCCCATCCGGTGACGCCGCCGCTGGACAGCGCGCAGGTCTCGCACAAGGGCCTGGTCACGCAGGTGAAGGTCGGGCTGGAATACTTTCTGAACCCGTACCTCGGCGTGGGCGCCGAGGTGGCCGGCGGTTACCACTACTTCTTCGGCGGCGTCATCGAGACCACCGGCCCCAACGCCAACAAGAATTTCTCCAACGGCACTCACCTCATCGGCCTGGCCACGCTGACCGCTCATCTCGGCCGCTGACGGCGAGCCGCCGCGCTGCTGGATCGTCGGTTTTCTTCAGTTCGTTCGTTTCGCTTGCGCCAGCAGGTCCAAAAAATGTTTCGGGGTCAGCACCTCGTCGGCGCGACCGAGCGGGGCGCCGGAGGGCGAGACGATGCGCACGGCGGGTAGGGTGTCGGCGGCGTATTTTTTCTTCACCGCCCCCAGCGCCGGGTCCTCGTCTTCGCGGGTCAGATTCACGCGCAGCAGGGTGAAATCCTGCAGGGCCTGGGCGACGTCGGGCTGGGAGAAGACCTTCAGGTCGAGCTCCCGGCAGGGCAGGCACCAGTCGGCCATGAAGTCGATGAGCAGCGGCTGGCCGGCGGCGCGGGCGGCGGTGAGGGCATCGTTCTCGCTGCCCAGCCAGGTCAGCTGCACGGCGCCCTTCGGCGTCAGCACGTAATTGGTCACCGCGAACAAGCCCAGGGTCGCCAGCGCCACGCCCAGCGCTTTGCGCACGCGCGCGGCGGCTTGCTGGTGAAAGGTCAGGTGCACCGCGCCCAGCGCCACGCCGACGGCGACGGCCAGCAAGGCGCCGCCCAGGAACAGCGGCGTCCGCCCGGTGAAGTGCCCCAGCGCCGGCACCACGTTCTTGAGGTAGTAAAGCGCCGCCACCAGCAGGGCGATCCCGAAGACGCTCTTCACGGCGTCCATCCAGCCACCCGAACGCGGCAGCGACATGGAGAATCCGGCCAGCACCCAGAACGGCACGCCGAACCCGATCGCGTACGTCGACAGCAGCAGGAACCCGTAGACCGCGTCGCGCGTGGTGGCGACATAGGCCAGGATCGCCGCCAGCGGCGGACCGGTGCAGGGCGCGGCGATGATGCCGCCCACCAGGCCCATCAAGAACGCGCCGCCAAAACCGCGCCCGCCCACCCGCGACAGGCGCGCCTGCAACCCGGCCGGCACCGCCAGCTCGAAGGCGCCGAACATCGACAGGGCCATGGCCACGAAGAAAAGCGCCAGCGGCACGATCACCCACGGGTTGGCCAGGAAGGTCCCGAAGGCCTTGCCCAGCAGCGCGAACACCGTCCCCAGCGTCCCGAACATGGCGGCGATGCCGGCCACGTAGAACGTCGCCAGCACCAGCGCGCGGGCCCGGCTGACGCCAGCCTTCGCCCCGAAGATGCTGATGGTGATGGGAATCATCGGGTACACGCAGGGGGTGAGCGCGGTCAGCAGACCGGCGGTCAGCGCGAAGATCATCGTCGGGGGAGGGGCCATCGGCTTGATTATAGACGCTGGCGCCGGTAATACCGGACCGTGAGCGGCAACGCGGGGACCGGCGACGCATGAGCACGCAAGGCAAGTCCGACGACGGGCCCGCCGCGGGCGCCAGCGATCTGCCGTCGTTGCGCGGCGAGATCGACGGCATCGACGATCAGATCCTGGGCTTGCTGGACCGACGGGCCGAAGTGGTCAAGCGGGTGGGTGAGCTCAAGCGTCAGCGCGCCGAGACCTTTCACGTCCCCGGCCGCGAGCGCGCCGTGCTGGAACGGCTGACCGCCGCCGCGCGGGGCGCTTTCCCGCGCCAGGCGGTGCGTCCGGTGTTTCGCGAGATCATGTCGGCGTGCCTGTCGCTGGAAAGCCCGCTGGTGGTGGCGTATCCCGGTCCGGAGGCGACGTTCAGTCACCTGGCCGGCAAGACGCGTTTTGGTTTGTCCGCCCGCTATGCGCCCGCCGCCAGCATCGGCGAGGTCTTTCGCGAGGTGGGGCGCGGCGCCGACTATGGCGTGGTCCCGGTCGAAGAAGCGTCCGAGGGGCTGGTCACCCACGCCCTGGATCATTTTCTCGATTCCGATCTGCTGATCGTCGGCGAGATCATCATCGAAGCGGCGCACGCCTTGCTGACCCACACGGGATCGACGGCGGGGATCGAGCGCGTCTACGCCCACCCGGTGGCGGCGGCCCGCTGCGCGGCGGGACTGGTGGAATCGCTGCCGCGCGCGTCGGTGGTGGCGGCGCCGTCAGCGGCGGCGGCGGCGGCGCTGGCCCGCGACGACGCGCGGGCGGCGGCGGTGGCGCCGGCGCTGGCGGCGGAGATTTTTGATCTGACGGTGGCCAAGGTGCGCCTGGACGACGGACCGGCGGATGTGGCGCGTTTTCTGGTGCTGGGAAAAACCGCGCCGCCGGCGTCGGGGACGGATGCCACCAGCTTGCTGCTGGGATTGGATGATCAACCGGGGCGGCTGGCGCGCGTGCTGGATCGCCTGGCCGCGGGCGGGGTGAACCTGCGCCGCATCGCCTCGCGTCCGACCGATCGCCGCCAGCTGCGCGATCTGTTCTTCGTCGATCTCGACGGGCACCGCAGCGATCCGGTGTGCCAGGCGGCGCTGGAGGGATTGGCCAGCGAGCTGCCGCTTCTGAAAGTGCTGGGATCGTACCCGCGAGACGTCGCGGGCGGACGGCGCGTGTGACGACGCGCGTGACCTGGGACGGGCCGCCGCTTGGTCGGCTGGCGGTGATTGGCGTCGGGCAGCTCGGCGGCTCGGTGGCGCTGGCGGCGCGCGCGGCGGGCGTGGTCAACGAAGTGGTCGGCTTCGCCCGCAACCCCGAGACGCTGCGCCGGGCGCGGGAGCTCGGTCTTATCGATACCGCCGCGGGCAGCGCGGCCGAGGCGGCGCGGGGCGCGGCGGTGATCGTGCTGGCCACGCCGGTGCGCAGCTTGGCGGCGCTGGCCGGGGCGCTGGCCCCGGCGGTGGCCCGCGACGCGCTGGTCTTCGACGTGGCCAGCGTGAAGGTGCCGGCGGTGCGCGCGCTGGAGCCGGTGCTGCCGCCCGGGACCTTCGTCGCCTGTCATCCGATTGCCGGCACCGAGCGCGTCGGGCCGGATGCGGCGTCGGCGACGCTCTTTGCCGGCCGGCCGTGCGTGCTGTGCCCGACCGCGACCACCGATGCGGCGGCGTTGACCACCGTGACGCGGTTGTGGTCGACGTTCGGCGCCGACGTGGTGATGATGGACGCCGCGGTTCACGATCGCGTGCTCGGGGCCAGCAGTCACCTGCCGCACGTGGCGGCGTACGCGCTGGCGGCGGCGGTTTCGGGCGGCGAGCCGAAGGTGCTGCAGCAGATCGGTCGCCTGATGACCACCAGCTTGCGCGACACCACCCGGGTGGCGGCGTCGAGCCCGGCCATGTGGCGCGACATCTTCCTCGACAACCGCGGCGAGATCCTGCCGCTGATCGATCGTTTGCTGGAGCAGATCCAGTCTCTGCGGGCGGCCATCTCCGACGATGACGGCGAACGGCTGGACGCGCTGCTGGCGGCGGCCAAGCAAAGCCGCGATCGGCTGATCCCTGGATGACGGCGCGCCGAACCTGGACGCCGGCGTTGGCGCTGCTGCTGGCGGCGGGCGGGTGCGCCACCGCCGACGATGGCGGCGTCGGTAAGGTGGCCACGTCCGCGGCGGCGCGCACCGCGCCCGACGATCGCGATCTTTTGGGTGTGGTTCCTGCCGGGGCCGAGACCTTGCTGGAGATCGATCTGCAACAGCTGCGCGATTCACCCTGGTCAAAATCGCTCCTGGCCGGGCGCGGCGCCGACGAGCGCCAGGCCCGCAACGCCACCTTGGGCTACGACGAGATCGCCGACGTCGATCGCATGGTCTTCGCTGTCACCGAAGACGCCGGCGGCCCGCTGGTCTTCACGATCTCGCAAGGTCGCTTTGTCGAGGCGGCGGTGGCCAAGGCGTTCGCAGGGGCGCATGCGGGAGCGGTGGCCGATGCCTGGCGCGGCAGCCCGCTGTGGCTAGCCGGCGACGAGGCGACGGCGCTTCTGACCCCGCGCACGCTCTTGGCTGGGCGCCTGGCGACGGTGCGATCGGCGATCGATTGTTCATTCGGCCTTTCGCCCGACGCGCGCGGCGGCGAGCTCGGTCCACTGCGGCGGGCGCTGGAACCGGAGCGCGGGCGGCCGGCGCTGGTGGCGACGGTCGGCCTCAGCGAAGGCATGCGCCAGCGAATCGGCGACGCTTTCCAGATGCCTGAAGGGTTGCGCCAGGCGGGGGCGCGGTTGGATCTGGGCTCATCGCTGGACGTCTCGGTGCTGGCGCTTTTGGCAGAGCCGCCGCAGGCGCAGGCGGCGGCGCGCCTGGCGCAGCAATTCTTGAACGACCTGCGCGGGCGGGCGCTTTTGCGCGTGTTCGGCTTGGCGGCACTGCTGGACGGGGCCAACTTTCACGCCGAGGGCTCGCGGCTGCGCGGCGCGCTGACCATTCCCGAATCGGCGCGCGACGACCTGGCGCAGAAGCTGGGCATCATTGTCGAGACGCTGCGCCGGGCTCGCCCGCACTGACGGCGGCGTGATAAACCAGGCGCCGCGATGTCGGAGCAAGCGCACGCAGGCGAGATTCTGTCGGTCGAACGCTCGGGGCCTTTGCGCGGCACCTGCCGCGTGCCGGGCGACAAGTCGGTCTCGCACCGCGCGCTGCTGTTCGGCGCGCTGACCGACGGCGCGGTCGAGATCGCTGGCCTCGGTCTGGGCGGCGACAACGTATCGACGGCGCGCGCGCTGCAGGCGCTGGGCGTGGCGATCGATCTGGCCGGCGAACAAGCGCGGGTCACCGGCGTGGGCCTGCGCGGGCTGCGGTCGGCGGCGCGGGCCATCGACTGCGGTAATTCGGGAACCAGCATTCGCCTTCTGACCGGGCTTGTGGCCGGGCGGCCGTTCGAGACGGTGCTGGAAGGCGACAGCTCGCTGACCAGGCGGCCGATGCGCCGCCTGGCCGAGCCGCTGCGTTTGATGGGGGCCATCGTCGACGGGCGCGTCGAACCCCAACGCCCTAATGATATTTTTCCACCGCTGCGAATCCGCGGCGGCGCTCTGCACGGGATTCGCTACCCGCTGCCGGTGGCCAGCGCCCAGCTGAAAAGCGCGTTGGTGCTGGCCGGCCTCCAGGCCAAGGGTCCCACCATCATCACCGAGCCGGCCCAGTCGCGCGACCACACCGAACGCATGCTGCGGTTCCTGGGCGCGCCGGTCAGCGCCGATCCGGCCACCAACACCATCACTGTCGAGCCGGACGGCTGGGACGGCCGCTTGCGGGCCATCCCCATCACCGTGCCAGGCGATTTCTCGTCGGCGACGTTTCTGCTGGTGGCGGCGCTGATCGTTCCTGGCAGCGACGTCGTGATCGAGAACGTGGGCATCAACCCCACCCGGACTGGCGCCCTGGACGTGCTGCGGGCGATGGGCGGCGATCTCACCGTCACCCAGACCGGCCAGGCGATGGGCGAACCGGTGGCGCGCATTCACGCGCGGGCCTCGCACCTGCGCGGCGTGCGCGTCGACGGCACGCTGGCCTTGCGATCGATCGACGAGATCCCGGCCTTGACGGTGGCCGCGGCGGTCGCCGAAGGGACCACGGTGTTCGCCGATCTGGAAGAGCTGCGGGTCAAGGAATCCGATCGCATCCGGGCGCTGGCGCGGGAGCTGGGCCGGGCGGGTGTGGCGGTGACCGAACAGCGCGACGGCTTGTCGATCACCGGCACCGACGCCGGCGATTCGCTGCGCGGAGGGACCGTCATCCCCGAGGGCGATCATCGCATCGCCATGTCGGCGGCGATCCTGGGTCTGTGCGGGGCGGAGACCACGCTGGTCGAGGCGAAGGAGATCGCCACCTCCTTCCCCACCTTCGCGGCCACCTTGCGCGCGCTGGGCGCGACGCTTTAGGCGCGCGTTCGCGCTTACCAGCGAATGGCCACGGCGACGCCGGTCGGCGCGCCGCGCTCGCGGGCGCGCATGATGGTCACGTAGGTGCCGGTGACGGCCACCGTCAGGCCGGCGCCGATCATCACGCCGCCGGCGGTGCTGCGAAAACGGTTCTCCGAGCAGCCGGTGCCGGTGCAGCCGCCGATCGAGGCCAGCACGGCGAAGCCAGCGGCCGCGGTCAGCGCGCCGGCCATCGCCCCCATCACCGGTCCGGCCAGGCTGGGCGGTGGCGGTGGCGGCGGTGGCGGTGGCGGCGGCGCCGCCGGCGTGGTGTCTTCGATGTACACGCGCAAGGCGTCCGCCAAGCGCAGCACGATGTCGCGCGCCTCGGTCACCGTGCAGACGTCGCAGCTTTTCGATTTGGTGGCGACGGGCAGGGCGGCGGGCGTCGGTCCCTCCGTCGAGAAAATGCGGCCGACCATCTTATAGCTGTTGCCGGCCACCTCGATCTTCACGCGCGCCACGTACTTGACGTCGAGCAGCTGGCCGATCGCTTTTAGGCACAGGGACGAATCGCAGCGACCAAGTTCGGGCTTGGCTTCCAGACGCCGGGCGGTGTCGACGGGATCCAGGACCTGCAAGCCGGCGCGAACGAAGCCCAACACGAAGCCATCTTGTAGCTGCAGCGCCAGCGCCGGTGAGGCGCCGCCGTCGATCTGGAATTCGGGGATGGCAATTCGGATCTTCGCGACTGCCTGACCGGGCCAGGCCACGGCCAGCCCAGCACCGAACATGACCGACAGGGCAACGACAGCGGCGGGACGGCGCATGCGTGGCGTCATTGTACCGAGCATTGAGACGGAACGCATGTTTGTGGCAATCCACTCCGCGGCAAGCCGAAGCAGACGTGTTTTTGACTCTTGTCGGGCAGGCGCGGGCAGCGGCCGGCGGCCCAGCAGCTGTCGCGCGAGGCGCCGTCGCACGAGAAGATCAGGTGCGGCGGCGAGCTGCGATAGTCGATCTCCATATGCGCCGGGCCGAGGGCGCCGGCGCCCAGCACACCGTCAAGGTCAGGGCCTTCCGGGCGCACGTCGAAGCGGAGGCCTTGCAGCCACGGCTCGGCGTCGTCGATGACGGCGACGGGGACGTTGTTCCCGACCTCGAGGTAGGCGGCGCTGTTTTGCGCCTTGTCGGTCTCGCTCGGGTCGACATCGCAAGGCTGCACGCATTCGGCCAGGGTGGGGTTCGCGGCCTGACGGGTGGCCACCCACTCGAGGCGGCGGGAGCGAGCCAGCTCGACGCAGGCGCCGGGGTTCTGATCGGCGGTGACCTCTTCGCTGACCAGGGCGATGCGCGGCAGCGACGTCCACTGCGCGGCGATCGGCGACGGCCAGGTAGCGATCAGCAGCGGGGCGCTGATCAGCGGAGGAACCGTGACGGTTGGATCCAGCGCGCCGGTGAGGCGCGTCCAGGCCGATTGACCGAGGACCAGCGGACCCACGCCGGTGGCTACCAGCAGCGCCAGGTCGGTACCGGTGGCGCGCTGAACCGCTTCGGTGGCGCTGCAACAGGTTTCAAGCGCCTCGCCGGGAGAAAACGCCCGCGGGGCCGCGCAGCTCCGCACCACGATGCGCGAGGCGGCGATGCTGATCGGTCCGGTAAGACCGAGAAAATCGCCCATGCTTTGCGCGCTGACCTCGCCACCGCCGTAGGGCGTGAAAGCCAGGACCGCGTAACCGGCGTCGGCGAGAAACCCGCTGTCGGCGCCCTGGTGGTTCCAGAACGTCACCTGCGGGCACATCAGCGACGGGGCCGGCGCGGTGGCCGTGGCGCCGGTGGGGGGAGCGCCGCAGATCGCCGCCAGTCGAATGTCGATCGCGTAGCCACCGAAGATGTCGGCGCCCATCACGCCGCCGATGGCGGTATCGGTGGTGCCCGCCGGGTGCAGCGGCAGCTGCAGTGAATTGATGCCGCGAAAGAATCCGCGCGTCGCGGCGCCGCTGTCGGCGTCCAGCACGCGGAACGATCGCGGCTCGATGGTCAGCGTGCCGCTGGCGTCGCCGCCGAGAACGGTGATCGGCGTGCCGGTGTCGAACAGCATCTTGAACGGCGGCGCGCCGTCTGCGTCGTCGCTGGCGTTCACCAGCACCGCGCCCGGGGAGGTCGTCGCCAGCGGTCCCAGCGGCGCGCGGCCAAGCGCGATGGGGAAACTGTCGACGGTGCAGCAGTCGCTGGAACAGGCGGCCAGCGGCGACAACGCCAGACCGAGAAAGAGCGGGGCGATCAGCGGACGACGAGGCACGCCTGGGGCATCATCCTTTTTTTCGGCCGGCGGCGCTGCATTTTCAGCGCGGAATCCGGGCGCTCATTCCTCGTCTTTTTCGTCGAGCTTCTTCTTCATCTTGTTCAACAGGGCGTCGAAGGACTCCTTGGTGATGATCTTGTTGAACTCGGCGCGGTAGTTTTCCAGCATGCTCTGGTCGTCGGTGAGGACGTCGTAGACCACCCAGTGGCCTTCCTTCCACATCATCTTGTAGTCCAGGGCCACGACCACCTTCTTCCCGCGCGAGACCGTGTTCAGCGTGGCGGTGACGCTGGCCTCGCTGCCGGTCTTCTCTTCCTTTTCGTACTTGATGTTGTAGTTGGGGCTGCTGTGCATCTGGCGCAGGTAGCTGCGCTCGACCAGCTGGCGGAGGGTGTTGACGAAGTCTTGCCGCTGCTTGACCGTCAGGGTGTCCCAGTGGCGGGCCAGCGATCGGCGCGCCAGCTCGCCGTAGTCCAGGAAGGAACCGACCACCTTGCGCACCTCGGCTCGCTGCAGCTCGGCCTCCGGCGACCAATCGGGACGGTCCTTGCGCAGCACCTTGTCCAGGGCGGCGTTGGATTTCTTCAGCTCGGCCATCGGGCTCGACGACGCGGGCGGCGGGCCGCTCTTGTCGGGGCCACCGCCCCTTGCTTCGTCCTCGGCGGGCGCGTCGACGGCGGCCTTGGCGGCGCCTTTGCTGGCCTTGGTCGACGCGGGCTTGGGGGCCTGGTCGGCGGCCTGGCAAACACCGGCCGCGCTCACGGCCGCGATCAGGACCAATTGTGACAACACAGTCCGGGCGACAGTCATTTTTTTCTTCAGCGTCATCGGCGCGGGCTCGGCTTTCGCTTCGGCTTCATAGACTTGTTCATACTGTGGACGGCCAGCGAGGGGAAGTTATGCACTTTCGCCCGCCGCCTCCGGGTAGATCAACCGCAGGGTGCGTGGTACCGTCAGATAACATGGGAACTGGAGAATATCCGCGCGCTCCGCTTCCCGCCCGAGGGGAGGCTTTCGACGCCAAGGGCTGGCTGGCGCACGCCACCGGCGAGATGCGCGAGAGCTTCGCCCGCAACCGCCGGGTAATGTCGTTTGGCGAATATTTTTCCCTCTTCGCGGTTGACCCAGCGCGCCAGGTGCGGTCAGCGGCGCAGTACGTGCGCGACGTGATGGATCACTTCGGCACCGAGAACATCCGCACCCCGCGCGGCGCGGCCGTGCGCTGGAAGCTGTTCGACATCCCCTGGGAAAACGGCAAGGAAGCGCTGATGGGCCAGGAGGAGGTTCAGGGCGCGGTCTATCGCTTGATCTCCAATTTCGCGCGGGAGGGCCGCACCAATCGTTTGATCCTGCTGCACGGGCCGAACGGCAGCGCCAAGTCGACCTTCGTGTCGTGTGTGCAGCGGGCGATGGAGCACTACTCGACGCTGGAAGAGGGGGCGCTTTATCGCTTTAACTGGATCTTCCCGTCGCAGAAGTTGACCAAGGGCGGGATCGGGTTTGGCGGTGGCGGCTTCGAGACCACCGGCGGCGCGGCGGACACCTTCGCGTATCTGGATGACGACTTGATCGAAGCGAAGATCGTCGATGAGATGCGCGACCACCCGCTGTTGCTGCTGCCGCGGGGCAAGCGCCGCGATCTGATCAACCAGCGACTGGGCGCGGCCATCGGTGCCGGGTTTCGCCCGGCGGACTATCTGCTGCGCGGCGATCTGTCGCACCGCAACCGGCAGATCTTCGAAGCATTGCTGTCGTCGTATCACGGCGATCTCGGGAAGGTTCTGCGCCACGTGCAGGTCGAGCGGTTCTATGTTTCGCGCCGCTATCGCCAGGCGGCGGCCACGGTCGAACCGCAGCTGGCCGTCGACGCGCGGTCAAAACAGCTGACCATGGATCGCTCGCTGGCGTCGTTGCCGCCGGCGCTGCAGTCACTGACGCTGTACGAATATCAAGGCGAGCTGGTCGACGGAAACCGGGGCGTGGTCGACTTCGCCGATCTGCTGAAGCGTCCCCTGGAGGCCTACAAGTATCTGCTGGGCACGGTCGAGCAGGGGCGCATCTCGCTGGACGTGGCCAGTCTCGAGCTCGACACCATCTTCATCGGCTCGTCGAACGAAGGTTACCTGGCGGCGTTCAAGGAGGTGCCGGAGTTCCAGTCGTTCAAAGGTCGGATGGAGCTGGTGCGCGTGCCATACCTGCTGGATCACAAGATCGAACAGCGCATCTACCAGGCGCAGATCTTGTCGGCGCACAGCGAATCGGGCAAGCACGTGGCCCCGCACGTGGCCTGGGTGACCGGCCTTTGGGCGGTGCTGACCCGGATGAAGAAGCCGCTGGCCGAGAAGTACAACAAGTCGCTGGCCGATCTGGTGGGGCGCCTGGGTCCCCTGGAAAAGGCCCTGCTTTACGCCGAGAACACCACCCCCGAGGGCCTTTCTCCCGAGCAGCACCGGGAGCTCGTCGCCGGGATCGAGAAGGTGGCCCGCGAATCGGACAACTATCCCAACTATGAAGGCCGCACCGGCGCCTCGCCGCGCGAGATCAAGCTGGTGATCATGAACGCCGCCCAGAGCACGAAGTACCAGTGCCTGTCGCCATTCGCCGTCTTCGACGAGCTCGAGGATCTGGTCCGCGGCGTGACCGTGTACGAGTTCTTGAAGCAAGAGCCGCTGCCGGGCGGTTTTCACGAGAACCGCAAGTTCATCTTCCAGGTGCGCGACAAGCTGATCGAACGCATCGACGACGAGGTGCGCACGTCGATGGGCCTGGTCGACGAGCGGCGCTACATCGAGCAGTTCGAGCGCTACGCTTCGCACGTCTCTTACTGGGTAAAAAAAGAGAAGGTGCCGAACCCCATCACCGGGCGGGACGAAGATCCCGACGAGGAGTTCATGACCGACGTCGAGCGCATGCTGGACGTCAGCGCCCGCCGCGACGAGTTCCGGCGCGAGGTGATCGCCCGCATCGGCGCCTGGTCGATCGATCACCCGCGGCAGAAGCCCGACTACGAACGCATCTTCCCGCGCCCCATCGCCGAGCTGCGCGAGGCGTTCTTTTCGGACCGCAAAAAGCAGGTCCGCAAGATCAACGAAGATCTGCTGGTCCTGATGACGGACGGGCCGACCAAGATGCTGACCGACGCGGCGGCGGCGGCGCAGACCACCCTCGACGCCATGAAGTCGCGCTTTGGTTACTGCGACAACTGCGCCCGCGACGCCGTGCTGGCGCTGATCCGCAAGCGCTACAGTTAGGCCGGCATTACCGGCTGGCGGCGGGCAGACCGCTTGCTGGCAGCGGTGCCGGCGTGGGGGGCGCCGAGGCGGTGCCGGCTGATGTTCCGCCGGCGCCGCCGCTGCCCACGAAGGTGGTGCCGTTGTCGCGGCCGGTGGTCAGACGCTCGGCCATGTCGAGGAGGTTATTGGACAGATCCCGGGCCAGCGGCGTGTCGCGGGCCAAAAGCCGAGACAGCTCGCGGCCGCGCCGTCGTTCCTCGACGGAGGTCGGGTTGGCCAGGGCGTGTCGATAGTCGACGGAGTGCAAGATCTGCAAGCGAATGGAATCCCCGACGCGCGCCACCAGCTCGCGTTCGTCAGCGCCCAGCGCGGCGGGCGGCCATTCGCGCCAGGCCAGTGGGCCTTGCACCCAAAGGCGGTTCATGTCGCCGAAGACACCGGGCTTGGCCAGGTCTTCCAGGACCACCACCCGCCGATCGTCGAGGGGAAACTGCCGGCTGAACACGTGGTAGTAAAGCGCGTCGTCGCCGTTTTCGGCGCGCACCACCAGGCCACCGAAATCGAACAGCGGCAACGTCCCGGCAGAGAGCGCATCGCGCACGCGCCCGCGTTCGGCCACGCCCAACCCGGGTGTGCCTTCCGCTGTCAGCGCGCGCGGCACGCGCTTTTTCTTGTGCATGAAGTCGATCAGCTGGTCGACGCCGACGACGACGTTCAGCGCGCCGTGGCCTTTGTAGCCGGCGTGGTAAACGCCGACCAGCTCGAGCTCGCGCGTCCTGCACGACAGGGCCAGCACCGGGCTGCCCGAGTTTCCCTCGGCCAGAAGCGCGTCGATGACGAAGTCGACGTGGTCCCACCCTTGTTCCTGATCGCGGTCGTAGGGGTTGACGATCTTGCCGCTGGACACCGCCTGCATCACGCCCAGCGGGAATCCGCGCACCAGCACCGCGTTGCCCTGGCGCACGCCGGCGCTTTTTCCGATGCGGTAGGGGATGACGGTCAGCTTCTGGTTGGCCTTCAAGATCGCCGCGTCCAGCAGCGGATCGACCACCACCCGCTGAAGTGGGATCTGCCCCGGTTCGAAGTCGTCACGCTCGTCGCGCACGATGCGCAGCTTGTCCTCCATGCGCTTGCAGCCTTCGGGGACGCCGTCGATGCGGTGCTGAAAGTCGGTGACGTCGGGCCAGCTGGCCACGTGTTCGTTGGTGAAAAGGTACGTGTCGCTGCCCGACTGTTCGTAGGCGAAGGCGGTGCCGACCTCGGTGGCCTGCACGCGGCGGCGGCGCAGCTTGCCGTCAGGCCCGAAGAACGGACATTCGTACTTGGCCGAGCTGCGCACCAGGTACGTGTACTGGCTGCGCGGTCCTTGCTCGATGTCACGGGTCTTGGGCGACTGGATCTCCAGCGTGTCGGCGTATTCACCCTGGCACTCGACGGCGGTGGTGGCGGAGATGCGCGACCGGGTCAGGATGTCGAAGGCGATCCCGATGAGCAGAAGCGCCATCACCAGGGGCAACCAACCTTGGACCGAACGAAGTTTCATGCGGGCCCGTCCTCAGCGTAGCATGGGCGCCCATCATGGCGAAGACACCGACGGGCGCCCAGACCGATATCATTCGCGCCGCCATCGAACTTGGCACCAAGACCCACGTCGATCACCTGCTTTACGTCGGCGATCTGCTGTTGCCCGATGACGCTTTTCGCGGCAGACCGAAGGCGCGCAAGAAGCTGGTGCAGGCGGTGGTCAGCCCCAGCCAGCGCCCGGTGGTCGAAGCGGCAGGCGTTCCGGTGTTGCCGCTGCCTGACTATGACCTCGGCCGTCCGGAAAAGTTGAAGCTGGCCCTGGTCAGCGGGATCGCCCGCGACATCTACAAGGAAGGCGACGTGGTGGTGGCGCTCTTGTCGCGGCGGCCGACCGCCATGCCGGATTCGATCCTGGTGGTCACCGTGGGGCAGGACGACGACGACGGGTCGTTCGGGTTTCTGCAGGCGGAAGGCGTGTCGGCCGGGGTGATGGACGCGCTGCTGGATCTGGCGGTCAGCATCGGCGTTGAAGGGTGGGAGGGCCGACCGGTGGGCGCGCTGTTCGTGGTCGGCGACTCCAGCAAGGTGATGGAGAAATCGCGGCAGCTGACCTTGAACCCATTCCAAGGTTATTCAGAGGACGAAAAGAACATCATGAACCCGGACATCCGGCACTCGCTGCACGCCTTCGCCGTGCTGGACGGCGCCTTCGTGGTGCGCGAGGACGGCGTGGTGGTGGCGGCCGGCCGCTACCTGAACTTCGACGAGGAGAAAGACGTCGACGTGCCGCTGGGCCTGGGGGCGCGCCACATGGCCGCTGCGGGGATCTCGCGCGATTCGGAGGCCATCGCCATCGTGGTGTCGCAGACCTCGGGATCGGTGCGCGTGTTCCGCCACGGCAAGGTGGCGCTGGAGCTGGCGCCGCGGATGCGCCGCAGTTGATTGGTGGTGGCGCGGCATCCGCGATACGATGGGCGCCTGCAGAATGAGCCTTAGTCGCTTTGCTTGCCGGTTGATGACGATGGTTTCGCTGACGGCGCTGCTGGGCGGCCGCGCCCACGCCGAGGATCCCCAGCACGCGCGCGAGCTGTTCCAGGAAGGGAACACCTTCTTCGACGTCGGCCAGTTCGACAAGGCGATCGATGCCTGGCAGCGCGGGTACAAGGAGAAGGCTGATCCGGGCTTCCTCTACAACATCGCCCAGGCCTATCGACTGTCCGGCGATCCGGCCAAGGCGATTTTTTTCTATCACGGGTTCCTGCGCAATTCGCCCAAGGCGCCCAACCGCGCCGACGTCGAACAGAAGATCACGGCGCTGCAAAAGCAGCTGGAGGATCAGGCCAAAACTACCGGAGCGGCGTCTCCCGGGAAACCGGCCGCGTCCGCGCCAACCGCGACGGAGCCACCCGCGCCGCCGCCGGCGTTCGCGCCTGCGCCCGCCGCGCCGCCGGCGTTCGCGCCCGCTGTCGCCGCGCCGCCCGCGCCGCCACCGACAACGCGTGCTGATTCGCCTCCGCCGACCACCGTCGCTGAATCGGCCGGCGCGCCGCGCAGCGCCCCGACGGAAGAGCTGTCGGCGGCGCCGCCGCAGCCGGCGGTGGCGGACAATCCCACCGCTTCCGATCTCGGCGCCGGCATCGGGTTCGACGCCTGGGGCAAAAGCATCAACGGCAGCGCCCAGCCATCGTTCGCCTTTGCGCTGTCGGGCGGCCATTCGTTCTGGCTGGGCGAGCAGCGCCGGCTGGCCCTGCGCCTGGGCGCCGTCGTTGCGTACACGTTTCTCAGCGAAGCGTCGTCGACGACCAGCTGGCGCGAGACCTTCTGGTCGTTCATCGCCGAGCCGACGGTGCGCTATCGGTTTACCCCGCGCTTTATTTTCTCCTTCGCCCTGGGCATCGGCGGGATGTCGCTGTCGAACCTGCAGCCACGCTCGGCGCTGATCGCCGCCAGCGCCCAGGGGACACATTCGTTCGGGACGCAAGGGCTGTTCGTGTTGCGGCCGGCGCTGAACGGCGAGCTGGGGCTTTCGCGTGGGGTGGCGCTGACCGCGACGCTGGCGCTCGCGTACAGCCCGAAGCCGAACAACTTCTTTTTTGCGCCC
Organism: Polyangia bacterium; assembly: GCA_036268875.1. GTDB lineage: Bacteria > Myxococcota_A > Polyangia > Fen-1088 > Fen-1088 > DATKEU01. The sequence continues at coordinate 206,472 of DATATI010000083.1, read as the reverse complement.
ATCGCCCGCACAGAATTTTTGGTCGGCCTGGCCTACCGGTTCTAGCGCATGCAGTGTGTGATCTTGGCCGGCGGCTTGGCCACCCGCATGCGCCCGCTGACCGAGACCATCCCGAAGGCGATGATCCCGGTGGGCGGCGTGCCCTTCATCGATCATCAACTGACCTGGCTGTCCCGCCACGGCGTCGACGAGGTGGTCCTGTCGATCGGCTACTGTGGACGCCTGCTGGCCGAACACGTCGGCGACGGGGCCCGCTTTGGCCTGCGCGTGCGGGTGGTCGACGAGGGCGAGGATCTGCAAGGGACGGCCGGTGCCCTGCGCCTGGCCGACGATCAAGGCGTCCTCGGCGAGAGGTTCTTGCTGACCTACGGCGATTCGTTCCTGCCCATTGATTTTGGTGCCGTCGGGCGACACTTTGCCGCCTGCGGGCAGCCGGCGCTGATGACCGTGTTTCGCAACAATGCCCGCTGGGACAAAAGCAACGTCATCTTCGAAAACGGCGCGGTGGTTCTCTACGACAAGGCCCAGCGCACACGCCCGGCGGCGGCGTTCACGTACATCGACTATGGTCTACTGGCTTTGGACCGCGCGCTCGTCCGCACCCACGTTCCACCGACGGGCAAGGCCGATCTGGCACCGTTGCTTCATGACCTCAGCGTGGCGGGAAAACTGGCCGGCCTCGAGGTCAGCGAACGCTTTTACGAGATCGGCTCGCCCGAGGGCCTGGAGGAGTTCTCGCGATGGATCGCCGCCCGGGGCTGATCATCCTCGATCGCGACGGCGTCTTGAACCAGACCGTCCTCGACCCGGCCGAACCGCGGCCGGACAGCCCGCTGCGGATCGGCGAGGTGGCGGTGTTTCCTTGGGTGCCGGCGGCGCTGCGCCGATTGACCGACGCCGGGTTTGGCCTGGTGGTGGCGACCAACCAGCCATCGGCGGCCAAGGGCAAGACCACCCGCGCCGCGCTGGACGCGGTCCATCGGCTGATCGTCGACGGCGCCCAGCGCGACGGCGGCGTCATCCTGAGCTCGCACATTTGTTTTCATCGCGCCGAGGATGGCTGCGCCTGCCGCAAGCCGAAGACCGGCCTTCTGGAAGAGGCGTTTCGCGCTCACCGGCGGTTCACCGTCGCTGATTCGTGGATGGTCGGCGATCGGGCCAACGATGTGCTGGCGGGCGCGGCGCTGGGCCTGCGAACGGCGCTTTTGGGACCGCCCGACGCCGGCGACGCCGCGCTGCTGGCCAGCCAGCAAGTTCGGCCTTTTTATTGCGGCGCCGATTTGCGAGACTTCGTCGATTATCTTTTGGGATCAAAATGACACCGACCAAAACGCCTTCGTCCTCGTCCGAGCCAATCTCGCTGGATGCGATCAAGGTTTTTGCCGACGGCGCGTCGCTGCCGGCCCTGCTTGAGCTGGCAGGTAATCCGCGCATCGCCGGCTTCACCACCAACCCCACGCTGATGCGCAAGGCGGGCGTGAAGGACTATCAGGCGTTCGCCCGCGAGGTCCTGCAGCACATCAAGGACAAGCCGATCTCGTTCGAGGTGTTCGCCGACGAATTTTCGGAGATGAAACGGCAGGCGCGCGAGATCGCCACCTGGGGCGGCAACGTCTACGTGAAGATCCCGGTGACCAACACGCGCCGCGAATCGGCGGCGGCGCTGGTCAAGACGCTGGCCTCCGACGGTGTGAAGCTGAACGTCACCGCCATCTGTACGCTGGGCCAGGTACGCGAGACCGCGGCCGCGCTGGCGGGCGGCGCGCCGTCGGTGGTGTCGGTGTTCGCGGGCCGGGTCGCCGACACCGGCCGCGATCCAGTGCCGCTGATGACCGAGGCGCTGCAGATCTGCCGGGCCGCCGATCGCCGGATCGAACTTCTGTGGGCCAGCCCGCGGGAGCTTTTGAACATCGTGCAGGCCGCCGAGGTGGGCTGCGACATCATCACAGTGACGCCTGATCTTCTGAAGAAGCTGGAGCTGGTGGGCAAGGATCTGGCGGACTTCAGCCTGGACACCGTCAAGATGTTCTACAAGGACGCCCAGGATGCCGGCTACAAGCTGTGGCCATGAGTGACTTTGTTCGGCTGTTTCTCGACGAGAGCGTGCAGGCCATCCGCGGGCTGGATGCCGGCGCCATCGCCGAGGTGGCCAATGGCCTCGGCCGCGTGCGCGAGGGCGGGGGGCGGCTCTTCATTCTGGGCGTGGGCGGCTCGGCCGGGCACGCCAGCCACGCGGTGAACGACTTTCGCAAGATCTGCGGGTTCGAAGCCTATACGCCGACCGACAACGTTTCAGAGCTGACCGCCCGGGTGAACGACGAGGGCTGGGACACCAGCTTCTCCGAGTGGCTGAAGGTGTCGCGTTTGAGCGTCCGCGACGGCCTGCTGATCTTCAGCGTGGGAGGCGGCAACCGCGAGAAGAACGTCTCGATGAATCTGGTGCTGGCGTTGGAGCTGGCCCAGCAGGTGGGCGCTTCGATCTACGGGGTGGTCGGCAAGGACGGCGGCACCACCAAGCAGACCGCCAACGCCTGTGTGGTGATCCCGACCGTGTCTCCCGATCGCATCACGCCGCACACCGAAGGGCTGTGCGCGGTGGTGTGGCACCTGCTGGTCAGCCACCCGGCGCTGAAGCGCGCCGCGACGAAGTGGGAATCCACCAAGTGAGCGGCGCGGGCGGGGCCGGCGACGCCGGCGACGTCTCGCTTTTGCCGCAACGATTTTTCATCGTCGGCGGCGCCGGGTTCATCGGCAGTCACTTCACCGATCGGCTGCTGGGTGACGCCCGCATTCGCGCGGTCACGCTTTACGACAATTTTACGTCGGGACGGGAATGGCACTACGCCCACCACGCCGGCGACGCGCGCCTGCGCGTGGTGCGCGGGAAGGTGGAGGATCTCGAGGCGCTGCGCCGGGCCATGGACGGCCACGACGTGGTCGTTCACCTGGCGTCGAACCCGGACATCGCCCGCGCCGCCACCGAGCCCGACGTCGACTTCTGGCAGGGCACCGCTCTTACCCACAACGTGGTCGAGGCGATGCGCACCACCAGCGCCAAGCGGATCCTCTACGCGTCGGGCAGCGGCGTTTACGGCGATCTCGGCACGGTCGAGGCTTCAGAGGATCACGGCCCGCTGCGCCCGGTGTCGACCTACGGCGCCAGCAAGCTGGCAGGCGAGGCGCTGATCTCCAGTTACGCCTTCATGTTCGGGCTTTCAGGCTGCGCTTTTCGCTTCGGCAACGTCGTCGGGCCGCGCCAGACCCACGGCGTGGGTTTCGATTTCGCCCGCCGCCTGCTGGCCGACGGCAGCGCCCTGCGCATCCTGGGCGACGGGTCGCAGAGCAAGTCGTACGTCCACGTCACCGACATCGTGCGCGCCGTGCTGACCGCCCACACCAAGGCGGCGCAGCCAGGCAAAAGTGACCATCCGTTCGACGCTTTCAACGTCGCCACTGGCGATTACATCACGGTCAAGGAGATCGCCGACCTGGCGGTGGAGTGCGTGGGCCTGGGCGGCGAGCCTGTTCGCTATGACTTCACCGGCGGTGATCGGGGCTGGAAGGGCGACGTGCCCGTGGTGCGCCTCAACACCGACCGCATCCAGGGTCTCGGCTGGCGCTGCCGCATGACCTCGCGCCAGGCGCTGCAGGCGTCGATGCTGGCGATGCTCCCGGACCTGCGCGGCGGGCGGATGTAGCTGGTCGTGACGTCGAGCCGACTCAGCTTGTCGCCGTCCGTGCGATCGTTGTGGGACGCGCTGGTGATTCGCCAGGCCGAAGCGACCGCGGCCGGTTATCCTCCGTCGGAACAGGCCCGGATGCGGCAATGCGTTCGCGCCGCCGCCGAGCGCGCGCAGGCAGCGGACGACTTGTTAGAACGACACCCGGCCTGTGCGCTGACCCTATATCGCGAGGCGGCCCTGCTTTCCATGGCGGCTTTTGTCGCGGTCAGCCCGAACGGCTCGGGCGTCGATCGGCTGTCGTCGCCCGAGGTGCTGTCACTGTTCCGCCAGGCGGTGGCCACCGGACGCGCACCCATCAGCGAAGCCGAGTTGAACTGGTTCGTTGAACACATTCTCGATGACTCGCTGCTGACGATCGATCGTCCGGAGCTCTGGCGCGCCGCCGAGGCCGAACGCGCTCAGGGGATTGTCCGGAAGCTGGCCACGCTGGTCGAGCCCCGCAGCGTCAGCGAGATCCGCTTCGAACGCGGCGTGCGCTTGACTGGGCTGGGTCTGATCGTCTGCGCATTGCTGGTCTGGGCGGCGGTCGACTTTTTCACCCGCCCAAACCTGGCCTTGCACAAACCGGTCACGTCCAGCGGCATCTTCCCGACCTCGACGGCGCTGGCGGGCGGGTTGACCGACGGCGTGACGACGGGGTCTTACGGCATCCACACCAACGTCAGCGACAATCCGTGGGTGCAGGTCGATCTGCTGGCGCTGTTCAAGATCGACAAGGTGAAGATCTTCAACCGGGGCGACGGCTGGTTCAACGATGGGTTACCCATGACGTTGCAGCTCTCCGAAGACGGCCTGCACTTCACCACTGCCGACACCCGCACCACCAGCTTCGGGCAAAAGACGCCGTGGATCGTAAAGGGACACGGCAAGAAGGCGCGCTATGTGCGCGTGGCTGGTTCGCGCGGAAAATACGTCAGCCTCAGCGAGCTTGAAGTCTTCGGCCAGGCGCCCTGACGGACGGCGGGCGCTGCTTGCCCCTCTCAGAGGATCTTCGTTCCTTCGTAGTCGAAGGCCAGCGCTACTTCCATCAGGCCGGCGCTGCGCAGGGCCTGGCGCAGGCGGGCCTTCTGCTCGGTGTAGAAAAGCAGGAAGCCGCCGCCGCCGGCGCCGATCAGCTTGCCGCCCAGCGCGCCATTGTCGAGAGCGAGATCATACCAGCGGTCTATCTCAGGATTGCTCATTAGCTTCGAACGCTGCTTCTTGAACTGCCAGTGCTCATGCATATAGCGGCCGAACGCGCCCAACTCGCCGGTCTCGATCGCCTCCAGGCTCTTGTGGCCCAGCTCTTTGATGTAATGCAGGTTGTCGATCATGGCACGGTCGTTTTGCTTGCTCTTGTCGTCTTGTTCCTTCAGGACCTGGGAAGCCGCCCGATAAAACCCCGTCGACACCATCACCAGGCTGTCCTCAAGCAGATCCAGGGTATCGTCCGCGACGCTGACCGGCCGCGCGGCGACCGAGCCGTCGCGGTTGAACGTGAACACGGTCGCTCCTCCGAAGGCCGCGATGTACTGATCTTGTTTGCCGACCGGCTCTTTCAGCAGATCGATCTCGATGTGGCAGGCCATTTCGGCCAGTTCGCGCGGGTGGATAAATTGCCGCTTGAACTTGTGCAGCGCTTTAAGCAAGCAGGTCGTGAAGCTGCCTGATGATCCAAGCCCGGTGCCTGCCGGGATGTCGGCCATGCTGGTGATCTCGACGTTGGGGCCGGTGATGCCCGCCATGCGCAATGATTCCCGGATGATGGGGTGGCGGATCTCGTCGACGGTCTTCACGCGCTCGATCTGCGAATAGCGCAAGACCATCTCGGGCAGAGGGGTGCGTTGAATGGTCACGTAGACGTACTGGGTGATCGCCGCCGCTACCAGGAATCCGCCGTGTTCGTGGTAATAGGACGGCAAGTCCGTCCCGCCACCACCGAGAGAAATGCGCAATGGGCTTCGTCCGATGATCATCAGAGCGGCATCCTGCCAGCGAGATTTCGCGCCGGCAAGGCAGCGGGAAGACTCTCGGCGAGGCAATGCGGCACGCGCGCCGGCGTCGGTGCTATGCAGCCGCCGCAGCCAGCTGGACAGCGATCATTTCTTATCGCGCCTCTCCCTCGCCTCCAGGTCCAGCGCCACCATCACTCCATCGTCGTAGAGATGTATCCGCGACTTGGCTAGCCCCTCGAGGCGGTCGAACGTGTTCAGGTAAAAAGGCGCCGACATTCCCCAGATGGGCTGGGTCGGCTTGGTTAGCATCTTGGTCCAGTGGTCGCGTCTGTAGAGGCTCTTGGATGCCGACGGGCGCACAAACGACAGATAGCGATAGCCGAGCCCGTGTAAGTACGATGCCAGTTTCTCATCGTCGTCCAGAGGCATGCCAGGTGCGGGGCTCGCCGCGCCCGGTAGATCGATGAGGTCGATTCGGTTGCGACGAAAGTTTAACCAGAAAGGATCGTCCAGCATCACCAGCATCGACGCGCCGGCGGGGATGGCCGCTTGCAACTCGCGGTAGGGAGCACCCTGATCTTCCAGCGACGACGGATGGGCGCGCGCCGCAGTGATGTGTCGGGAAAGATAGTTGATGTCCTGGTTGATCGAGCCGCGTGATTCTTCAATCTGCGCCACCGCCGCCACGACGGCGATGACCGCCGGGACGGCGGCGCGCATGCGGACGTGTCCCGAAGGCCAGCGCCAGGACCGGGCGAATGCAGCCAGCATCACCGCTAGAAACGTGGGCACAGTGAAACCGTAATAGTAACGGGCAATGTTCGGCGCGTCGGACAGCGGCAGGCTATAGACGACGGCGACGAACCCGATGAACGACGCCCAAAGCAGCGCCGGCAGCGCGCCGTTGGTTCGCCGCCAGGGAATCAAACCTCCGGCCAGCAAGAAGAAAGGAATGCTGTGGATGGGGTGGCAGTAGACGATGTTGTCCCAGCAAAGCTTGATGCGACTGGTGAACGACGCGTCGGTGGTGAAGCCGCCGTACTCGGCTCGGTAGTTGCCGGCAACTGCCGGGAACAGAAATGTGCGGTTCGAACGATATGACATCACCGCCCATGGGATGAGAAGCACGAGCAGCGTTCCGCCGGCGATGATGATGGCGCGCAGCTGTTCCCGTCGGGATTCATCTTCGGCGTAGAGGGATCGGCGCGCGGCCGGCAGATAGAGCACCACCAAAAAAACGGCTACCGGAACCAGGTATGACTGGCGCAGCGTACAAGCCACGGCGGCCAACAGGCCCAGCAGCGCTGCGCTGGCCAGGCTGCGCCGCCGGAAATTCACGGAAGCGGCGGTGCGGTAGAGGGACAAAAACATGAACACGCCGGACATGGCGCTGCCGGTATTCAGACGGATGTTCGGCACCGTCACCACCACAAGCGCCGGCAAGACCAGCAAGCTTCGCATGATCACGGATCGCCGATCGCGCCCGGCGCCAACCACCAGCGCAAACGCGATCACCAGTGAGACACCGAGATCCAGCAGCGTCGCCTGTAGGGGACTGGCGGCGCCCACCGTGGTCAACGCTTGCAAGAATGACTGGCCGCCATAGGCGGTGATTCGTCGCATGCTGAACGGGTCGATCAACGTGCCGCTGGCCAGTATCTTGCGGACGAAGACCAGATAGGCCGCTTGATCGTCGTTGCCGTTCAGCAGCGCGCCCGAAGCTCCCCCCAGGAAATACACGCTGATCAGAATTGCCAGGGCCAAGAATCCGAAGATTGCGACGGGCGACCACAGGCGCAGCCAGGCAATGATCCGCGCCCCCAGCGTGGCGCGCGCCCGAACTGCTGCCGCCAGGCTCAAAGCAACGCCACCCAAAACCAGAGTCGCCAGCACCGGCGCGGTGCCGAGCGAGAGGACGCACAAAAAGCCGCCCGCTGCGACCATCGCCGCCGCACCCCAACCGAGGCGCAGGCCGAGATCAGTCTTGCGATCGGGGAAGGCCAATTGCGCCACCAGGCCGCCCCAGCCGGCCATTCCGATCAGCAAGACCACGCCCCAGATGGTGCCGCGCTCCAGTCGGGCATATCGCGGCAAGACCAGAATCGTCGGCGCCACCAGCGCTATCGCTGCCGCGAACAGCCAACCCAGGGCCGCCTGCACCAGCGGTGGGCGCGTGGTCGTCCTGAGGCGTGAAGACAACAAAGGTCCGTCGACGGCGGCGCCAGGACTATCGGTGCTCACCGGACCATCCCTGGGCGTCGGTGCGCGGTTCGGCGGCCACCGCCACCAGCTGCCAGCCGCGGCGCCCCGCCGGGCTGTTCATACGAAACAGCCATGAGAAGAGCTGGATCATGCCGCGCGCCGCCAGTGGCAGGGGCCGGCCGTCGCCCCCGGCGGCATCCGCGATCAATTTCTTACCGCGCGCGACCACGACCAGCCGGTAGAGGTTGAAAAACGGATAACCGGCGCCGCGCACGTCCGGCACCTCGAGGCCCGCGGCACGCAGTGTCTCTGTCAGACGATCGGCGGTGAAGTGACCGCGGTGGCCGATGTGGCGATCGAACGCCGACATCGGGCCGGCGGGCACGGTCACCACCAACCGGCAACCGGGCGCCAACAACGTCCGCACATTGCGGAGCGCCGCGGCCGGATCGTCCAGGTGCTCAAGAACTTCGGAGCAGACCGCGTGGGTGGCCCACCCGTGGTAACGGTCGGGAACGGCCAGTGGTTGGCTGAAATCCTGCTGAAAGAACGACGCTTCGGGGACCTTGCGGCGGGCGATCTCCACGCCGGCGTTCGCGAGGTCCAGGCCGACGATCTGGGCATCCGGACAGACCGAGAGCACGTCACGCGCAAAGTCGCCCTGGCCACTTCCGAGTTCGAGCAGTCGTACCGGCCGCGGCGCAGCACCGAGGGCCAGCGCATGGAAGATCAGCATGCGGCGATAACTCTGTGCTGGATTCGCGCTGTTGCTGTCAGCGTAGGACCGCCAGTGCGTCTCCCAGTCGTCGGTGGTGGCCAAGGTGGTGAGGGGCATCGAGGCCTTTTACCATTAGGAAATGCGTCAGACAGCAATTTGCTTGCGGCCCGCACTATCAGAAACCGGCGCCACACAGGTTCGGTCTTTAGCCGCGCGCCTGTCTGGAATCGATCTTCCTTTTGATAGGTCGATTTGCGAAACTGCCGCTTTTGTCGTAGCAAAAAGCAGCAGAAAGAAGAATGCCAACGTGAGCGCCGCAGCCATCGAGGGCGGATATCAGCATGCAACGAGCGACCCCGAGGTCACGCTTTGGATCCCTAGCGACGATCCGGTGGACCCGGAGTTCTCCATCGTCATCCCCGCACTGAATGAACAGCTCACCATCTCCGACTTCATTGGCTGGTGTCGGGAGGGCCTGCGGGCGGCCGGTGTGCGAGGCGAAATCCTGATCATCGACAGCTCCGTCGACGCCACCGCCGAGCTCGCCTTGAAGCAGGGCGCCCGCGTTCTGCGCACGCCAAAGCGTGGTCTCGGCCGTGCGTACCTGGACGCCTTGCCGCACATTCGGGGCAAGTACGTCTTGATGGGCGACTGCGACTGCACCTACGACTTCCGCGAGCTGAAGTCGTTCGTCGATCGCTTTCACGAAGGCGCCGAGTTCGTGATGGGCTCGCGCTTTCGCGGCTACATCGAACCCGGATCGATGCCGCCCTTGCACCGGTACCTGGGTACGCCGGTGACGACCTTTATCCTGAACGTCATCTTTGGCAGTCACTTTTCGGACATTCATTGCGGCATGCGCGGGATCAGCCGGGCTGCGCTGATGCGAATGGATCTGCGTTCGCAGTCCTGGGAGTACGCCTCGGAGATGGTCTTGAAATCGGTGCACATGGGCCTGCGCACCACCGAGGTGCCAATCCGCTTCCTCAAAGATCGTGAAGGCCGCCTCAGCCACCACAAGCGCGCTGGGTGGTTTTCGCCCTGGCAGGCGGCCTGGATCAATCTGCGCGCCATGTTCGTCTACGGCGCGAACTTCTTTTTGTACAAGCCCGGCCTGTTCATGCTGGTGCTGGGCCTGCTGTTGACCCTGCCGCTGTCATTCGGGCAGCGGACTATCGGGCCCATCACCTTGTCGCTGCACTGGATGCTGCTGGGCGTGTCGCTGTCGATCCTGGGACTGCAGTGCGTCTTCATGGGCATCCTGACTCAGGTGTTTTTCGATTACAGCGGCAAGCGTACAGAACTGTGGTTTCGGCGATTTCCCTACACGCGCACGGTGGGTTTGGCGGCGTTGCTGTTCGGCAGCGGGGCCACGATGGCGGCGCTTTTGACCTTCAGCTACTGGGCCCACCATTTCATGCTGCCGCAGGGATCGGCGATCAATAACCTGGGTGTCACCGGCCTTCTGCTGATGATCGTCGGCTTTATGACCTTCACGTTCACCTTGCTGCTGCATTCGACGACCGTCGCTCGCCGGCGTTGATTATGGCTCTGTCATCGCCGCCCCAGCGTCAAGAGGCGTTCGCGCAGAGCTACCGGCCATCGGCGGTCGATCGCTTCGGCGTCTGGTTGTCGGCGCGGCAAATTCATCGCTGGGTTCCGTCGTTCACCGGGCAACATATCGGCGACTTTGGCTGCGGTTTTCAAGCCGCCTTCGCTCGCACGGTGTTGGATGACGTCGCCTCGGTCGTTTTGATCGACGTGGCGCTGGCTCCCGAGCTGAAAGCCCACCCGAGAGTGACGGCCATCGAGGGCGGGCTACCCGAGTCGCTGGCGGCGCTGCCGGACGAGAGCCTGGATACGGTGATGATGGTGTCGGTGCTGGAGCATCTGTGGCAGCCGGAACAAGGCCTGCGCGAGCTATGGCGGCTGCTGGTTCCCGGCGGGCGGTGCTTGATCAATGTGCCTTCTTGGCGCGGCAAGCGGTATCTCGAGCTGGCCGCGTTCAAGCTTGGCGTCAGCCCGGCCAGCGAGATGGACGACCACAAGATGTACTACGACGTTCGCGATCTGTGGCCGCTGCTGGTTCAGGCCGGGTTCACGCCGAAGAACATCCAGTGCTTCTCGCACAAATTCGGGCTGAACACCTTCGCGGTGTGCACGAAGTAAAAGGCCCTACGGCGCGATCGGGAACGCCCGCTGCGTGGAGTGACGAAGCGGCAAGACCCTGCGGCTGGGGTGGCTCAGCGGCAGCGGAACGGTGGCCGGTGGTTTGACGTTGGTCTTGGCCGGTGGCGGCTTGACGGGGGCGGGCGTGCTGAGCGTCGCCGTCGATGGTGGCGCGGGCGCCGCCGGCTTGGTGGGCCCGGCCGGCGGTACGGGGACGCGTCGGTACGCACTGCCTCCTTTGATGGCGTTGAGCACCCCCACCTCTTGCCAGCCGGAGCCAGGCGCTCGTGCGACCTTCGCCTGCTGATCGCGATCGTCCAGGAAGACCCAGGTAGCGCCCGCCGCGGCGGCGCGAGTGAGAAAATCCGGGCCGCCATGCAGATACTGCACCCGGTTTGAGAACGTGTTGTTCCAAAACAGCGAGGGAAAGCCGTCGTACTGCTCGTTGAACACCAGCAGCTTTCCCTTCGTCAGTTCTTTTTCTCGGACCTGCGCGGTGGTCAGCACCGTCGGCGCGCCCAGCTCGCGGCTCAGCTCTCGCTCAAGTGGCGACGCCTCGATCAGCCGGACCAATCGTTCGGGCGTGAAGAACCACCGTCGCTGCACCGGCGTCCACCAGAACATCATCAATGATGTCACCAGGACGACCGACACCGCCGCATCGGACAGGCGCTCCCAGGCCGGCCGCGCCGTTAACCAGCAGATCAACGTCACCAGGAGTCCGACCGCCGGCACGTGATACCGCGGTGCCCAGAGCGCCGGCGAGCCCGCCACCGTCGCCGCCAAGATCAGCGCCAACGCGAGTGGGGGCGCCGCCTGTTCGCGGGCCGACGGCTGCCACAGCGACCGCCGCAGTGCAACCGCCAAGCAGGCCAGAAAGGCGATGGCGCCAAGGGGCATCGCCACCCACGTGATGCCGATGCCGTAGTCCACCGCTTGATCGAAGTACATTCCCGACACGCTCCAGGGCAGCGCGAACAAATGATCCAGAAGCCGCGGGAAGGGCTCGTTCAAGTCCACCGGCAGGCCCGGACGCATCGGATCGGAGGCCCACGGTCCCTGTCCCGGCCAATGAATCTTTAGCGCCTTGATCTCGACGCCCATGTCGGGCCACAGCGGATTGTGAAAGGCCCAGTAGTTTCGAAGGTAAGTCACCGCGCCCATGATCACGATCAGCAACGAACCGCCGATCAGCGTGGCGACGACTGCCTGCCGGCGCTGCGGCCAGTGTGTCCGCACGAGAAAATAGATGGCGACAGCTCCCGCCACCGGCACCGGGATCAATGACAGCCCCTTCGATCCCAGAGCCAGCGCCAATCCCAGCGCCGCCAACCAGATGTCGCGCATGCGCGGCCGGTCCAGAGTGGCGAAGACAATCCCACCCAGCAACAAAGCGGCGTTCTGCGGATCGACGTACGTGCTTTGCAGGAGGTTCGCGCACGCCGGCATGATCAGCACCGCCACCGCCCACCCCATAGCCGTTACTTTGCCAGTGTAGCGTCGCCCCAGAACGTAGACGCCGGCGGCGATCGCCGGCGCGAATAGCAAGTTCGTGATGTCGGCCAGACGCCGATCGGCAAAGATCACCATCCAAAGCTGGGTCATCTCCCCCAGCCGCACATAGCCGTTCACCTTCTGCAACGTGTCCGGCAAATCCACCATGGTGAAGCCGTGGTTCTGGATGGTGAACCCGACGATTGTGTCGTGGTACCAAAGCGGATCCCAGTTGGGCATCGCCTGACCAAAATATGCCGACACCGCCAAATACGGCAGCAGCCAAGCGGCGAAGGCAACGCCGACGAAAACGAAACGCTTCGATCGCCAGGCCAAGGCCAGTGCGTCGGGGTAAAGGCGCAGCAGGCCGACGAACGTACGGCCCACGTTTCGCAGCAGCGACCGCCAGTGGGTACCGCGCGTCGCCACCAGCAGCGTCAGCCCGGACGTCAGCACCGATCCGATGGCCAGCGAAGGGACGCGCAGGTGTCTGAGCAAGCCCAGCACGTAGATCGGCGTGATGATGATGGCGTTCCACACCAACGTGGCGGCGATCAGCTCCTCGGCTCGGCCCCGCAGGCGCGCGCGCACCACGACCGCCATCGCGGCCAGTAAGGCCAGCGCGGAGAGCCCGAGTAGCAAGGCGAAGCCCAAAACGCGCGAGACTATACACCAGGAGAATTCGCTCTCCAGACCGCCGACCTCGCTCCCTTCAGTCCAACAGCCCGCGTACCTTGGCTTCGATCTCGTCGATCGGGACCTCGTGTTGCTTGCCGGTGCCGAAGTCTTTCAGCTGCACCTTGCGGGCGGCGACCTCGGCTTCGCCGACGATGATGGCCAGGCGCGCCTTCAAGCGATCGGCGCGTTTGAGCTGCGACTTCAAGCTGCCCAGGCGGTGCTCGATCTCCACGCGTATGCCGCCGACGCGCAGCTTGTGTGCGACGGGCAGGGCGAAGGCCAGGGCGGCGGCGTCCATCGGCGCGACGAAGACGCTCAAGACCGGCTCGAAGTTTTCGGCCGGTTCGCGCAGGGCCAGCAACGTGCGTTCGATGCCCAGGCCGAAGCCCAGCGCCGGCGTCTTCGGCCCGCCCAGTGATTCCACCAGGCCGTCGTAGCGGCCGCCGCCACCGACGGTGTTCTGCGCGCCCAGATCGCCGGCGTTGGTCTTGAATTCGAAGACCGTGCCCGTGTAGTAGTCGAGGCCGCGCACCAGCCGCGGATCGACCTCGAAGGTCACACCCAGCGAACGCAAGATCTCCTGCACGCGGGCGAACCGGCGCTTGGATTCGTCGCCCAGCGTGTCCAGCAAGACAGGCGCCTCGCCCACCAGCGCTTGCACGTCGGGGTTCTTCGAGTCCAGCACGCGCAGCGGGTTGGTGGTCAGGCGCCGCTTGGATTCTTCGTCCAGCTTGCTCTCGTTCGCCGACAGGTACGCCACCAGGGCGTCGCGATAGGCGGCGCGCTCGCCCGGTTCGCCCAGGCAGTTCAGGCACAGCTGAATGTCGCCGGCCCGCAGGCCCAGCTCGGTCAGGAAGGCGTGCAGCATGGCGATCAGCTCGGCGTCGGCGGACGGCTCGCTGACGCCGAACAGCTCGGCGCCCACCTGATGAAACTGGCGCAGGCGGCCGCGCTGGGCGCGCTCGTGGCGAAACATCGGGCCGATGTAGTACCAGCGGGTGACCGGCTCTTTGTTCCACTGCGCGCGTTCGATGTATGCCCGCACCGCCGGCGCGGTGCCCTCCGGCCGCAACGTCACCGAGCGGCCGTCGCGATCGTCGAAGGTGTACATCTGCTTTTCCACCACGTCGGTGACCTCGCCGACCGAACGCACGAACAGCGGCGTGTACTCCAGGACCGGCGTGCGCAGTTCGCGGTAGGCGAACGACTCGAGGATGCTGCGCGCCTTTTCTTCCAGGAAATGCCACTTCGACACCTCGGGGGCGAGGAGGTCGTTCATGCCTTTTACAGACGGCGGGACGTCGGCCATGGCCGGGGTTCTACCACTTCCGCTATTCGGTTCTCACCACCGCCGCGCCCAGGCGCGCCGCCAGATCGGCTGCCGCTGCGTCGACGGTGGCGCGGTCGCGGCCGTCGAAGGTGATCTTGACGCGATAGTCGGCGGCGTCGAGGTGCGGGTACGATCCGACCTCGACTGTCGGAAAGGTCGCCACCACCGCGTCCAGATCGTCGGCGATGGCGCCTTCTCCTGCGCGAGAATAAACCACCCGGGCGTAGATGGGCGCCTGCCGGAACAGATCACGCACCAGCTCGAACTTGCGGCGGAAGATCGCCGGCACGCCGGGCAGCACCCAGACGTTGTGCACCACCACCACCGGCCACGACGTCCCGCGCCCCGCCGGGCCGTATTCCAGGCGCGCGCCGGTAGGGACGTTCGCCATGCGCAGATCGCGATCGTGCAGGTGGTCGCCAAAGCTGCCGCGCAACAGCGACTCCAGCTCGGCGCTGCGAGCCATGCCCATGTCGAAGGCGTCAGCGACGGCGGGCAGGGTGACGTCGTCGTGGGTGGGGCCGACACCACCCGACGAGAAAACCAGGTCGAATCGTCGCGACAGCTTGCGCACGGTCTCGGTGATGTCGGCGGCCACGTCGGGCACCACCTCGATGCGCCCGACGATGACACCGAGATCGCGTAGCTGGCGCACCAGATAACGGGCGTTTTCGTCCTCGACCTTGCCGGAGAGAAGCTCGTTGCCGATCAGCAGGATGGCGGCGACGCGCTGGGGATGGCCGCCAGCTTCGGCAGACCGGCCGGTCGACGACGACATCCTTGCATCATAGACGACCGCCGGGGCGGCGCCGCGCGTTTTGACGTTTGCGAGGTGATGCGTGATAAATCAAGGTCTCATGCGAAGACCCGGAACGGCCGATCAGCGCGCCTGCGCAGGAGCGGTGACGATGAGATCACGCTGGATCGGAACGAGATCGTGGGGGCCGTCGCTGGTGGCAATGGCGATGGTGGCGGTTTCGTCGACGGGAAACGCCGCCCCGGTGACTCAGATGGGCACCTCGAACGCCGCCGAGCCGCCCGCGCCCAGCGCGCCGCCGTCTGCGCCCAGCAGCGTGCCGCCGGCGCCGGCGCCACCGCCGGCGCCGCCGCCGGTGGCCTCCTCGGTCAGCCCGCCATCACCACCGCCGCCCGCGACCACGGTGACCGCGGTCGGCCCCGGTCCCGTTCCCACGGCCGACGCCGCCCCCGCGCTGTCGGATCATGACGCCGTGGTCGGTCACTGGGGCATCGAAGCCGCGCGCGTGTCGCCCGGCCCGTATCCGCTGACGCTGCGGCCGACGCGCGGCTGCCCCAGCACCGCCACCGCGCCCTGCACCGTCGATCTGGGACTGCTGGGCGTGCGTTACTGGATGAACCGCGGCCTGGCCGTCAACCTTGGCGTGGCGCTGGCTGTGGGCGGCGGCAAGGAAGGCGAGCGCACGCTGGACTCATACGCCGGCGGCGGGCCGCGCCTGGGCCTGACGCTGCTGCTGGGCAACTGGCGCCATCTGGCCGTCGGCGCCAGCCCCGAGCTGGCTCTGTTCGTGTTCAAGCCGGGCGGTGGCACCACCACCAGCACCGTCGTCGTCGATCTGCGCGCCGTCCTGGAAGGCGAGCTGCACTTCGGCTTCGTCGGCGTGCCGGCGCTGTCGGTGGGGATGGCCAGCGGCCTTGGTTTTCGCTATGAAAGCACGCCCGACGCCAGCGTGTGGTCGATTGGCGTCGTCGGCCCGGAAAGCGCGTGGGGCGTGCTCACCGACCTGTTTGTCCGCTATTATCTTTGACGGAAAATTCCTTCATGACGCCGCGCCACCCGCCGCCCGACAATGACCTCGTCGAACGACGCGAGATTTTGGACGAAGCCGGGCTGACCCGCACCTTGCGGCGCATCGCCTACGAGCTGGTCGAACGGCTGCCGGCCGCCGAACGTCCCTTGTACTTCGTCGGCATCCGCACCGGCGGCGCGTTCCTGGCGCAGCGGCTGGTGGCGATGGTGGCCGCGCAAGGCGAAGGCCACCCGGTGCTGGGCGCCGTCGACATCAGCCTCTACCGCGACGACGTCTTTCGCGGCCTGCCCAAGCCGGAGATCGGTCCCACCGAGCTGCCCGAGACCATCGACGGGCGCACCATCATCCTGGTCGACGACGTGCTGTTCACCGGCCGCACCGTGCGGGCGGCGATGGACGTGCTGGCCGATTACGGCCGGCCGCGCGCCGTCAAGCTGGTGGCGCTGGTCGATCGCGGCATGCGCGAGCTGCCCATCCAGCCGGATTTTGTCGGCGTGGCGCTGCAGACAACCGCGCGCGAATCGGTGCGCGTGACGCTGAAGGAACGCGGCGAGATCGATCGCGTGGTATTACGGGAGCGCAAGGCGTGAGCGCGTTTCCCCACCGACATCTGCTGGGCATCGAGACGCTGACCGCCGCCGACCTGACCACCATTTTGGATCTGGGCGAAAGATTCCTGGAGATCGCCACCCGCCCGATCAAGAAGGTGCCGACGCTGCGGGGCAAGACGGTGATCAACCTGTTTCTGGAACCGTCGACGCGCACCCGAACGTCGTTCGAGATCGCCGCCAAGCGCCTGTCCGCCGACGCCATCAACATCTCGGGCGCGGCGTCGTCGACGGTGAAGGGCGAGACGTTGCTGGACACCGCGCGCAACCTGGACGCCATGTCTCCCGACGTGGTGGTGATTCGCCACTCGCAGGCGGGCGCCGCGCAGATGCTGGCCGGCCGCGTGTCGGCGGGCGTGGTCAACGCCGGCGACGGCGCGCACGAACACCCGACCCAGGCGCTGCTGGACTGTTCCACCATCCGCGCCCACAAGGGCAAGCTGTCCGGCCTGGAGGTGGCGATCTGCGGCGACATCACCCACAGCCGGGTGGCGCGCTCGAATATTTTTGCGCTGTCCAAGCTGGGCGCGCGCGTCCGCGTGGCCGGCCCGCGCACGCTGCTGCCGCGCGGCCTGGAAGCGATGGGCGCGACCGTCCACGACCGCCTGGAGCCGGCGCTGGAAGGCGTCGACGTGGTGATGATGCTGCGGATCCAGAAGGAGCGCATGGGCACCGGCCTGTTTCCGAACACCCGCGAGTACTCCCGTTACTTCGGCCTCAACGACCGCCGCCTGGCCCTGGCCAACCCCGACGCCATCGTCATGCACCCCGGCCCCATCAACCGCGGCGTCGAACTGGAACCGTCGGTGGCCGACGGTCCGCGGGCGGTGATTCTGGATCAGGTGGCGCGCGGCGTGGCCATCCGGATGGCGGTTCTGTATTTGCTGGCCGGCGGCGAGGCGGGCGAATCGTAGGACGCACGGAGGCGCGAGCGGCGCTGGGTTTTTGTGGCGTCCGCGCGAAGCCGGCGGACGTCGCAAGATCCCCGCGTCCGAGCGCGACCGCCCGGAGTCGGCCAACAATAAGACGTTGACGGCGGCGCCTTGAACTTCTATTGAACGATCCCGGCGCAATGGATTTTTGTCTGCGAGGCGGCCGGGTCATCGATCCCGTTCGAAAATTGGATCTCACGGCCGACGTGCTGGTGAAGGACGGTGTGGTGGCGCGCATCGGCGCCGGGATCGCCGCCGGCGTCGATGGCAGCGTCCGCGTCCTGGACGTCAGCGGCTGCTGGGTCATGCCGGGGCTCATCGACCTGCACACCCACCTGCGCGAGCCGGGGCAGGAATACAAAGAAGACATCGCCACCGGCACGCGCGCCGCGGCGGCCGGCGGCTTCACCGCCGTCTGTGCCATGCCGAACACCACGCCGCCCAATGACACACGCGCGGTCACCGAACTGATGGTCCGGCGCGCCGCCGAGGTGGGCGTGGTGCGCGTCTATCCGATCGGGGCCATCTCGAAGGGCCTGCAGGGCGAATCGCTGGCCGAGATGGGCGAGCTGCGCGAAGCCGGTTGCGTGGCGGTCTCGGACGACGGGCACCCGGTGATGAACAGCGAGCTTTTGCGCCGGGCGTTGGAGTACGCGCGCACCTTCCGCCTGCCATTGGTGCAGCACTGCGAAGATCTGACGCTGTCGGCGGGCGGGGCGATGAACGAGGGCGTGGCGTCCACCCGGGCCGGCATCCGGGCCCAGCCGGCGGCGGCGGAGTCGTCGATGGTGGCGCGCGACATCGAGCTTTGCGCGTTGACCGGCGCCCGCTATCACGTCGCGCACGTCAGCAGCGCTGAATCCGTGCGCCTGGTGCGCGAGGCCAAGCGGCGCGGCTTGCCGGTGAGCTGCGAGGTGACGCCGCACCACCTGATGCTGACCGACGATGCTTGCGCGCACTACGACACGGCGACCAAGTGCAATCCGCCCCTGCGCACGGCCGGCGACATCGAGGCCCTGCGCGAGGGCCTGCGCGACGGCACCATCGACGCCATCGCCACCGATCACGCGCCGCACTCGGTGCTGGAGAAGGACGTCGAGTTCGAGCAAGCGGCGTTCGGGATGACCGGGCTCGAGACCGCCGTGCCGCTGATGCTGGAACTGGTGCGCGAAGGGACGCTGACGCCGGCCACCTTCGTCGCCCGGCTGTCGTCGTCGCCGGCGGCGCTGTTCGCCTTGCCCGGCGGCACGTTGTCCGACGGGACGCCGGCCGACATCACCGTCATCGATCCGGAAGCGGCCTGGACCTGCGAGCGCAGCGCCTTTGTCTCGCGCTCGCACAATAGTCCCTTCATCGGGCGGGCGATGCGCGGGCGGCCGGCATTGACCCTGGTGGCGGGTAGGATAGCTTTCAGCGAGGAGAGATTTCGTGGCTAAAGAAACTGCGACCGCCCCGGGAGCAACGCCCGCGTTGCTGGCGATGGAAGACGGCACGGTGTACCGGGGCCTGGGTTTCGGCGCCATCACCGACGGAGCGGGGGAGATCGTCTTCAACACGGCGATCACCGGCTATCAAGAGGTCCTGACCGATCCGTCCTACCGCGGGCAGATCGTGACCATGACCGCGCCGGAGATCGGCAACGTCGGCGTCAATCCGGTCGACTTTGAATCGGCGCGTCCGTGGTGCGCCGGCTTCGTGGTGCGCGAGCTGTCGCCGGTGGTCTCGAACTGGCGCGCATCGGGTGGTCTCGACGCGCTCTTGCGCCAGCACGGCGTGGCCGGCATCAGCGGCATCGACACGCGCGCCATCACTCGCCGCCTGCGCACCACCGGCGCCCAGCGCGCGGTGATCACCCGCGACGTCAACAACGCCGCCGCGGCCGTCGAACGCGCGCGCAGGCACCCGTCATTGGAAGGGCGTGATCTGGTGCGCGAGGTGACGACGCGGCAGACGTACACCTGGGACGAGCCGATCTGGCAAGGCACCAACCCGGGCGGCCCGGCCGGCGCCGCGCCGCCGGTGCGTCACCACGTTGTCGCCTACGACTTCGGGATCAAGCGCGGCATCCTGCGCCGCCTGCGCTCGCAGGGTTGCAAGGTGACCGTGGTGCCCGCCACGACCAGCGCCAAGGAAGCCTTGTCGCTGAAACCCGACGGAATTTTTCTGTCGAACGGCCCCGGCGATCCGGCGGCGGTCGACTACGCGGTCGAATCGGCGCGCGCCCTGTGCAAATCCGAGCTGCCGGTGTTTGGCATTTGCCTGGGTCATCAGGTCCTGGGCCTGGCCCTGGGCGGCAAGACGTTCAAGCTGAAGTTCGGCCACCACGGCGCGAACCACCCGGTGATGGATCTCGGCACGCAGAAGGTGGAGATTACCTCGCAGAACCATGGCTTCGCCGTCGACGTCGATTCGCTGCAAGGCAAGGCGGTGCTGTCGCACGTCAGCCTGAACGACAAGACCGTCGAGGGCATGCGGCACGGCGAGCTGCCGGTGTTCAGCGTGCAGTACCATCCGGAGGCGTCACCCGGTCCCAACGACGCCACCTATCTTTTCGATCGCTTCACCGCCCTGATGGACCAGCGCCGGCGCAAGTGACCGCGCAGCACCGATGATTTACCGCGTGCTGGACCGGCTGGCCGAACGGTACGGCGACGGCAAACACAAGCTGGAGGCGATGCGCGCCCGCGCCGAATACTTCGATCGCGCCGGCCGCGTGTTCGACGACGACGCCGAGCTGTTCGAGGGGCGGATGGCGGCGTTTCTCGAGTGGTACGTGATCGAGCGGCCGTTCGACGGCGGGCCGCCGCCGGCGGTGCGCGCGCTGGACGAAGACGCCTCGCTGTCCGACGACGAACGGCGCGAGGCCGCCTTGCTGGCCACCAGCCACCGCAGCCTGTTCGAACTGCACCACACCGAAGACGGCGTGGTCGACGTCGAGGACATCCTGGGCGGCGCCCGCTTCACGGTGGGCGAACGGCGCGGCACGGTCGGCTTCCACGCCGGCGATCTGTTCGAGGCGCGGGTGATCTGGGACGGCCAGGCGCTGATCTTCGGCCGCACCTTTCTGTTTCACCCGCCCGACGCCCGCGAGGTCGTGCTGGATTGGGTGGAGGGCGCGCTGGCCCGCGGCGCCGCGCGCGACGAGATCTTGTTTCATCTTTCGCGCCAGCACATTCGCTGGCACCGCTATGGCCACGTCGGGGCGGCCAAGATTTATAAAGGCGATGGCGGATCGGTGGGCTAGCGTCTGGCGCTTCGTTCGCAACGGCGCGTTGCTGGGGTTCGCTGCTTTGGTGATCGCCAACGTCTACGTGCAATGGGCGACGGCGGCAGTGACATTCGAGCGCGTGCAGGATGTTCCGCCCCGCCCGACGGCGATCGTTCTCGGCACCACCACCCTGCACGGGATGCCGTCGCAGGAGCTGGCCGAGCGCCTGCAGGCGGCGGCCGAGCTCTACGCCGCGCACAAGGTCCAGGCGATCATCGTCTCCGGCTCATCGTCTGCGCGGGAAGACGAGCCCGGCGTGATGGCGCACTGGCTGATCGGCCGGGGCGTGCCGGCGGCGATCATCACCGAGGATCCGCTGGGCGTCCGCACCCGAGCCACCATGGAACGCGCGGCCCACGTCTACGGCGTGCGGGCGGCGGTGGTGTGCACGCAGGCGTACCATCTGCCGCGGGCGTTGATTTTGGCGCGCAAGGCGGGCATCGACGCCGTCGGCTTGGTCGGCGATCCGGGCGCGGCCATGCGGCATTCGATGCGCGAGATCGTCGCCCGCGGCGCCATGCTGCTGGAGACGCTGATCTGGCCGGTGCATTGAACGGGCAGCCGCCGCCGCACGGACCTTGACTTCCAGCGACGGCAAAACGAGCATCACCGCCATCATGGCGCGGAGATGGGCGGGGATCGTCTTCGGGGTGGTGGCCGGATCGCTGCTGGCCGCCCCGCCGGCGCATGCCGCCAAGCCGCGCATCGCCATCATCGGCCTGACCATGGGCGACGTCACCGCCGAGGTGCGCATCAAGATGAACGCCGCCATCGTCGGCGGCCTCATCGCCTCGGGCGCGGAGGTCGCCGACAGCACCGCCACCGGCCGCGCCATGGCCGAGCGCGGGATGGTCGCCTGCGACACCGCCACCTGCTTGATCGAGATCGGCAAGGCCAGCGGGGCGGCCTTCGTGCTGCGTGGATCGATGGAGATGACCGGACGCAGTTACGTCATTCGCCTGGAGATGATCGACGCCGCCACCGCCACGGTGATCGACACGCGGGAAGATCGCTGCGAGATCTGCACCGAAAACGAAGCCTCCGAAACCGCCAGCGTCAGCGCGTCGGCCCTGAAGGCCCAGGTCTTCCGCCGGCGCACGCCGCCGGCGCGCCCGTCGGTGGTGGCGGCGTCGCCGTCACCGGCGCCCGAACCGTCGCCGCGCGGCCAGGTCGAGCCGTTGCTGATCGACACGCCGCCTGCGTCGCCGTCGCCGGCCGAGGTCGCGAAACCACTCGGGCCTCCGTCGTCGTCGCACGCTTTGGCCTGGACCGCGGGCGCCGTGGCGCTGGCGGCCATCGCCGCCGGCCTGACGTTGATCACCGTCGACAATAGCGGCGGTCACAAAACGATGACCAGCGGCCTGGTGGTCAGCGGCCTCGGCCTGGCCGCCGCGGCTGCCAGCGTGCTGGCCTACACCGGGCATTTCTAGCCGCCGATCAGGGTCAGGGCGTGGCGTCGGCGCCCGCTGACGCCGAACGGGCCAGATCGCGGCCGCGCCGGGCCTGGGCATTGCCGGGATCAAGGGTCAACGTGTTCTGGTATTCGCGCGCGGCCTCGGTGTAACGCTCGAGGTGATAGTAGGCGTCGCCCAGCAGCAGATGTCCGGCGGCGGCGGCGCCGGCGCCGATCGCTTCTTTGCCGCGGCGGATGGCCTCGGGATAGTCGCCCTTGTTGAACGCGGTCTGCGCGCGGCCGAGGATCTCGTTCCCGGTCGGCAGCGCGCGCGCCGCCGCGATCGCCGACGCCGACGGTCGGTTGGAGGGACCGAAGGGCGGACCCGAACGCGGCCGGCCCGGGCCCACGGTGCGCGCCTGCGAAGGTGGATTGTGCGCGACCACCGGCGGGCTGGGCTGTTCAGCGAGGCGGGCGCTGCTGGGCTCGGGCCAGTCGCTGCCCAGGCCCGCCGGCGGCGCGACGGCGGTGGTTGTCGGTCGGGCGGTGGGCTGCGCTGCCCCGGGTTCCGTCGGTGGCAAAACGGCGGCGGCCATCGTCGGTCGCGCGGCCGGCCCGACGGTCGTCGTCGGGGCCGTCGATTCGGTCGGGCCGGGCGGTGGGGGCGCGGTCGCCGGCGAACGGCTGGGCGGATCCCGGAGAAAACTGAAATATCCCAGGCCGCCTCCCAGAAGCACGGCCGCCGCCACCAGCATCCAGGCGCGTGGGCGCAGCACGCGGGTCCTGGTGGTGTGGCCGACGGCCATCGACTGGCGCACCGCCTCGGGCGGCGGCGTGGCCTGCATCGCCGACAGGCACGCCACCAATTCGTCCTTCAGCACGGCCATCGACGGCTGGCGATCCTCCGGCGCCCGGCTGAGGGCGCGCATCACCACGCCCTCCAGGCGCGCCGTCAACTCGGGCCGGCGCTGGCGCAGGGGCAGCGGATCCTCGGTGGCCTTGCGGCTGAGGACGGCGATGACGTCGTCGCCGTCGCAGGGCGCTTCGCCGGTCAGCATTTCGTACAGCAAGCCGCCGACGGCGTAGATGTCCGTGCGCGCGTCGGCGGTGTTGCCGGCCGCCTGCTCGGGCGACATGTAGATGGGCGTGCCGACGGCGACGTCGGGCCGGGTCAGGCCGGCGCGCCGCGGTCCCGCCGGCTGCAGGTCCAGATCCTTCGAGATGCCGAAGTCCAGCACCTTGACGAAGTCCGCCTCCTCGCGGTGGTTCACCAGCATGACGTTTGCCGGTTTCAGATCGCGGTGGATGATGTCGGCGGCGTGCGCCGCCTGCAGGGCCCGGCAGATCTGGGCGGCGATGGTGATCGCTCGCTCCGGCGGCAGCTTGCCGCTGCGAGCGACCAGCGTCTCCAAACTGACGCCGTCGAGATACTCCATGACGAAATAAAACGCGCCGTCGGCGGTGGTGCCTGAATCAGTGACGTCGACGATGTTGGGATGGCCGATGCGCGACGCGGCCCGGGCCTCGCGCCGAAAGCGTTCGACCACTTCGTCGCTGTGCCGAAAGCTGGAATGCAGGATCTTGATCGCCACCCGGCGTCCGATGTCCACGTGGTGGCCTTCGTAGACCCGACCCATCGCCCCTTCGCCGCACAGCCGGCGTAACAAGTAACGCCCGCCGATGGTGGTGCCGATGCGTGGGTCGTCGCGGACGTCGCCGCTGTCTACCGGCGAAACCGGCACCGCCACCGCGTCGCCGATGTTCATCGCGCCGGCCACCGCGGTGACCGGGGCCGGGCCGCGGGTGGCGGTGGATAACAAATTGTTGGCGTGTTGAACCAGGTCGGTGCGTTCGATTTCTTCCGACACGATGTCGTCGCCGAACAGCGGCTTCAAAAATTTGGCCAGCCGATCGGCGTCGGTTTCAGGCGCGGTCTTGGCCAGGAACGCCGCCAGGTCGGCGCGAAGTTCCTCGCCGTTTTGATAGCGGAAGGCTTTCTCGGCGGCCAGGGCGCGCAACACGATGCGGTCCAGCTCGGGCGGCACGCGCGAGGTCACGCGCGACGGCGGCAGGACGTTGGGATTGCGCAGGCGGGCCAGGGCGTCGGCGGTGGCGTCGCGCCGATCGGGCGAGGCCGGTCCGGGTTGGGCTGCTTTTACCGGGAACAGCTGCTGTCCGGTCAAAAGCTCCCACAACAAGATGCCGGCGGCGTAGATGTCCGTGCGGCCGTCCAGCGGTTCGCTGCGCGCCTGCTCGGGCGACAGGTAGCTCAGCTTTCCGAAGATGATCCCGGGCGCCGTGTGCTGCAGCTTCAGGGTCGAGGTGGCCAAACCAAAATCGGTCAGCTTCACCTCGCCGGTGTACGAAAGCAGGACGTTCGCCGGCGAGACATCGCGATGGACCAGGTTCAACCCGCCGAAGGCGTGCGCATAGCCGAGGCCCCGCGCCAGCTCCTTGACGATGTAGACCACCACCTCGACGGGGAAGGGGACGCGCTTTTCGGCGCAGCGATTCCACACCGCCAGCAAATCCTTGCCGTCGACGTACTCCATCGCCAGGTAGATCTCGTCGTCCTTCCGGCCGGCGTCGAAGACGGTCACCAGGTTGCCGTGCGACAGCTTGACCACCACCATCGCCTCGTCGCGAAAGCGTTTGACGTTGTCGGGCGCGACCAGATGCGGCAGCACCTTCTTGATCACGCACAGCTTCTCCATGCCGCGCGCGCCGCCGATGGCCAGGTAGAGATCGCCCATGCCGCCGCGAGCCAGCGGTTTCAACAGGACATACGAGCCAAAGCGTCGAGGGAAGGCGCCGGGTTCCGCCACGGGTCCCGTTTATACCAGGGCCGGACATCGCCGGCGCGCGCTGTTGGGTTTTGAGGTAAGGTTTCCGGCCGTGTCCACCGTTTCAGGAACGAACCTGTCAGGCGTCCCCACGCTGGCGGCTTGCCTGGCCGGGCGAACAGTGGTCCTGGGCGTGACCGGCGGGATCGCCGCCTACAAGGCCCCCGAGATCGTCCGCCTGCTGGTCAAGGCGGGGGCTGACGTGCAGGTGGTGATGACCTCGGCGGCCGAGCAATTCGTTACGCCGCTGACGTTGCAGACTGTTTCAGGTCGCAAGGTGGGCCGTGCGCTGTTCGACCTCACCGACGAATCGGAGATCGGCCACGTCCGCACCGCTGACCAGGCCGATCTGTTGTTGATCGCGCCCGCCACCGCCGATTTCATCGCCCGCATGGCGGCGGGGATGGCCGACGATCTGCTGTCGACGGTGGCGCTGGCCACCCGCGCGCCGGTGTTACTGGCGCCGGCGATGAACGTGAACATGTGGGAAAACCCGCTGGTTCAGGCCAACCTGGCCACGCTGCTCGGGCGGACGGCGCCGGCGCCGATCACCACCGTCGGTCCGGACCGCGGGCCGCTGGCCTGTGGCTGGGTGGGGACGGGCCGGATGATCGATCCGGAGATCATCGTCGCCGAAGCGGCCCGGGTGCTGGCGCCGGGCGATCTGCAGGGGCTGCGGGTGGTGGTCACCGCCGGTCCCACCATCGAGGCCATCGACGACGTGCGGTTCATCGGCAATCGCTCGTCCGGGAAGATGGGGTTCGCGGTGGCGGCCGCGGCGGCGGCCCGGGGCGCGGCGGTCACGTTGATCGCCGGGCCGGTCAGTCTGCCCACGCCGGCCGGGGTGACCACCCGCCACGATGTCGAGTCGTCCGAGCAGATGGCGCGCGCGCTGCGAACCACCATCGGCGATGTCGACGTGGTGGTGATGGCGGCGGCGGTGGCGGACTTTCGCCCCACCACCCGCGCCGCGGGCAAGCTGTCGCGGCGGCTGCAGCCGGCGGATCTGTCGGTTTCGCTGATCGCCAATCCTGATCTGCTGGCCGAGATCGGCCACGCCCGGCGCGGGAGCCGTCCGCTGCTGGTGGGGTTTGCCGCCGAGACCGTGGCCGACGCCGGCCTGGTGGCCCGGGCCCAGAGCAAGCTGCGCGAGAAACGCTGCGACGTCATGGTGGCCAACGACGTCAGCGCGCCGGGAATCGGTTTTGGGGCCGACGAAAACGCCGTCACCGTGCTGTTCGCCGACGGCCGGCAAGAAAGCATCGCCCGCGCGCCGAAGGCGGCGATCGCCGATCGATTGTGGTCGCTGCTGCAGCCGCTGGCCAACGCCGCGGGTGCGGGAGGCCAGCAAACCAGCGGGCCGTCGGGGTCGGTCAAGCGTCAAACCCATGCCTGATCCGCGCCTCAAGACGTATGCGCCGCAGGCCATCCGCCATCTGGGCGCGGCGGGCGCCACCTTCGCCGATCGGCAGAGCAGCAAACCCGGCACGCGCGGCAACGTGCCGCCCTGGGCGGGCGACGACGACCCTGACTTTCACGGCACGCTGGGGGCGGTCTGGGTCTGGGCGCGCTACCAGTTGCTGTCCGGCGATCCGCGCTTTGCCGCCCGACGGAACGCTGCCTGGTCGTTCATCGAATCGGCGTGGAAACGTTTCATCCCTGACGCCATCGGCAGCGGCGCCAGCGACGAAGCGGCTTACGATTGCGCGCTGACGTTGATCGGCCACGTCGCCGAACGGGTGGTGGCGCCCGTCGATGGTCGCCGCCAAGGCTTGGTCGACGGCGCCGCCCGCTTGCTGTCGACCTATCTGGCCGATCTGGAACAGCCGGCGGGCCGCGAGTTTCGCGACCCCGGGTTCTTGGCCTGGGCCCTGCTGCACTATGCGCGCGAGGTGGAAGACCGCGGCCTTCTGGCCAACGGGCGTCGCTTCGTCGAGCGCGCCTTCGGCATGAAGGCGCCGCCACCCTGGGCCTCGGAGCCGACGTCGTCGGGCGGGCTGTTCGATTTTTCGTCGACCACGGCCACGCGCGTCCTGGCCACCATCGCCAGCGAGGGCAACACGCCGTTTGTGGGCGCCTGGCTGCGTGAAAGGGTGGCGCCGGTGGCGCCGCGCGCGTTCGTGCCCCGCCGCCTGGACGAAAACACCTGGAATGCCTGCGCGGCCTGGGCGATGGGCCGCGCGTACGTGGTGTCGACCGATCCAGTTTTCCTGCAAGCGTATTCGCTGGTGATGGACGAGCTCGAAAGACGAGACGACGATCGCGATGGCGCCCTGGGCCGCGATCGCACGTTCCGCGGATCGGATACCATGACCACGTTTTATTACGCGCTGGCGGTGGACGCGCTGGTCACCGGCGAAAACCTGGCCGCCGGCGCGCACCGCCCGCCACCGACGGCGCCGACCGTGAACGCCCGAGGATCAACCGGTGGCCGGCGATAACGGCGGGACCTCGGACGATCCGCGCCAGGCCGCGCTGACCTTGGCGGCGCGCTTTCGCACCCGCCTGGAACGTGACGCGCGCTTGGGCGTGCAAGGTTTACCCAGGCGTCCGACCAGGCGAAAAGTCGCCCTGCCCGTCGCCGCGACGGCGAAAGAGGCGGGCGCGTTCGTCGACGAGCCGGGTGTTGATCCCGACGCCGCGCCGGCCGGCGGCGCTGGCTTGAAGCTTGTTCGCGACGAGCTCGGGGACTGCCAGCGCTGCCGCCTGGCCAGTGGGCGCAACAACATCGTCTTCGGCGTCGGCAACCCGCAGGCGCAACTGGTTTTCGTCGGCGAGGCCCCGGGCGCCGACGAGGATCAACAAGGCGAGCCCTTCGTCGGCAAGGCCGGCCAGCTGCTGACCAAGATGATCGAAGCGATGGGTTACAGCCGCCAGGACGTGTACATCTGCAACGTCATCAAGTGCCGCCCGCCCGGCAACCGCAACCCAGAGCCCGACGAAGTGGCCAAGTGCGAACCGTTCTTGAAGCAGCAGCTCCAGGCGATTCGCCCGCGCATGATCGTCACGCTGGGCAAGTTCGCCGCCCAGTGCTTGTTGCGCGACGATACGCCTATCTCGCGCCTGCGCGGCAACTTCCGCACCTACGAAGGCATCCCGCTGATGCCGACATTTCACCCGGCGTATCTGCTGCGCGATCCCAGCAAGAAAAAAGAAGCCTGGGCCGATCTGAAAGAGGTCAACGCCTCTTTGCGCCGCCTGGGCATCGAACCTCCGCGGCCACCCGCCGGCTGAACACCGGCCCGCAAGCGCCGTTCACGGCGGCGAAAACGCGCCGGTCGGGATGACCTGTCGCGCCTGCGACGGACTGGACCACGACAGCGTGACCGACGCGTTGCCATACCGCTCGTAATACTCGAGCTTCAGCGGATAGGCGTGGCCGGCCTGCAAGGCGCGCGTGCCGGTGTCTTCCATCGTCGCCACGTGATCGACGAAGTCGTTGATCACCGGCGCGTCGTCCAGGAACAGCCGATTGCCGTCGCTGGACGCCAGATAGAACGTATAGGTCTCGGTGAACGCCGGGGTCAGCGTCCCGGTCCAGCGCACGGAAAATAGATCGCTTTTGACGGACGGATCGGGACCGCCGGCCATCCAATCGAAGTTGATGTTCGGATCGACGCGCGTGAGGACCAGCGCGTTGAAGTCGACGCTGTTGAAGTACTGGCCGCTGATCCCGCCGCACTGGCCGGACAGACAAGCGTTGGGCGCCACGCAGTCGGCGTTGCTGGCGCACGTGGTGCGGCAGGCGGTGGCCGACAAACAGGAAAATTTTCCGCAGCCGACGGTCGGGGCGGCCTGGCAGGCGCCCTGACCGTCGCAGGCGGACGCGCCGGTGAGCATCGCCTGGTCGCAGGCGGCGGTGCCGCACGGCGCGCCGGGGGGGTAGACCGCGCACTGACCGGCGCCGTCGCAGAATCCGTCCTGGCCGCACGTGTCGGTGCCTTGATCGTCGCACTCGTTGTCGGGATCGCTGCCCGCCGTCACCGGGGCGCAGGTCCCTTCGTTGCCAGGCAACGCGCAGGCCTGGCACAAACCATCGCAGGCGGACCGACAGCAGACGCCGTCGGTGCAGAACCCGCTGTCGCACTGTTCGGCGCCGGTGCAGGCGGCGCCCAGCGGGGCCAGCGGCGGCGCGACGTCCTCCGCGACCTCGTCGCCGAGATCAACCGGGGCGGCGCCAGCGTCAATGATGCCCTCGTTGATGATCGGCGGCGTCGGACTCAGCGAACCAGAGAAGTGCTCGCCGCTGCACGAGCCGGCAATGACGGCAGTGACGGCGGTGAAAAATGCGAAGACGGTCTTTGGCATCTGTCGATGCGCGCCACACGTCCTGGTGGCGGCCCATCGACATTGAACGTTGGTTGTCTCAGAACAAATCCAAGACGACTTCCTGGAAGGACATAGCGTAACGGCTGCCCGGCGGATCCTCGGTGGTGAAATCGCCGGACGAATATTCGATCCAGGCCGTGCGTCCGTCATCGCTGATAAACCGCGACGGCATGGTCACGTAGTACGCGCCGACGCCGAAGTTTTGCAGATACTGCACCATCCGAAAGGGCCCACTGACGCTGTCCGATTCAAGGAAGAACGTGTCGAAGCCGCCGTAGTTATTGAACCCGTCGTGAGGCCGGCTGACCGCCAGCAGATACTTCTTGAGCGGCGCGATGTACGTCATCCACAGCGATCCCATCTGATTCTTCCACTCCAAGAGCGGCTGAATGCTGGCGAAGGAGGATGACCAGATCGCGTTGCCGCCGCCGTCGCGCCCGGCGAAGAACTCCCAGGCCGAAACATCGTTCGCCGTCGACGGCGTCAGCGTCACGCGCGCCATGTAGATCTGATCGCCGGTCACCCAATTGTCGGTGGCGTTGGGATCGGTGGCCCCGGTGCCGATGAAATAAATCTTTCCGTCGGGCGAGTGCTGCATCTCTTTGCCAAAGTCGACCGCTCGCGGCCCGCCCATCTTCACCTTGCCGCCGTTCAGGTCGGTCTCGCCGAACAGCGAGCCGGCGTAACCATCCGGCGGGGCGGTCCAGTGCGCGCCGTAGTCGGTCGAGGTCCAGAAGCCCAGGAACGGGCCGCCCACGCACCAGTACCCGCAGGTGCCGTTGAAACCATCCTCGCCCGAGCCGCCGTAGTACCAGACGCCGTTCAGGATCACGCTGGCCGACGGGAAGGCGCCATAGTACGGGCCGGGCGCGCCGACATTGATGGTTCCTGCGCCGGCGACGGTGAGGTTCAGCGGATCGCTGCCGGTGAATTTCGCCCACCCGAAGCCCGAGCCGGAGTTCACGTTGTCGACAGTGCCGTATGTAAATGGCGTGTAAATATTGTCGTCCGAGCCCCAGGTGGGAATGAAGGTGTCGCCCTGACCGTAAAGGGCGTGGCGGCCGGTGAAGACGACCTCGCGGATCGACGTGGAGGCGGAAAAGGGATTGCTGGCGGGGGGCATGCTCGGCCAGTGAAAGGCGGTCTCGGGCAGCTCGGGCGCGCCGTGATCGATCACGGCGTCGGGGGCGTTGTCGACCGGGGCGTCGGGGGCCGCGTCCGGGACGCTGTCGGGCGCGACATCGCTGCCGCTGGCGTCGGGGGCCGCGTCGGGGGCGGTGTCGGGTGCGACATCGCTGCCGCCGTCGCCGGAGGCCTCATCCGGGGCGGTGTCGGGTGCGACATCGCTGCCGCCGTCGGGCGCGGTGTCGTCGGCGGCGTCGGGCGCGGTGTCGTCGCTGGTGGCGTTGTCGGTGGGCGCGTCGCCGGCGACGTCCGGAGCGGCCGTGTCGCCCGCGCCGGTGTCCGCCGTGTCCTCGGCTGGCGGATTGTCGGCGCCGCCTTGATCGATCGCGTTGTCGCGCGGGACGTCCTTCGCGTCGGTTCCACTGTTGCTGCTGCCGCAACCCGCGAGGACCAGCCCAGCGACGGCAATGAAAGAGATCTTTCTCAGCAAACGTCGGTCAGCTTGTCGCCTCGTCACCGTGACCTCCAAGATGCCTGACTCGGCCGTATTCGCCATTTCCATAGCGGCGAGGTGCGTTGTATGTATGGTGAGCTCCGCCGACTGTGCGATCAAACCCGGACGTGGCCCAGCGTGCGCACCTCGGCTTCGGGCGCCAGCTCAAGAAACGACAGGACCGCCAGCGCCGGCTCCTGCTGTTCGATCAGCCTTCGCACGAAGGGTCGGATGGCCGGATTCGTCAGCAGCACGGGCGCCACCGCTCCGTTGCCATCGTCCTGGCGAGCGGCGCTGGCGGCGCGTCCGATGGCCGCCTGAATGTCGCGCGCCAGTTGCGGCTCGAGGGCCAGATGGTTGCCGGTCGGCGTGCGATGGATGGCGTCGCGAATGGTGTCTTCGATCAGCGGATCCAGAAGCAGCGCGCTGATGCGACCGTCGCCGTCGGCATGCTGGAAGGTGATGGTGCGCCGAAGCGCCGCCCGCACCTGTTCGGTCAGGGCGGCGGCATCGGCGTTGCCGGCGCCGGGTTGGCGATCAGCCAGCGCACCCAACATCTCGCGCAGCCCGCGCAGCGAGACGCCTTCCTGGGCCAATCGCCGCAGCACCTCGGCCAGCAGCGCGGGCGTCACCATCTTCGGCACCACCTCGCGGACCAGCGCCGGGTGCGAGCGCTGCACGTCGTCCAGCAGCGACTGGGTCTCTTGAATGCCGACGAGCTCGTGGCCGTAACGCCGCAGCAGCGCCCAAAGATGCTCGCCGATCACGTGGGCGCTTTCGTCGTCGCCGTCGCGGTCGACCGGCACCTGGCCACGGAGCAGCGGCGTGTCGTTCAGGCGGATGACGAACGATCGCTCGGCCAGCGGGCGCGGCCGGACGATCACCGCCGGCATGACCAGGCCGGCGTCGTCGAACAGCCGCCGGCGCAGCGTGGGAACTTCCCGGGCCAAGAACGCCCGGTCGGCGGCGCCCAACGTTCGCGCCAGCGCCGGCGCGGCGTCGATGGCCAGCGGCGTCGCCAGCTCGCCCGGCAGGCCGGCGCGGCGCGCGCCCGCATCGGCGCTTTCTCCGTCGGTGCCATTACCGTCGCGCACCGCCGCTCGCCGCTGCAGGCGCAGCGCGCCCGCGCCCAGTAACACAGCCAGTCCCAAGAACGGCAACGCCGGCAACCCGGGGACGACGGCCAGCAACCCCAGCAGCACCGCCGCGATGGCGATGGCCTTGGGATTCGCCGACAGCTCGCGCGCGATGTCCTGGCCCAGGTGCGACGGGCCGTCCTCTGACGCCACCCGCGTCACCACGATCCCGGCGGCGGTCGAGATCAACAGCGCCGGGATCTGCGCCACCAGTCCGGCGCCGATGGTCAGCAGCGTGTACGTGCGCGCGGCCGCGCCGGCGTCCAGGCCGCGCTGGAAAATTCCGACGACCAAACCGCCCACGATGTTCACCGCCAGGATCGCCACGCCGGCGATGGCGTCGCCTTTGACGAACTTCATGGCGCCGTCCATCGATCCGAAAAGCTGCGATTCGCGGCCCAGGGCCGCTCGGCGGCGTTGCGCTTCCGTGGCGTCGATGTGGCCGGCGCGCAGCTCGGCGTCGATGCCAAGCTGTTTGCCGGGCATGGCGTCCAGGGTGAAACGCGCGGCCACCTCGGCGATGCGCTCGGCGCCTTTGGTGATGACGATGAACTGGATCAGCGTGAGGATGAGGAAGATCACCGCGCCCACCACCAGGTTGCCGCCCACCACGAAGTGTCCGAAGGCGGCGATGACCTGGCCGGCGTTGCCGCGAGTCAAGATGAGGCGCGTGGCCGACACCTCCAGCGCCAGCCGAAACAGCGTGGTCAGCAGCAACAGGGTAGGGAAGGTGGCGATCTTGAGCGCGTCAGTGACGTACAGCGACGTCAGCAACAGCGTCACCGCCACCGCGACATTGGTGGACAGCAGCAGATCGATGAGCGCCGTCGGCAGCGGCAGGATCATCATGCCGACGATGCCGACCACCAGCGCGGCCAGCGCGAGATCTCCGTACCGTCCCGCCAGCGATCGCACGGGCCGGGTTTAGCACAAGAACGCTTAGACCATCCAGCGGGGCAAACGCGCGCGCAGCGCCTGATCGACGCCCAGGACCCGCCCGGGCGGGGCGAAGACGAACGTGAACAGGATGGCGCCCATCAACAGGGCGTTGCCCGGCGGCGACAGGTTTTGCCCGGCGCCGAGAGCGAACGAGAACAGCATCGCCATGCCCAAGAACGCGAACAGGCGGGTCAGCACCCCCAGCACCATCGACGCGCCGATGGCCAGCTCGCCGGCGGTGACCAGGGTGCCGAAGATCTTCGGGTGGGCGCGCGCGGTCTCGATCACCGGCAAGAAGAAGCGATAGGTCTTCTCTCCTTCCGACCAGGCGTTCAGGGTTTTTAGCAGGGCGTCGCCGTGCAGCCAGCCGGCGGTGAACTTGGAATAGCCCGACATCACCAGCATCACGCCGACGAGCAGACGCAGCGGCAACAACACTGCGGTCGGGAAGCGCTCGTTCATGGCCGGAACGATAGCGGGGTGCCCGGCCGGTGCAAGTTTTCATGATAACGTTCGGGCCGTGTCATTCGAGACCAAGCGTCCCACCAGCCCCGCCGCCGAGGAGATTTTGGGCCTTTATTTCCCGGTCCTCGACCACGGGTTCGTCTCGCTGGTCGATTACATGGGCACCGACGAGTGCATCGAACGCGCGGCGCGGGTCAGCTATGGCCACGGCACCCGCAAGAAAAGTCTGACCCGCGGGCTTTTGCGCTATCTGCGCCGGCACAAGCACACCACGCCCAGCGAGATGGTCGAGCTGAAATTCCACTGCTGCATGCCGATGTTCATCGCCCGGCAGTGGATCCGTCACCGGACGGCGTCGGTGAATGAATATTCGGGGCGCTACAGCCTGATGCCGATGCTGTTCTACACGCCGGGGGAGGCGCAGCTGCAGACCCAGAGCCGCACCAACAACCAGGGCCGCAGCGGGCAGGCGCTGGAGGCGGCGCTGCAGGCCGAGGCGGTGCGGCGCTGGAACAGCGTGCGCGACGAAAGCCGCCAGGCGTACGAATGGATGACCGCCAACCAGATCGCGCGCGAGCTGGCGCGCATCGACTTGCCGCTGTCGACGTACACCCAGTGGTACTGGAAGATCGATCTGCACAACCTGTTGCACTTTCTCAGCCTGCGCGTCGATGCGCACGCGCAGTGGGAAATTCAGGAGTACGGGCGGGTGATGGCCGGCATGCTCAAGCGTGTGGCCCCGCTGTCGTACGAGGCATGGATTGACTACGACGTCTGTGGTGGCCACCTTTCCCGCATGGAGCTGGACGTGATCCGCGCGCTGGTGACCGGCAGCGCCGAGGAGATCGGCCCGCGCCCGGGCGCCACGCCGCTGTCGCGCGCGGCGCTGCTGGAACGCGGCCTGGCCGGCCGGGAGATCGACGAGCTTCTGGCCAAGCTGCAAGCGGGCGCCGGCGCGCGTCCCGACTTCGAGCTGGATCTGGGCCAGGCCAAGCCGCCGTCGGAGTTCGAAGGGCGGTTCGCCGCGGCGGTCCCGCAGGTCGACGCCAAGCCGGCCGAGGGTTGAGGCGGCGCGATGCGGGCCGCCACCTGCATCGCGCTGGTTGCGATCGGCGTTGTCTGGTTCGCGTCGATGGTGTTCGGTTCGCGCGCGTCGCCGCCGATCGCCGCGCAAGCGCCAGCGTCAGCGCTCATCGATTCCGATGGCGCCTGCCTGGACGGCTTGCGCGCGGATCGCGTCGACTTTTCCGAAGGGCCGCCGACGAAGGGCATTCGCACGCCGGTGCGGGTGCGCGGGCCGCTCGCTTCGATCGTCCTGCAGCCGCGCGGCCGCGACCGGCGCCGGATCGCCAGCGACGGCACGTTGATGGATTGCGCCCTCGGCCGCGCCCTGGTCGAGGTGGCGCCACTCTTCGCCGCCGCCGGCATTCGCACGCTGGTTTACTCGGGCACCTATGAATATCGAACCCGTCGCGGCGGCACGCGGCTGTCGGAGCACGCGCACGGTCTGGCCATCGACGTGCACGTCTTCGTCGGGCGCGACGGCACCGCCTACGATGTGCGGCGCGACTTCGAACGCGGCGTCGGCGTGTGGAACACCGTCACCGAGGTCGACGCCTGCGTCGGCACGCCCATCACGCCGGCCGGCCGCCTGCTGCGCCAGCTGGCCTGTCGCCTGCGCGCCAGCAGCATCCTGCGCGAGGTGATCACCGCCGACGACAACAGCGACCACGACGACCACTTCCATCTGGAAGCCTTCCCCGACGCGGCAACGCGGGCCCGCGCCGTGCTATCGCCGCGCATTCCAGTCAGCGACGACTGAGGCGTTTTCAAATTTGAGTTGCGTCGGTCAGCGGCGCGACTTGTGGGGCTTGTCCAGCTTGTCCAGGAGCGCGTCCAGTTGCTGCAGGGCCGTCGCCTGGGTTTTCGGCGGCAGATCTTGCAGGCGCAGGAAGCGGCGCCAGACCACACCGTCGACGTCGACGGGGATGACCGACGTGGTGGCGGTGTCGGTCAGCTCGTCGACGCTGACGCCCAGGGCGCGAGCCAGTTGCGGCAGCACGTGGGTGGGCAGGTAGTTCGTCTGGCCCTCGTAATAGGCGATCATGCGGAACGAGATGCCGACTTTGTTGCCGAGCTCGGTCTGGGTCAGGCCGCGCGCCTTGCGGAGCTGCTGCAGACGTTTGCCGAAGGCGTTCTTGACGCTGCGATGTTTGGTGCCGGCCACGGCTAGAGTGTAACGAATTCTCTCACGACCGGGTTGCCGTCTTTATCAACGGCGATCCGGCCGCCCTGGTGGTCGCGGTCGTGTCCCCACAGCAGCAACCAATCTTCCTTGATGGCGCGCTCGAACAGGCGGCGCTTGGTCTCGACCGTCCCGGCGGGATCGAGGTCATAGCTCATCACCCAGGGCAGCCGCGTGTGCACCGCCGTCGGGACGACGTCGCCCAGAAAAAGCGCCTGCGGCCCGCCGGCGGCGCCGATCAACACCGACTGATGCCCGGCGGTGTGTCCGGGCGTCGGCACCACGCGAACGCCGGGGACGATCTCCGCCTCCCCGTCAACTTGCTGTAAAAGACCGGCTTCCTCCAGCGGGCCGATGTTCTCGGCCAGATAGCTGGCTCGGTTGCGCTCGTGCGGATGGGTGGCGTCGCGCCACTCGCGCGCCTGCACGACGTGGCGGGCGCGCGGGAACACCGGCGCCAGCCCGCCGCTGCCCGTGCGGCGCGTGGTCCCGCCGCTGTGGTCGAAATGCAAATGGGTCATCACCACAAAATCGATCGACGCCGGTTCGACGCCCACCTCGTGCAGGGCGTCGCCGATCGAACGGTCGTGGTCGATGCCGTAGATCTCCTTCAGCTTGGCCGGGAACTTGTCGCCGTTGCCGGTCTCGACCAGCACGCGCTGGCCAGCGGTTTCGATCAGCAGGCAACGGGTGGTGTATTCGCAGCGATTGGAGGCATCGCACGACACCAGGCGCGACCACAGCGTCTTCGGCACCACGCCGTGCATGGCCCCACCGTCCAGGCGGAAGTTCCCGCCGTTGAGCATGGTCAACTTGGCGTCGCCGATGGTCAGCACGAAAAGCCTCGGCGTTCAGTGTACGCCGCTGCTGGCCGGAGGGCTGGCGGTCGCGGTTTGCGTGCCGACCGCGGCGGTGGCCGGCGGCGCGGCGGGCTCGTCGACAGGCGCGGCGGGCTCGTCGACGGGCGCGGCCACACCGACCGGCAGCTTCTCGGTCGCCACGGCGTCGCCCGCGGTGGGCTCCGGCAGCGGCGCCGGCGTGCCCTTGGGTTTGTGCAACGTCACCCAGTCGGCCACCCGCGCCACGTCGCCAAAACGGGTCAGCTTTCCTTCGTTCCCTAAAAACGACATGAAGTAGGGATGCCCGTCGATCCTGGTGGCGATGACCAGGCAGTACCGGGCGTCGTCGTTGTAGCCGGTCTTGCCGCCCATCACTTGAATGTTGGTGCGCACGGCGGGCTTGTAGGTGTTGACGTATTTGATCGGCGGCCGGCCCACCGGATGCGCGTCGTATTCCAGCCGGTGGGTGATCGGCCCCAGCACCGGGTGGTTCATCACCGCGCGCAGCATGACGATGGTTTCGCGCGGCGTTGAAACATTGTCAGTGGAGAGGCCGGTGGGATCGCGAAAGCGCGTGTGCTTGAGTCCCAGCTCGGCGGCCTTGGCGTTCATGCCGGCGGTCAATTCGGACGGCGTCAGCTTCACCGCCCGCCCCAGCGCCGGCACCGCCCGGTTGTCCGAGCCCATCAACGCCGCGTGCAGCAGATCGCGGTTCGAGACCGTCATGCCGTCCAGAAGGCGCGACTTGGCCCCGCCGCGGGCCACGTCGATGTCGGTCTTGGAGATGGTGGTCAGCCCGTCGAGATCAAGCCCCTTGTCCATCACCACCAGCGTCGCCGCCAGCTTCGAGATCGAAGCGATGGGCCGTTCATGATCGGGCGAGCGGCTGAAAAGCTCGCGTCCGCTGTCGCCGTCAATCACCATCGCACAGCGGGCCTGCACGTTGGGCATGCCGCCCTTGATGGGCGCGACATAGCGTTCGCGCACCACGATGGCTTTCTTCCCGCGCACGCGCGCCGGGTGCCTGGCGGCGTGCTTGGCCGCCTTCTTGGCGGCGGCCACCGCGTGGCCACCGTCGGGCCGATTCACCAGCAGTGCCGAGGCGGCGAACCCAAGCACCAGCGACCAACGAAAAAACCGGGTCAACACCTGTCAAAACTTATAGGTGACCGGGGGCCAAGAGCAAGTTTACCGCGGCCCGA
Organism: Polyangia bacterium; assembly: GCA_036268875.1. Taxonomy (GTDB): domain Bacteria; phylum Myxococcota_A; class Polyangia; order Fen-1088; family Fen-1088; genus DATKEU01. The sequence goes on along the minus strand of DATATI010000083.1, from coordinate 168,600 downwards.
TAGCCAAAAAATGCAGATCCAGCAGGTTCGACGTCCCCGGGCCGCGCACCGTGGCGGAAAGCGCCGCCAGCAACGACGCGCTATCGCAGCGGTCGATCGCCCCCTGCGGATCGCGGTTTTCGGCCAGAGCGCGCGCCCACGTGGTCCCGTCGACCACCGCGCCCGAGACGTCGCTGTTGCCGTCGCGGTCGTCGGTGCCCGCGGCCAAGAACGCCACCTGGGCGCAGGACGTTTCGGGCCACTGCGCCAGGCCGCGCGCCACCAGCAGGGCCAGATGCGTGGCGCGGCCGCCGCGCCCGTCGCCGCTGACCTTGATCGTCGGCTCGCCGTTGCCGATCAGAAGCTGGGGCGCCGCCGACGCCGTGGCCAGCGCGGCGCGGGCGCGGTCGACGACGATGGTGGCCAGGTGCTCGACGGTAAGCTCGGTGTTGGCGGGCAGGTCGCCGATTGACCAGCCGGCGGCGACCGCCTGACGGCGAGCCTCGGCGCGGGCGGTGTCGGGGCCGGCGATGACGCGATAACGGACGTGGTCCAGGCGCCGATCGCCGGGCGGCGGCGATTCTTCGGCCAGGCCGCGCGCGCCCGCTTCCAGATGCGCGGCCACCGTCGGCGGAATCGCGGCGCCCAGGCGGGCGATGATCCGCTGCGCGTCGGCGAACGTGGTCGGATCGGGCGACAACGGCCCGGACCCGATGGTCGCCGGATCGTCACCGATGACGTCGGACATCGCCAGCACCAGCGTCGGCACGTCGGTGGCCAGGGCCAACCGCCCGCCTTTGATTTGCGACAGGTGTTTGCGAACGGCGTTCAGCTGCCCGATGGTGGCGCCGGCGGCGGCCACCGCGGCGATGCCGGCGCGTTTGTCGGCCACCGACAGCCCGCCGGCCGGCGCGCACAGCAGTGACGACGTTCCACCCGACAGCAACACCAGCAAGCGGGCGCCGGCGTCGGCGCGCGCGGCCCGAACGAACGCCAGGACCTCTTCCGCCGCCGCCACCGCGCGCTCGGTCGGGTGCGGATGATCGGAGGGCAGCACGCGCAAACCCGGGATCGCTGCGAGCGGCGCCAGCGGCGCGGGCAGCACGGCCAGCGCCTTGCGTGCGCCGCCGCTGGCCGGCCCGCCGTCGCCCAGCCCGCGCCACATCGGCAGCGCCACTTTTCCCAGCGCCAGCACGTGGGTGACACCGTCGGTGCCAGTGCCCTCGGCGCCGAGCGCGTCGCGGACCAGCGTCTCGCCGTCCAGGCGCGCCGCCACCCGGGCGTAAAGCTCAACCAGCGATGGCCGGATGTCGTGACCGTTCATGCCGGCGCCATCCCTTCCAGTACTTGGTCTTCAGCACCGAGATCACCAGCATCAATGCCACCATCCCCAAGAACCCCACCGTCGCCCCTCCCATCCCCAGGCGGTGGTGCAGCGGCTTCGAAACCGACCCATAACAAAGGTCGACGTGAATCCAGTACACCAGCAGCGACGTGCGCCCGAATTGCCGCATCAGTGAAAACCGCGGCCCCAGCGCCCGCGTCACGCCGTACGCCAGCAGCGTCAGCGGTCCCAGCAAACCCAGCCGATAGAAAAAACTTCCCGGCCCCATCTGCTGCACCAGCTCGGACGGATAGCGAATGATGTACGGGTCGATGCGCCGGACGACGATCACCGCCAAGGTCAGCGCCGCGCCAGCGAGGCCGGTCAACACGAACGCGATCGCTTGCCGGCGCGGGTCGCGGCTTTGTCGAACCCACCAGTGTCCAACCGCCACGCCCACCAGCGGCCAGGCCGCCCAGGGAAAAATCGGAAACCAGGCCATCGGGCGCTCGCCGCCCAGATACGACGTCAGGGGGCGCGGCAGCCAGCGGGGAAAATGCGCCGGCCCGATCAGCGGCCCCAGCACCACGAACAGCACAGCGAAGGCCAGCGCCGCCACGTACTGCGGGCGCCCGGCGCGCGGCGCCGCCAGGAACGGCACCACCATCATGCAGGCGCCGATGCAGTTCAGGATGTCGATGCGAAACAGATCGGAGACGGGCGCCCCGAACCCGCCCAGGGTGAACTCCTGCAGGCGAAACAGATAGGCCAGGCCGACGATCTCCAGACCACGCTTGGCCATGCCCCGGCACATGGTGGCGCGATGGACGCCTCTGCCCAGCTGGCTTTCAAAACGAATCGCCATCGACACGCCGACCAGCAATAGAAAAAGCCGCGCGGGGAAGCCGCCGAAGAAGCGCGTCCACAGAAACGAATCGCTGGCGCGCGCCGCCGGGGCGACCCACGAATCATAAAGGTGGGTCTGGATCATCAGCACCACTGCCAGGCCGCGCAGCCAGTCGATGGCGTCCAGGCGGCCGGACGGCGGCCGCGCGGCGGACGACGGTGGAGCGGCGGGGGTCATTGCTGGCGGGCCAGGTTTTGCACCAGATCTTCGCTGGCGCCACGGACCGCGCTTTCCAGCGCCTCGATCTCCATGCGCGCGCGCTGCTGCGGGTTGAAGCTGTGCCGCGGTCGCTGCACCACCGCCTCGCCCGAAGTAAGCAGGAAGACGCCGCCGCCGGGGCTGCGGCTGACCACCAGCTGCACGGCGCAGCTGACCTCGACCAGATCCATCCGCGTCACCACCGACAGATCTTTGATCGATCCGTCGACGACGAAGCCAGCCTCCTGTCCATCGCCCGCCACATCGCCCACCGTGCGCAGCTGCTTGCTCAAGACGTCGCGCATGTAGCCGCGCAAAGCGGGGGTGGCCTTGCGGCTTTGGTCGCCCATGCTCTTCACCGCGAAGGCCGGGCGCTGGGCGCGGCGCCGCGCCTCTTCGCTGTCGCGCTGCACGCGCAGATCGATGCCGCGCAGGGCATCGCGGGCCATCCGCCGCACCATCGGGCTCGTGTCTTGTTGTTGCAGGCGGGCCAGTGGGCCGCGCGCCGCCGGCTCGCCGATGCGGCCCAGCGCCTGCGCCGCCGTGGCCCGCACGACCGGGTGGCCGTCGCGCAGGGCCGCCGTCAGCGCCGGCACCGAGCGATCCTGGCGCAGCTGACCCAGCACCAGCGCCGCGTCCACCCGCACCTTGTACGAGGGATCGCGGCCGAGGGCCTGCTCGACGTCTTCGATGCGCGCGCGTTCAAGGTGTCCGCGCGACGCCAGGACCACCGGGTCGTCGCTGAGGGCGAAGAGCAGGGCCAAAGCCAAGCACCGGAGGGCGAGCAATGCCGACGAGGATCGCTCTTTCGGGCCGAGCCGGTCAAGGGCGGACCGGCCTGCGCGGTTAAAGCCGGGTGCCGATGCCGAGGCCAAACTGGAAGAACTCGTCTTTCGCATCGCCGGCCGACACGCTTTGGTAGCCCCACTGATAGCCAAGCTGGACGTTCGCGTAGACGGTGCGGGTGAGGTCATAGGCGGCGCCGACGTGAACTCCGAAGACGAACCCGCTCGGGTTGTCGGCGTGCGGCACCATGATCACCGAATACCCGGGCGCGAGATACCCATATAGCCACAGCCGCGGCACCAGCTCGAATTGACCGCCGGCGCGGATCAACAGATCCAGTTGCTCGTCGGAGTCGGCGTTGGCGAGATCCGGTTTGACGTGGACGCTGTAGACCGGCGAAAAGCCGAGGAAGACATTGGGCAAAAGGTTGTAGTCCAGATATGGCGCGAATCCGAAGGCGAACGCGGTGTCTTGTGAGGCAGTGGCCCTGACGCCCAAGATTTGTCCCGAAAATGTGAACTGCCCGAACGGTTCGGGCACCAGGTTCAATCCCACGCGAAACGTTCCCGGCGCCTCGCCGACGGGGGCTGCCTGCGCTGATCCGGGGGAGACCGACGCGGTTGCCAGCAAAGCGGCGCCGATGATCAACGTTCGTTTCTGTCCTCGCATTACTTGCTCCTTTGGCCGTAGCCATTGTTGGGGGCCGCCCAGCATCGGGGCGGCGGGGGCGGCCGTCAACCGCGCCCTGCGGCGCGCGTCGTTGACGATGGCGGCGGCGTCGCGAATGATGCCGCCCGATGACGACCCTCCACCGACCGCTGGCGCTGGCTTACTCCGTGGACGCGGACGACGCGTTCATGTTCCACGCCGTGCGCGAATCGTTGATCGACAGCGACGGCCTGACCTTCGTGCACCAGCGCGCCGACACCGCGGCGCTCAATCGCCTGGCGCTGACCGGGGGCGCCGACGTGGTGGCCATCTCGGCCGGCGTGTACCCGGCGGTGGCGGCGCAGTATCAGCTGCTGCCGCACGGAGCGTCGGTGGGGCGCGGGTTCGGACCGGTGGTGGTGGCGCGGCAGCCGATGACCACCGCGGCGCTGGCCGGGGCGCGCGTGGGGATCCCGGGGCTGACCACCACCGCCTGGTTGGTGCTGCGCCTGATCCAGCCGCGGGCCGTGCCGGTGGAGATCCCCATCGCGCCCTTCGCCGGCATCTTCGAGGCGCTGGAGCGGGGCCAGATCGACGCCGCGCTGCTGATTCATGAAGGCCGCATGCTTTATCCCGCCCGCGGCCTGCACAAGGTCGTCGATCTCGGCGAGTGGTGGCAGGCCGAGACCGCGCTGCCGCTGCCGCTGGGCGTGAACGTCATCCGGCGGGCGCTGGGCCCGGCGCTGGTGCGGCGGGCGTCGGAGGTCCTGCGCCAGAGCATCGCCTATGCGCTCGACCACCGCGGGTCGCTGATCGCTTCGATCGCCGCCGAGGATCGCGGCGACAAGGCCCTGGCCGACAAGAACCTTATCGACGAATACTTAAAGCTTTACGCGAACAATGATACGGCCGCCATGGCGGACGACGCCCGGCAGGCGACGGCGGTGTTGTTTGAGCGCGCCCGCGCCGCCGGCCTGTTGAACGCCGAGGTCGCCGTCGACTGGGCCGAGTAAGGCCCGCGCGGCGGACTGTTTTATCCCGTGGTCCCCGGCCGAGCGGCGAGCCAGGTCGTGACGATCGCGCAGGCGGAGGCTGACGCTGATCGATGGTGGGCTTTCCATTCGCCGTGGGCGCTGGCGCCCACGCGGTTGGCGATGCCGACCACGGCGGCGAAGGGCAGGCCGGCCAGCGCGGCGGCGCGGGCGACGGCGAAGAGCTCCAGGTTTTCGACCGCGGCGGCGGTGGCGTGGACGATGCGGCGGGCGAGGGCGGCCGACTTGGTGATGCCGAGCGGGCAGGCGGCGACCACAGGTGGCGACGGCGAGACCGACAGCTCCGCGACCAGCTTTTGATCGGACGCGACTTCCGTGAAAAGCGGCGCCGGCAGATAGCCGTCGTCGCGCAGCGCCGCCGTCGACACCAGCGTGGCGCGCGATACGATGACGGCGGCGTCGATGGCCACCGGCAAGCGGCCGCGCGCCCCGGGATACACACCGGCGGTGCCGACGAACAGCAGGCGGCGCGGGCCGACCGCGGCGATCAAGCGGGCCGCGCCGATGGCGGCGTCGACGGCGCCCACGCCGGCCGCAGCGACGTGGAGCGTGCGGGCGTGCCGGCGACCTTCGCTGGTGGTCAGCCAGCGGCGCAGCGATGCGACCTCAGGATCCCAGGCGCAGACGATCAAAGTGGCAGGCAAGCGTTCGCTCCGGCACGGACGATAAAACAGACGCGCCAGCGTCGGGCGACGAATGTGCACGGGGCGCAAGCGCGCGGTGGTCCTGTGCTAGTCTCCGCGCCATTGATTGACAACTGGCTGGGAGGCATCGCCCATGGGTCTGGTTAATAAAAAAGCACCTGAGTTCAAGATCGAAGCGGTGGTCGGCGAAGGAGACGTCAAGGAGATCTCGCTGGCCGATTACAAGGGCCAGTACGTGGTCCTGTTCTTCTACCCGGCGGACTTCACCTTCATCTGCCCGACGGAGATTCAAGAGTTCTCGCGCCGGCACGAAGAGTTCCGCGCGCTGAACTGCGTGATCCTGGGGGCGTCGACCGACTCCAAGCACTCCCACAAGGCGTGGATCAAGAACGGCCTCGGGACGCTGAACCACCCGTTGCTGGCCGATTTCAACAAGGAGATTGCCCGCGCCTATGACTGTCTCGAGCCGAGCGGCGTCGCCAACCGCGCGACGTTCATCATCGACCCGAACGGTGTGGTCCAGCACGCGTCGTACAATGCCGACCTCCTCGGGCGTTCGGTGGCCGAGACGCTGCGCCTGGTGCAGGCCCTGCAAACCGGCGAGCGCTGCCCGGTCGAATGGAAGCCCGGCGCCAAGACGTTAGGAAAGCCCGGCAAATAAATCCGGAACAGCGGACGCAGTCGGGCGACGTCGTCGCCAAATCGCTTCCCAGGGGCGCGGTCGGCGCCTATCGTGTCGGCCGTGGCCCGCCTGGGCTTTTCGAACAGACCTTGCTTACCGTCGGTGCTGGCCCTGCTGCTGGCGGCGGCGGTCGTGGTGGTGCCGCGCGCGGGCCGCGCCCAGGACAACAGCGCGGCCGCTGACGACAGCGCGGCGGGCGCTCCGGCCGACGCCGGCGACGACGGGTACACGCCGCCGGTCGGATCGACGCCGGCCCTGCAGCTGAACGGCTATGTGGACGTCGGCTTTGCCAAGGCGCAGGGCGACGGCACCAGCTTCGCGCCGGGCGATCTGCGGCTGCCGGTCGACTATGCCGTCGACCCCTTCGCCCCGGCGGTGAACGCCCGCGGCGATGTGGCGTCGAACGATGCGGGGGGGCGGCTGACCAACGGGTTTTTGCCGCGCTCGGTGGGCATCGGCGGGCGGCCGTCGTTCCTGCTGAACACCGTCGACTTCGATTTCAAGTACGTCCCGCCCGGCGGGCCGCTGCTGATCTTCTCGCGCTTGCAGCTTTTGCCCCGGTTTTCGTCCAGTGGCGACGAGACGCACGCCGTGCTGGAACAAGCCTTCGCGCGTCTCATCCCCTTCGACTCGCAAGAGCTGGCCATCAGCGTGGGCAAGTTCGATTCGGTGTTCGGGATCGAGTACCTGGACAACCAGGCGAACATCCGCACCGGCGTCACACCGTCACTGATGGCCCGGTACACCACCGGCGTGTCGATCGGGGCCAAGGTGTTCTATCGCATCCAGCTCCCGGCCTGGTGGTCGGCGATCAGCGTGCACGTCGCCGCCACCAACAGCGGCACCTTCGTCGAGGCGCTGCAGTCGCCCGACGCTTCGCTGACCGGCCGGCCGGTGCTGTCCGGGCGCCTCGGCTACGAGCTGAACTTGCCCGTCGTGCAAATCAAGCTGGGGGCCAGCGGCAGCTACGGGCCGCGCAACGATCAGAACGACCGCGACGCTCACCAGCGATTGCTCGGCGCGGACGCGCGCATCGCCTTTTTCGGCCTTTATTTGAACGGCGAGTACCTGACCCTGATGGAAGAAGAAGGCGGGCCCAAATTCACCGGCATGGGGATGCTGCCCATCTCGTCGGGTTTCCACGCGCAGGCGTTTTACGCCCAGGCGGCCTATGCGTTGCCGGTCGACGCCGGTCCGTGGCACAAGGTGACGGTCTACGGGCGTTACGATCGGCGCCACGCCTACTTCACGGGCTTCACACCCATCACCGTCGATCGCATCACCGCTGGCCTGCGACTGGATCTGTGGGACGCGGTGATCGTGAAAGGCGAGGTGCTGGTGAACCGCGAGCGGGCCGGCGCCCCCACTGTTGCCAACAACGTCTACACCTCGTCGTTCGTTTACTCGTGGTGAGGCCAAGGCAAGGCAAGGAGAAACGCGATGCGGATGAGGCCATCGAAGATTATCGGGCGGACGGCAGCGGCGACGTTTTTCGGCGGCCTTTTGCTGATGCGCGCCGCCTCGCCGGCGCAGGCGGCGCCGCCCTGGCAAGGCGAGGAGCTGCCGCTGCCGCTGTCGGTGCGGACGCCGCAGGATCTGGCGGTCAAGCAAGTGGCCGAACGTCAGTACCTGATCTTTAACCTGCTGGCGGGTGGAAAAGCCGCCTTCGACGCCGGCGACTTCGCCACCGCGGCGAACAAATGGGAGACTTTGATGCGCCTCCGTCCGCTGGACCCGGACATCGAGAAGGTCATCCGTCCGCTGGCGCGCGACGCGCGCTCGCGGGTGAGCGGCGCGGCCGCATCGCCGCCGTCGCCGGTATCGTCCTCCGCGGCGGCGCCGGCGCTGGCGGGCGACGCCGCGCTGGCGCCGACCGTTCACCCCAGCGCGCCCGCGGTGCCGGCGGTTTCGGTCAGCGGCACGATCGCCGGCGGCGGGACGCTGGGACCGGGCGGCGCGGTGGTCTGGCTGAAACGCGTCGGCGGCGAGACGCCGCGCCCGACGCCGGCCAAGGGCAAGGTCATCAGCCAGCGCAACAAGGCCTTTGTGCCGCGCGTGCTGGCCGTGCCGGTCGGCACGAAGGTCGACTTTCGCAACGAAGATTCGATCTTTCACAACGTCTTCTCATTGTCGAAGCCGAACGACTTCGACACCGGCCTTTACAAGCAAGGCGGGTCGTACACCCAGGTCTTCAAGAAGGCCGGGCCGGTGCAGCTTCTGTGCAACATCCACTCGACGATGGTCGGGTACGTCTACGTGGTGGATTCGCCGTACTACGGCCAGGCCGAGGCGAACGGCGCGTTCAACATCCGCAACGTGCCTCCCGGCGACTACGAGATCGAGGTCTGGCACGAGGGTTCTTCGAAGGACACCCGCCAGCGACTGACCGTCGGCGCCGACGGTGTGCGCGGGTTGTCCTTGAACGTCGCCGGCGACAAACGCGCGCCGCAATTCGTCCCCGACAAGTCGGGCAAGCCGCGCCAGGCCCAGGTCGGATACTGACCACGGTTACTGAAACCGGTTACTGACCGCGCAAAAATGCGATCGCCTCGGTCGCGGCGCGCTCCAGCGCGTCCAGGTGTTTGGGGAACAGGTGGGTGGCGCCGTCGATGACGGTCAGTTGCTTCGGTTCGGCGGCGGTGGCCACCAGCGCTTCGATCTCGGCGCGCCCGCCGTATTCGTCGTCGCCGCCTTGAATGAACGCTTTCGGTTTGCGGCTGCGGGCCAAAAATCCGTAGTCGAACATCTTCATCGCCAGGCCCACGCCCAGGAGCTTTTGCACGCGCGGGTCTTCCTGCCCCACCGTCAGACCGACGCGCGCGCCGAAGGAAAAGCCGGCCATCCACAGCGGCGTGTCGGGACAAAGCTCGGCCAGATGATCCAGAGCGGCGCGCGCGTCCTCTTCCTCGCCGACGCCGTGATCGTATCGGCCGGTCGATTGTCCGACCCCGCGAAAGTTGAAGCGCAACACCGTGGCGCCGGCCTCGCCCAGCGCCTTGGCCAGCCGATAGACGACGTTGTTGTTCATGGTGCCGCCGCCCAGCGGGTGCGGGTGACACACCACCACCGCGGCGAATGGCGCGTCTGCAGCGCGCAGGATGGCCTCCAGATGACCGTGCGACACCGGCACGTTCAGGCGGCGCGACGTGTTTTTCGATTCGTCAGACAAGGGGACGATGCTTTCTTACCAGGAGCATAACCCGCGTCGCGCTCAAAGCGCGTGGCAGTGGCCGTCGGTGCAGGCGCCGGACGGCTGGCAATCGGCGTCGGCCTGGCAGGGCATCGGCGCACAGACCATCGCGGCGGCGCTGGGCGCGACCAAGGTGAACCCCAGCGCGCCCGTCGACGAAGCCGAGGCCTGACAGCGGAACAGCGGATCGTCGGCGCAGTCGGCGTCAGCGGCGCAAGCCTGCAAACACAGTGATCGCCCGTCGCCGAACAGCGCGCAGGCGCTTCCGTCGGGGCAGCCGCCGGCGGCGTCACAGGTGGCGGTGCACAGGCCCAGCGCGCCGAGATCGACACACTGGCCGCTGGTGCAGGCGGCGGCCGACAATGTTCCGTCGGGCGAGCGGCAGGGCTGGCCGACGTCGGCGGGGACCGGCGCGAAGCAACCACGCACCCAGGCCGGCGCGGCTGCTGCCGGCCCGCCGCCGCCGGAGGGAAGCTGGCGGCAATGCAGTCCGGGCGCGCAGGTCGTGTCATCGGCGCAGGCAGACAGGCACAGGGCGCGCTGGTACGGCGCCGCCTGGGCTGGATCGGTGGGCGCGCCTGCCCACAGATCGGCGCACACCGCGCCGCTGGCGCAGGCGCCTGGCGCGCAGTCGACGACGCACAGCCCGCGCGCGAAGGCATCGCCGCAATCAGCGGTCGACCCACACAGACAGCGCAGGCCGGTGTCGCACTGAGCGTCGACGTCGCAACGCTGGCCCAGGGTGGCCACCGCGACGACGATGAACTGCGTGTGCATCCGCGACAGGCTGCCGCTGGCTCCGTCTCCCACCAGCGTGACGGTGAACGATCCGGGCAACGTATAGGTGTGCGTCGGCGCGCGCGCCTTCGACGTCGGCGTGCCGTCGCCGAAGTCCCAGAGAAACTGGGTCAGCGACGGCGAGCCGATGGGCGAGAAGATCACCGTCAGCGGCGCCGCGCCCGCGCAGCGGCTGGCCCCGAGGTCGAAGGTGTCGCAGCCGGTGGCGGTGAAATCCAGGGACAAGGGCGCGATCCCGTCGCCGGCGGGGGCGTCAAACGGCGCAGCGTCGGCGGCGCCGTCGGTGGGCGTTTGATCAGGCCGCTGATGACAGCCGACCAGCGCGCCCGCCGCCAGCAGCAGCGGCAGCGTGGTCAGCGTGGCGAAAGGCCGTCGCCGGCGATCGGTCCTCGGCATCGTTGCCACGGTGGGCAGCCTGGCAGGCTGCCTTTGGCCGAGTCAAGCGTGCGCGCGGAACGCCGCAAAGTCCTGGGCCACCGCGGCGGCGAAAGCCTTGGCGGTGGCGCGCAGCCAGCGCCCGCGGCGTCGCCGCAGTTGGCGGGCGATGCGCGGGCCGGTCTCCGGCGTGCCGAGGTGAATGTTGGCGGTCTCGAAGCCCATGGCGTAAAGCAGCCGCTCTTCGTCGCGCTGGACCGGGAGATCTTCCAGGCTGATGCGCGTGCAGTGCGGAGCCAGGCGTCGCACCAGCCACGGGCCGACGACCTTCATCATCGGATCGGGGGCGCGCACCGCTTCGGCGTTGACCCGTTCGATGGCCACCACGGTGCCCCGCCCGACGGTGCGTCCGCGCGCCCACAGCACCGCCGACGGTGCGGTGGCCTTCGCCTCGCGCGCCACCGCCCCGCCGCGACAGCGGGCGATGGCCACGAAGCGCGGGCGGCCCAGGCTGCCCACGCCGGCCACGCGCCGGGCGATGCGCAGCCGCTGCGTCGGGTGTGGCAGCGCGGCGGTCAGGACGGCGACCACCTTCGGATCGGGATGGCGGGCGGTCGGCAGCGCTTCGGTCTTGCGCCAGAACGCCGCCGGGGCGCGCATCTCGCTGGTCGCCAGCCGGCGCAGCCAGGCGTTGTCTTCTTCCAGCACGAAGGGCCGTCCACCGCTGGCGATGCCGTCGCGATAGCCCTCGAAGATGGCGTCGGCCGCCTCGCCGCGCCGGATCACCAGATGATCGGCGTCGACGGCCAAAAACGCGCTGCAGATCAGGCGCACCACGTCTTGCGTCCAGGGCAGGCGCGCCGCTTCATCGAGATCGTTGATGCCCCAGATCAGCCGGCCGTCGCTGTCGCGCCAGGTACCGAAGTTTTCCACGTGCAGATCGCCCACCGCCAGCACCGGCACCGCCGGCTCGCCGTCGCCGCCGTCATCGTGGTCGCCGGGGCGCAACGTTTGCCAGCGCTGACACCAGCGATAAAACGTGCCGCGCATGAACGGGAAGGTGGCGGCGCGCATCAGGCGGTGCTTGAACCGCAGGTCATCCGCCACCAGCGGCATGCGGGCCCCCAGCCACGATTCGTAGTCGTGGGTGGCGTCCTGGATCGACGGCAAACTCATGAGCGCGGGTTGACGGCGGCGTCAATCAGCTGGGCCGGGACACCGGTGTCGCCGAGAAAGGCCACACCGATCCGGGACAGCGTCGGCTTGATGTTTTGAATGAGGACCTCGACCGAGGGCGGTCCGGGCAATTGATCCAGGCGCAGCACCGCCTGGTCGCCGACGGTCAGGCCGGGCATTGCTTCCAGCGCGGCGCCGCTCACCGAAACGTCGATCATCCGCACCGGCAGCGACCGGTCGCCCACGATCAGCGTGGCCATCCAGTTGACGGCATGGCGCGGGTGGCGCCGCATGTACGCCTCCAGCGGGGACGGCAACGGCTGGTCGGCGAAGGTGCTGGACGTGGCCGGCACCAGATCGCAGGCGGGCGAGACGAAGACCTCATCGGACATCAGGTGTTCGGCCATTCGGTGGAAGGTATGGACATTCTGATCAACGCCGGGAAGGGCCAGCAAGGGCCGCCGCTGGCGCGCCGATTCTGCCACGCGCTCGTCGGTGCGCAGGCAGCCCAGCACCGGAAGCTGGATGCCCAGGTGTTCTTCGACCAGGCGGGCGAAGGCGTGAAACCGTTCGGTGTCGTCGGCGCTGGTGGACATGTTGCCGATCAGCGCGCCGCCGAAGCTGGCCAGGGCCTGTTCGCTGGCGCCGCCATATTGATCGATGGCGCGGCGGGTGGCGCCTTTCAAGAACGCGTACGCCCGTTCCAGCGCGGGCGTCGTCGACGTCGACACCGCCAGGCGCACGGCGCCGATGGCGAAGAAGTCCAGGAGGTCGCCGCGGTTCGACGCCCCGATGTCGACCACGATGACTTCGCTTTCCAGCTCGTTGATCTGCCTGGCCAGGTGGTGTTTCTGTCCGCGATCCAGATACAGGTGGCCGTCGGCGCCGTCGCCGCCGGCGATGAGGTGCAGGTTCTTGATCCCGGTCGACGTCAGCGACACGTCAAAGTTTTCGATCTCGTGGTGCAACAGCGCCTGCAGGCCGGGCACCGGACGATCGATGCCGAACAGGCGATGCAGCTGCGGCGCCTCCAGATCCAGATCGACCAGCACCACTTGATGGCCGAGGCCGGCGATGGCCACCGCCAGGTTGCTGGCCACCGAGCTTTTGCCCACGCCCATGGTCCCGCCGCCCACGGCGACGATGCGCGGTCGCTTGTCCACCGCGGGCCGGCGCCAGCGGCTGGCGTTCATCACCTCGACGCGGTGAAGACGATTGGCCGCCGATGCGCGGCCGGCCTCCGCGATGGGGCGGGCAGGGCGCTTGGGAACCGGGTCGCGAAAGCTCATGAGTGGGGGTCGCGCGTGACCACCGCGCCGGTAACCGTCCTCGACGCTTTCTCCGATCATCTGAAGGTACGGGGCCGAAATGACCCACGGCTCCTGGTTGCCAGACTTTGCTGAATGGTTTGCTCAGGTTTGACCCTAAAGAAAATAGCCAGGCGGCCGATGGGAAGGCCATGTACTCGCTTGGAGGAGACCCGGATGGCCATGTCCGCCGCTAGCGTTTCGCACCCTGTGGGCGCCGGCGCTTCGTCGGGTTTGGTTCACGCGCCGAATTCGTCGCTGGTCGACACCAAGCGCACCTGCGCCCGCATCGCCGCCAGCGACGCCACCGTCCTTTTGACCGGCGAGACCGGCACCGGCAAGGAGGTCTTCGCGCGCTTCGTTCATTCATCCAGCCCCCGCGGCGGAAAGTCGTTCGTCCCCGTGAACTGCGGGGCCATCCCGGAGACGCTGCTGGAGAGCGAGCTGTTCGGTTACGTCAAGGGTGCCTTCACCGGCGCCATCGCCGCCCGCCGCGGCCGGGTCAGCATGGCCGAGGGCGGGACCTTGTTTCTCGACGAGATCGGCGAGCTGCCGCTGACCCTGCAGGTGAAATTGCTGCGCCTGCTGCAAGAGCGCACCTACGAGCCGATCGGCAGCTCTGAATCGCTGAACGCCAACTTTCGTCTGATCGCCGCCACCAACCGAGACCTGGCTGAAGAGGTGAAGGCCGGTCGGTTTCGCAGCGACTTGTACTATCGTCTGCACGTCTGCCCGATCCGTTTGCCGGCTCTGCGCGAACGCCGCGGCGATGTGGCGCATCTGTTCGCTCACTTCTGGGCGCGCCGGGGCGAGACCCGCGCCGTCGAGCAGGCGGTGATGCAGACCCTGGAAAATTACGCCTGGCCGGGCAACGTGCGCGAGCTAGAGAACCTGGTCGAACGCGTGTCGGTCTGCGCGGAGGGCGAGGTCATCCGCCTTGGCGATCTGCCGATGGGGGTGCGCGCGCCGCACCTCGAGAGCCTGTCGCTGGACGGCCTGCGCGATCGTTACGAGCCGACGGTCGCCGCACCGACCCCCGTCGCTCCCTTTTCCATCGCCGCCGGCGCGCCGTCGTCGGTGCCGGTGTCATTGCCGACGCCCGCCGCCTTCGAGGCGCTGGCGGTCCCGGCGCCGCGCTCGCTGGACTCCATCGCCGCCGAGCTGCGCGCCGCCGGTCGCTTGCCCGCCGACGCCGGCTCCGTCCCCGCCGACAGCGTCGATGATGCTGACGGCAGCGACGACACGCACCCGCTGGTGATCGCCAGCGGCGAGACGCCCACGCCCACCCTGACCTTCCCCATCGATCTGCCGACCATGCTGCGCGATCTGGAGAACGCGTACATCAACGCGGCGCTGGTCCAGACCGGCAGCAACAAGAAAGAAGCGGCTCGCCTGCTGGGCATGGGCCGCACCACGCTGGTCGAGAAGCTGCGCCGTCGCAATACCGACGCGTCACGCTCCTGACCGACGCCCGTCGCGCGCCACCTTGCTGACGCGTCCACCGCGCTAGACCGGGCCTTTTCCGCAGAAATCCCGCGTTTGTCGCGGCCGGATGGCCGAGCCGCGCCGTCGCCCGCAGCGAAAGACCGGCCGGCACGGCGCCTGCAATGACCCCCGGCTGGAGAAACGGATTTGCTAGCGGGGCTCTTCATACTGGCGCTGACGGCTGCCGCAGCCGACGACCAACCGCGCGGCACGGCCGCGACCACCGCCGTGGTCGCCGAACGCGTGCCGCTGCCGCGCCTGCACGGTCCGATCAAGCTGGTCGTCGATTCATTGGGCGCGCGCCTCCAGATCGAAGCGCCGAAAGACAAAGCGGCGGTGGCGATTCGCATCGCCGCGCACGCCGCCTGGATCTGCCCGCAGATCACCGAAAACCCGACGGGACTGGATCTGCGTTGCCGCACCCGCCGCCTGGACGCCACCCTCACCACTGACAAGGGCGCGTCGTACCTGGACATCCGCGAGCTGCGTGGTTTGCCCTGGCGACAGGGCGCCGGCGGGGCCCCGTTTTTTTTCTATAGCCCGGAGGCCACCCGCCTGGGCGGCGCCTGTCCGGGCACCACGCCCGCCGGTATGGGCGAGTGCCTGCTGCAGAACGGGACGCCGCTGGAGGCCGCGCGCCAGTTTCGCCTGGCCCTGCGCACACCGAACCGCCAGCTGGCGGCGCTGCGCCTGGGCGACATCGCGCTTTTCACCGGCGATCCGGCCACCGCTTTGGCCTGGTACGATCGGACCGGCACCCTCGGGGTGTACGGGCGCGTGGCGCGCACGCGGACCTGCGAGATTGACGGGAACTGTCTCGGCTCGACGCTTGAGCTGCTGAAGATCTTCGATTCGTCGGGCCTGCCCCTGCCGGTGCGGGCGGAGATGACCATGCGGACCATCCGCGCCGAGGCTTATCAGGATCACTTCGCCGCGGTGTTGAAACTGCTGGCCGACAAGATCGGTGACCACGGGCCGGAGGCCTTGTGCGCGGGCAGCGTCGATCGGCTGTGCCGCCGCATCCTCCTCGAGATCATTCGCCAGAAGACCATCAGCGACGAGCCCGAAGAGTTCGATTCGGCGTCGCCGTACAGGTTCGGTGCGTCCGCGCCGGTGGTGGCCGGTGGGCCAAAAACCAAAAAAGAGGACGCGCCGGCCGCCGCCGCGCGCGCAGCCGCTGACAAGGACGAGCAACTGGCCCTGGCGGAGAAGGCCTTGAGCCTTTACCTGACGCTGCCCAACTGGGATCGCGGCCCTTATGCCGTCGAGCTGGCGCAGGCGGCGGCTGACTCCGCCCAGCGCATGGGCGCTCCGACGTTCGGCGGAAACATCCTGGCCGCCGTGGCGCCGATGGTGCCGTCCGCCGCGCTGCCCGAACATCTGGCTCACGCCGCCGAGCTGTTCATCGAAGGTGGTGAAGAGATGCGCGCCCGGGTGCTGGTCGAGTACGCGATGACGCTGCCGGCGCACAAGGTTCAGACGGCGCGCTGGAAGGCCATCCAGCGCGGGCTGGCGGCGCTGGATCCGTCAGACCGAGAGCGCCTGGCCATCGATCCGGAAGCGGTAGCGAAGGAAACGGCGGCAGCACTGGCCGTCAGCGGGCGTGCCCGCGAGGTGATGCAGAAGTTAGCGACCGCAGCCGGCGGTCAAGGGGGACAACCATGACCGCGAGCCTTGCACCGGGACCGATACGACCGACTTTACCCGGGCCGCGTGCGGGTGGCTCCGGCCCGGTGGCGAACAGCCAGGCGATGCGCGAGGTGCTGGCGGCTTCCGAGGACGTGGCGGTCGGATCGACGACGGTCCTGTTGCTGGGCGAAAGCGGCACCGGCAAGGAGGTGGTGGCGCGCCACATTCATCGCTGCTCGCCGCGGGCGAACGGACCGTGGGTGGCGGTGAACTGCGCGGCGCTGCCGGCGGATCTGCTGGAGAGCGAGCTGTTCGGTCACGAGCGCGGCGCCTTCACCGGCGCCGTCGATCGGCGCGTCGGGCGCATCGAGCAAGCGGACAAGGGAACGCTGCTGCTCGACGAGATCTCGGAGATGCCACTGGCGCTGCAGGCCAAGCTGCTGCGCGTTCTGCAGGAACGCGAAGTGGATCGCGTGGGCGGTGGCAAGCCGGTCCCCGTCGACGTGCGCGTCATCGCCACCTCGAACCGCGACCTGGGCGAGATGGTGCGGTTGCGGCAATTTCGCCAGGACCTTTATTACCGCCTGTTCGTCTTTCCGATCGTGCTGCCACCCTTGCGCGAGCGGCCCGACGACATTCCGGCGCTGGTCGATCACCTGCTGCAAAAGCTGTCCGAATCGCTGGGTCGGCCGGCGCCGACGCTGTCGGACGGCGCACAAGCGGCGCTGTCGACGTACGCCTATCCAGGCAACGTCCGCGAACTCGGCAACATCCTCGAGCGCGCGCTGGTGCGCTGCCGGGTCTCGACGCTGGAGCTCGGCCACCTCTGGCCGACGGAGTCGCGCGAGCCCGCCGGCCATTCGCTGGCCGCGCCGTCGCCGTCGCCGTCGCCTTCGCTTTCGTCGTCGTCGCCGGTCAGCGGATCTGGGTCCGCACCCGCCATCGTCCGGCCACATTCGGGCGGCGTCCTTCCCGAGCGGCGATTTCTCCCTGAAGGCGTTCCCATCGATCTGCCGTCGCTGGAACGGCTGGCCATCCAGGAAGCGTTGCGCCGGGTGAACGGCAACCGCACACACGCCGCGCGGCTTCTGGGAATCAGCCTGCGCACGCTGCGCAACAAGCTGCGTGAATATCGGGCGCGGGCAACTTCTGCCGATGGGCAGATCCTGCCGTCCGGGTTTGCCGCCAGCGACGGTGAAGACGGTGCGGTCGATGAAGGGGCGCTGGCACAACCCTCGCATTCAAGTGAAGGCGGAAACGGCGACCACGGAGACGAGGAGCAAGCAGCATGAAAATCTTCGACGCCACTTTGAGCACACTGGAACAATCGCTGGACGTGCGCCTGGTCGAGCACAACGTTCTGGCCGGCAATGTGGCCAACGTCGACACCCCTGGCTACAAACCCAAGGAGCTGGACTTCAGCGCGGCCATGGCGGCGGCGCGCACCAGCGCCGGCGGCGACACCATGTCCGCCACCGAGCCCAATCACATGGGCGCGAACGGCGGCACCATCTCTGACCAATCGCGCGTCACCGAGATCGCGGCGTCGATGATCAGCGACGGGCGCGGCACCACCAACCCCAGCTTTGACGGCAACGGCGTCGACCTTGATCGCACCATGGCCGGCATGGCCGAGAACTCGTTGCAGTACGGCGCCAGCGCCCGGGCGGCGTCGAAGAAGCTGGCCATCTTGCGCTACGCCACCGACGGTGGCAGCTAACCGACGCGACAGAAACCAAGGAGTAGACGATGGACTTTCTCACCGCCCTGCGCATCAGCGGCTCCGGCCTTTCGGTCGAGCGCACGCGCGTGAACCTGGCCTCGTCGAACCTGGCCAACGCCGAGACCACCCGCACCGCCGCCGGCGGTCCTTACAAGCGTCTGGATCCGGTGATTCAGGCGGTGCCGTTCGCGCCCGAGCTAGGCCAGGCATCGGAGATGACGCCGTCGATGGACCCGACGATCTCCAGCATCGTCGCCGATCAAAGCCCGGGCAAGAAGGTGTACAGCCCCGGCCATCCCGACGCCGATCCGGAAGGCTTCGTCACCTTCCCCAACGTCAACCCGGTCTACGAAGTGGTGAACCTGATGTCGGCGTCGCGCACGTACGAAGCCAACGCCACCGCCATCGACACGCTCAAGACCATGGCCCAGCGGGGCCTGGACATCTCGCGCTGAGGAGACTGACCGATGAGCATCGAGAACATCAAGACCATCAGCCCCGCCGACCTGGGCGGCATCGACGGGATCGACGGGCCGCGCGCACCCGCCGGCAACCTGCGCGGCCCCGACGGGGCGTCGTTCGCCGAAACCCTGGGCAAGGCGTTTTCCGCGGTGGAAAGCACGCAAGTGGCCGCCGACGATCAGGCGGCGCGCGTGGCCATGGGCGGCGGCAACCTGCACGAGATGTCGCTGGCCCTGGAGAAGGCGGACATCTCGCTGCGCCTGGCCACCAAGGTCCGCAACAAGCTGCTGGACGCTTACAACGAGATCATGCGGATGGGGGTGTAACGGATCATGGAGTCGCTTTTTGCTCCCTTGCGGCAGCTGCAGGCGCGGTTCGCTCGCCTGCCGTCCGGCTTGCGCACCGCCATCATGGTGGTCGGGGTCGTCGTGGCGTTGATCATCACCATCGCCCAGCTGGGAAATTCCGCCGGGCACTATGAATATGCCTTCACCAATCTGTCCGCCGAAGACAGCGCCGAAGCGGCGTCGCAGCTGAAGGCGGCGAAGATCGCCTTTCGCATGGAGGCCGGCGGCACGGCGCTGTCGGTGCCGGCCACGCAGGTCTACGACGCGCGGCTGTTGCTGGCGGGCATGGGCCTGCCGCGCGGGGGCGGCGTGGGCTTTGAAATTTTTGATCGCGGCGATCTCGGCGTTTCGGATTTCACCCAGCGGGTGAACCTGCGCCGGGCCATCGAGGGCGAGCTCGGACGAACCATCGGCCGCCTGGCCGCCGTGCGCTCGGCGCGCGTACACGTCACGCTGCCGGAGAAGGGCCTTTATCGCGACGACGATCGCAAGGCGTCGGCGGCGGTGGTGCTGAACCTGCAAC
The DNA here is from genome assembly GCA_036268875.1 of Polyangia bacterium. GTDB lineage: Bacteria > Myxococcota_A > Polyangia > Fen-1088 > Fen-1088 > DATKEU01. The sequence goes on along the minus strand of DATATI010000083.1, from coordinate 149,365 downwards.
CGGGCCGGACGATGAACGAGAAAGAACTGGCCGGCGTGCGCCACCTGGTGTCGTCGGCGGTGGCGGGCCTCAACCCCGACAGCGTGTCGGTGATGGACGGGCGGGGCGCCGTGCTGGCGGGCGACAGCTCGGCCGATTCCAAGGCGGCCACCCAGCAGCACGACATGGAGCACGGATTGGAACAGCGGATCACCGATCTGCTGGAGCCGGCGGTGGGGCAGGGCGCGGTGATCGCCAAGGTCACGGCGGCCTTCGACACCGCCGACGTCGAGACCACCGCCGACACCTACGATCCCGACTCGTCCTCGGTGCGCAGCGAGCACAAGACCAGCGAGCAGACGGCGCAGGACAGCTCGGCCGGGGCGGGCGTCGCCGGCTCGGCAGCCAATGTTCCCGGCGCGGGTGTGCCGGGCGGCGGCGCGGGCAACAAGGGCTCGTCGCAGCGTGAGGACGAGACGCGCAATTACGAGCTCAGCAAGACCGTCACGCACACGGTGTCGCGCGGGCCGCGCCTCAGGCGCCTGTCGGTGGCCGTGCTGCTGGAATCACCGGACGGCAAGCCGCGTCCCGACGCCGAGGTGGCGCGCCTGGCCGATCTGGCCAAGAGCGCGGTGGGCTTCGACGCCAAGCGCGGCGATCAGTTCCAGATCTCCAGCTCGACCTTCAGCAAACCGCCGGCTGGCGAAGAGGTGCCGGCCATTCCCCTGTGGGAGCAACCGCGCATGATGCGCATCGCCCAGCTGGTCGGTGGATTCGTCTTGCTGCTGCTGGTGGCGGTGGCGGTGTTGAAGATGAAAGGGCGCGGCGCGCCGGCCCTGACCGGGACGTATTCGGCGGCCGCGCTGCTGAAGCCGGGCGCGAAGGTCGGGGAGATCGAAGCGGCGATGGCGGCCAACGGCCAGTCCTTGGCGGGGTCGCCGTCGGGGGTGGGTTTGCCGTCGTCGAAAGATCCGAACGCGCAGGTTCGTGATCGCGCCAGAGAGTTGGCGGCGGTGGACCCGCAGCGGGCGGCACACCTCTTGCGAGCATGGATAAACGCGGACAGTGACGAGGCAAAACGTGCCTGATCTACGAACATACGACCGAGACAAATCCAGCACCGGTGCGGCCCGCGCGGCGGCGTTGCTGCTGGGCCTGGGCGCCGACCTGGCGGCGTCGATCTTCCAGCACCTTGATGAAGGGTCGGTGCGGCGGATCGCCGCCGGCGCGCGCGAGATCAGAGCCAATCCCGACGCCGTGCCGATGGCGCTGAGCGAGTTCATCACCGCTCTCGGCGTGGTGGGCGGCGACGCCGCGGCCGGCGATCGCCTGCTGCGGGAGATCTCCGAGCAGGTGCTGGGCAGCGACGTCACCCGCCGCGCCTTCGACGGTTCGGCCCCGCCACCCCAGGTCGACGAGATGCTGGGCCCGGCGGCCCAGGCCGATCCGGAAGCGCTGGCCATGATTCTGTCACGCGAGCAGCCGCAGACGGTGGCGCTGGTCCTGGGCGCCATAGATCCGACGCGGGCGGCGATGGTGATGAAGTTGATCCCGGAGGGCCAGCGCCCGCAGGTGCTGCGCCGCCTGGCCACCCTGGAAGGCGTGGCGCCCGAGGTGCTGCGCGAGGTGGGCAACGGTTTGTCCGCCGAACTGAAGGCGTCCATCGCCAGCGGCATGCGCCGCTTCGACGGCAAGGGCGCGGCGGTTGAACTCTTGCGCCGCAGTCCGGCCGCGCAGCAGACCGAAGCGGTGCAGGAGATCGAAAAAGAAGATCCGGAACTGGCCGCTGATCTGCGCACGAAACTTTTCACCTTCCAGGACCTGGTCAATCTCTCCGACCGCGACATCCAGACTTTTCTGCGCGAGGTCGACACCAGCCGTCTGGGCATCGCCCTCAAGGGCGCTTCGACGGCGGTCAAAGACAAGATCCTGAAGAACATGTCGTCGCGCGCGGCGCAGATGCTGTCCGACGACATCGGGGCGATGGGACCGATGAAGTTGTCGGACGTCGATCTGGCGCAGGGCGAGCTGGTCAAGATCGCCTTCACGCTGGCCGAGCAGGGCCGCATCACCGTGGTCAGCCCAGCGGACAAGATGGTGTGATGTGCCGCTGAAGTCGACATCCTCGCCAGTTCCGCGCGCTCCGGGGTTCATGGCCGGCGCGCGCGTCGCCACCGCCGAAGCGACGTTCGGGCATCGCGGCTCGCTGACCGGACAAAGGCGGGTGGTCCCGCTTTTGGATCTGCCGAAGGCGCCCAGGGGCGGCAGCCTGACGACCAACGACGCCGCGATCGAACCGCTGGCGCCGCCGTTGCCGCCGCCCCCTCCCCAACCCGGACCAGAGTTCGCCCAGCGGTTGGCCAAGGCCATCGGCGATCTGCGGGCGCAGTCGGTGCGCATCGGCGAGCAGGCCGAGGCCGACGTGGTGGAGTTGGCCACGGTGATCGCCGAGCGCATCCTGGAAAAAGAGCTGCAGACAGGCAAGGACGCGCTGTTTTCGCTGGTGCGGTCGGCCGTGCGGCGCCTGGGTGAGTCGCGCAAGATCGTCGTCCGCCTGTCGCCGAGCGACGCGGCGGCGGTGAAGGCAGCCGGCGACGACGGCCCGCTGCGGGGGCTGGCCATCGTCAAGGTCGACGTCATTGCCGACCCCACGCTGTCGGCGGGCGACTGCATGGTCGACGGCGAGCACGGCAGCGTCGACGGCAAGCTGTCGACGCGCCTCGATGAGGTGCGGCGGATCGTCGGCGCCGCCTTGGCCGCTGCAGAGGAGACACCGTGACCGCCGACCAGCACCCGGTCGACGAAGCGGTCGGCATCGAAGCGGGCGAGCTGCTCACCACGCCGGCCGCCGCGGTCGCGGCACCGACCCAGCCAGAGTCGGCGCCGCTGGCCCAATCCAAGTTCAGGGCGACGCCAAACCGCGCGCTGGTCGATCGCGTGCGCCGCGCCCTGGCCGAGAGCGAACCGATGGTGGTGGCCGGCAAGGTCACCCGCGCCTCGGGGATCATCGTCGAGGCCATGCTGCCGCAGGTGGCGGTGGGGACGGCCTGCGTGATTGCCACCAGCGCTGGCAAGTTGATCAGCGCCGAGGTGGTGGGATTTTCGCGCTCGCGGGCGTTGCTGATGCCGTTCGGCGAGCTGGCCGGAATCGGTGAAGGCTGTGCGGTGTGGCCACGCTCCAGCGCCGCGGAGATCCCGGTGGGCGACGGCCTGCTGGGGCGGATCGTCGATGCCGCCATGCGCCCGGTCGACGGCGGTCCGCCGCTGGCCCTGTCCACCAGCGTGCCGCTGAACGCCTCGCCGCCGCACGCGATGTCCCGGCGCCGCATCGGGCGCCCGTTGAGTCTGGGCATCCGCGCGCTGGACGCCTGCCTGACCTGCGGCGAAGGCCAGCGCGTCGGCATCATGGCCGGCCCGGGCGTGGGCAAGAGCGTGCTTTTGGGCATGTTGGCCCGCAGCGCCGAGGCTGACGTCATCGTCTGCGGCCTGGTCGGCGAGCGTGGCCGCGAAGTGCGCGAGTTCGTCGAGCGCGATCTGGGCGCGCAAGGCCTGGCGCGTTCGGTGGTGGTGGTGGCCACCGCCGACGAATCGCCGCTGGTGCGCGTGCGCGCCGCCATGGCCGCCACGTCGGTGGCCGAATACTTTCGCGGGCGGGGCAAGCGGGTGTTGCTGCTCTTGGATTCTCTTTCACGCGTGGCGATGGCCCAGCGGGAGATCGGACTTGCCGCCGGCGAGCCGCCGACGTCGCGCGGGTATCCGCCGTCGGTGTTCGCGGCCCTGCCGCGACTGGTGGAACGCGCCGGCAACGACAGCGGCGCCGGCAGCATCACCGCCATGTACACCGTCCTGGCAGAAGGCGGCGAGGACCTGACGGATCCAGTGGCCGACGCCGCCCGCGCCGCCCTGGACGGCCACGTGGTGCTGTCGCGGAAGCTGGCCAACTCCGGGCATTTTCCGGCCATCGATGTTCTGGCCAGCATCAGCCGGGTCATGACCGACATCGTCGGTCCCGACCACAATCGACTGGCCCGCGAGGCGCGCGAGGTCCTGTCGACGTACCGCGACTCCGCGGATCTGATCGAGGTCGGCGCCTATGTGGCCGGCACCAACCCGCGCGTCGATCGCGCCTTGCGCAGCATCAACGCGGTGAACGCCCTTTTTCGGCAAGAGCCGAACGCGCGCTTTCGCATGGACGAGACGCTGGCCGGCCTGCGCGCGGCGCTGGAAGGCGGGGAGGCGGCTCGTGCTTAGGGTGGCGATCAGCGGATTGGCGATCAGCGCCTGGATGACGATGACCGCGCCGGTGCTGGCGGCGGATGGCCGAGAAAAGCCGGCCGCCGAGAAGGCGCCGGAAAAAACCGCCGAGAGAAAGGCGGAGGCCGCCAAAGAAAAATCCGACGGGAAAACCGCGGAGAAAGCGGCGGCCGAGAAACCAGCCGAGGCCGCCGACAAGGACGGCAAACCCGTCGACCGCCTGGCCGACAAGCTGGCCAAGGACGCGGCCAGCGCGGCCAAGGCCAAGAAGGCGGCCAGCAAAGCCGGCGTCGATCTCTCCAACAATGTCGACGAGCCGGAGGCGCAGCCGCCGCCGTTGAAGATGACCGCGCTGCGGGACGAAGTGAAGCGCCACGCCGAGGAGCGCGAGCACGGGGGCAGGGGCGATCGCGAATCGCTGACCAAGATGGCCAACGAGCTGAACAGCGCGCGCGAGGCTTTGCGCGAGGACACCGCGCGGATGGAGGCGCTGCTGTCCGGCGCGGACGCGGCCGCGGCCGACGCGGCGAACGGCAAGAGGACGGCGGCCCCGCTGGATGTGGTGGCCAAGGCCATGCGCGGCATGAAGCCCGAACAGGCGGCGCCGATCCTTTCACACATGGATCGCAAGCTGGCCGCCGATGTCCTGCGGCGCATGCCGCCGGCCGACGCCGGCAAGGTGATGGCCTTCCTGAAGCCCGAACTGGCGGCCGAGCTGGCGGCGGAGATCGCCATGCGCGGCGAGCACCCGGAGCACAAGAAATGAAGGCGCGGGCATTCCTGTCGCACTTTTTCGGCGCGCGCGGCGCGGTCGGTCCGGCCGGAAACGGGGTTGCGGCGAACGTCAGCGCGAAGGCCGGCGGGGCGGCCGCGACCACAAAGGGTACCGACGGTGACTTTGCTCGTCTGCTGGTCGCGGCGTCCGGGCCGGTGCCTCCCGCCGTGAAAATGCCGGCGGCAACAACAACCACCACGCTGCCGACGGGCGCGCGCCCGGCCGGCGTGGCCGCCACCCGCCCCGAGGCCGTCTTCTTGCGCACCGCCCCGTGGTCGGCGAAAGGCCCGAACAACAACAAGCGCCCCGTCGTCGCTGACGCCGCGACGATGGCGTTGAGAGCGCCGGTTGACGGTGGCAGGGACGGGCGCGAAACGCGGCCAGCGAAACAGTGGCCGCAAACGCAGCCGCAAACCCTTCGCCGTCAAACGACCGCCGACCCACCGGTGTCGGTTCGTTCCGGGAAGGACGTTCAACCCCAGACGCGCGCGGCGGCGGTGGTCGGTGGTGCTCCGGCAGCGACGGCCAAATCAACGCGGCCGAACGCGCACCCGGACGCGCACCCGGACGCGGCACCACCGCTGAGCGGGATGCCGCGCCCGCCGGCGCTTGCGGCCAAGAAAGAAGAAGGGCCGGCGGCTTCGCGGACCGAGACTCCGAGCAAGACGGCAGTCGACGCCGAAAAAACTACCCTGGCCGCCCGCGCGCCGACCGAGGCGGCGGTAGCCAGCAGATTGGTGAACTCGTCCGTCGGGGAAAAGGTCACTCCGGAGAACCGACCGACGACGGCGAAACAGGAAATCGCCGGCGACACCAGCCGCCCGCGGTCGCCGATCGCGGTGGCGTTGCCGGCGTCCTCGTCGGGGCCGCCGTCGATGCCGTCGCGCGCGCCATCGATGGCGGACACGCCGCCGCCGCCGTTCACACCGCCGCGGCGGCCGCCGCCGCCGATCGCAGCAGCCCCGACGCTGCCGCCGACGGCGACCTCTACGCTGAAATCGACGGCAGCGTCGAGGCCAACGCAACTGCCGGTATCCAGGTCAGTGCCCGTGGCGGGGCGCGGGCCCGCGGCTGCGCCTGGGTCGGCTTTTCCGACCGCCGAAAAAACCGCTGTCGCGACGGCGGCGCCGGCCGCGGTGGTGGTCCCGGGGGCGCGAGTAGCCACGCCGTCGTCCGGCGCTGTGCCGGCGGTGCCACCGTCGGTGGTCCGCTCTCCATCGGTGGCCACGTCCGCACTGTCGGCGGCCACGGCCAAGGTGCCGGGATCTCCACCTCCGCAAAAGGTGCCGCGCTTCAAGGCACCTCTTCCGCGAACTTCCGCACCGATGACCGCGGGGCCGTCGATAACTCAGGCAGCCTTCGCGACCAAGGTTGCGTCGGTCGCCGCTCAACCGTCGCAACGGCCGTCGCCTGCGCCCCCCGCTGAACCGAAGGCTCCTTGGTCTTCCGCGCACCGCCGAGACAGCGTCACCGCGCCAGCGACCGCGTTGGCCGCCGCCGTCGAGCGAGCGACGGTCCATCAATCGGCCGGGAACCCGACGGCCGCGCCGCTGACTGCCGGAGCTCCCGAGGTTTTGTCCTCGGTGGACGGCGCCAAAGCACAGGCTTCGCCGCTGAACCGAGGTCGATCCGTTCTTGCGCCTGCGCCGGCGCCGCTGTCTTCAATCGGATCTTTCGACACGCCGGCGGCGCTTGATAAGGCCGCGCCGGGATCAGCGGCGAAAAAAAATCCGTCGCTGAAAGACCCCGCGTCCCCGGCGGCAAAAGCAACGGCGCCTGAAGCGGCCGATCAAGGGCCGGTCATCGAGGCCACTGTCCGCGCCACCGATCGCTCGGCCGATCTTGGCAGCGCAGCGAAGCCGGACGCGGCCGAACAGTCGTCGTCGGACGCCGATGGCGACGCCACGTCTTCACCCGATTCGATCGCTGCTGCGGTGGCCGGTCGGGTCGAGGCCAGCCCGCTGGCCGCGCAGGCGGCGGCGGCAGCGATGACCGCCGCGTCTTTCGGCGCTGTTGCCGGCGCAGCGCCGGCGGCGGCGAATCAACCGAGTCACTCGCCGCTCGCCGCCGCGCCGTCGGCGCACGGGCCGCGGGCGGAAAAAGCGGAGTCGCCGCTCGGCGGTGGTCCCGCCGTCGCTGGTGCCGTCGCTGGTCATCCGGTGTTTCCCGGGGCCGCCGCTGGTCATCGGGCGCATCGGGAAACGGCAGCGCCAAACGATCCGGCGGCTGCGACGTCGACGCGCGCCGCTGGTGCGGCGAATCCAGTGAGCGAAGCGAATGCCGGCCACAAAGCCGCCGTCGCCGACGTCGTCGCGCCGCCGGCGCTCGTGCCGCCCGAAGCGATCGTCGCGCCGAAGCCGGCCACCGTCGACGCCGGGGCGCTGAGTGCGCACCTGGCCGGCCAATCTTTCGGGCTGTCGCCGGGCGCGAACCTGCCTCCGCTGTTCGAAGCGGCGGCGTCGCCGCCGGCAGCCGCCGCCTTCTTCGCCCAGGTCGCCGAGGATCCGACCCTGCACGGCGCCGTGTTGACGGACAGCGCGCACGTGTCGCTGGACGCCGGCGCCGCCGGCGAGATCACCTTGCACCTGCGGGTCAAGGACGGCGTCGCCGACGTCCGCGTGGAAGGGGCCGGCGCCCCGACGCTGGCCATTCGCCCGCACGAACTGCAGGCGGCGCTGGCCAGTGAAGGCCTGACCCTGGGCGGGTTCGAGTCGGGCCAGGTCTCGCGCGACAGCCGTCTGGATTTCGATCGCCAGCAAAACGACAACCGGCGGCAAACCGCCGAGCAACCGGCGCAGACCGTCGCCGGCACCACCGCCGCCACCGCGCCTTCAAACCGAACCACCGCCGCGATCCCCACGTTGGGTGGTCGCCTGCACGTGACCGCATAAGGAGAACGACGATGTCCACCGCCATACCTGGGATCAACACCGGCCCCGCCACGCCGCCCACCACCGCCGATCCGCTGGGCAGCAGCACGCTGGGCAAAGACGATTTTCTCAAACTGCTGATGGCTCAATTGGCCAACCAGGATCCCACCGCGCCTCAGGACGACACGGCGTTCGTGGCGCAGCTGGCGCAGTTTTCCACGCTGGAACAGGCCCAGGGCACCAACAGTCGGCTCGATACTCTGTTGCTGGCCGAGGCGAACAAGAACCAGACCGACTACGTGAACTTCATCGGCAAGGACGTCACCTACAGCACCAACTCGCTGAGTCACCAGCAGGGGCTGGCCGACGTCTCGCAAGGGACGCTGGGGAGCGCGGCCAACAAAGTCACGGTCGACATCATGGACAGCAGCGGCAACGTCGTGCGCGAGCTGAACCTGGGCGCGCAGGCGGCTGGCCCGGTGCAAATCATCTGGGACGGAAACAACGCCTCCGGCACGCCGCAACCGACGGGCACGTACACGGTGCAGGTCACCGCTACCGACGCCTCGGGCGCGGCGGTCAATTGCGACCTGCACGCCACGGGGACCGCCACCGGGGTGGTCTTCAACAATGGAATTCCTCAACTGTCAGTCAACGGAACCCAAATCCCAATGGCAAATGTCACGTCAATCAGTGAAAGGAGCACGCAATGAGTCTCATCTCGTCCTTGTATACGGGGGCCTCTGGCCTCGACGCAAACACCACCGATCTGTCGGTGATCGGCGACAACATCGCCAATTCCAACACCACGGGCTTCAAAGCCAGCCGCGCCGATTTTTCGGACGCCATGGCGCAACAGCTGATCGGCGGCGACTCTGGGATCTCCCAGATCGGTCTGGGCGTCCAGGTCGGTTCGATCCAGCAGATCATCACCCAGGGCTCGCTGTCCAACACCGGGATAGCGACGGACCTGGCCATCCAGGGCAACGGTTACTTCGCCGTCAAAGGCACGCACGACGGACAGTCCGGCACGTACTTGACCCGTGACGGTCAGTTCACAGTCGACGCCACCGGGAACCTGGTCAACGCGGACGGCCTCACCGTTCAGGGATACATGGCCGATGCCACCGGCAAGCTGGCCACCTCACCGAGCGATCTGAAGGTGGGGGCGTCGATGGCGCCGCCGTCGGCCAGCGCAAACATCACCATGCAGGCGAACCTGAACGCCGAGGATCCCGCCATCGCCGCGGCGTTCGATCCGGCCAACCCGACCACGACGTCGAACACGTCGAACAGCGTGACGGTGTACGACGCCTCGGGCGCGGCGCACCAGGTCGACGTCTTCTATACAAAGACGGCGGCCAACACCTGGACCTGGAACGCCATGACGGCGGGCGTGGCGGCGCCGGTGGGCACTGGCACGCTGACCTTCGATCCGGCCGGCACCGGCGCCCTGGTGTCTCAGACCGGAACGATCAGCGCCACCTTCCCCAACATGACGGCGGCGCAGACCATCAACGTCAACTTCGGCGACGGCACGGGCGGCGTGCCCGCCGGCACCGGCTTGCTGGGCGTCACCCAGTTCTCCAGCCCGGACAGCACGTCGAAGATCAGCCAGGACGGCTTCGCGGCCGGCTCGCTGGCGAACGTCTCGATCGACAGCTCGGGCAAGATCAACGGCGCGTTCACCAACGGGCAGACGCGCGTCATCGGCCAGGTCGCCACCGCGGTGGTGGCATCGGCCGACAAGATGAGCCGGGTGGGCGGAAACCTGTTCATGACCAACAACCAGTCGGGCGACGCGACGATAGGCGCGCCGTCGACGGGGGGCCGCGGCGGGATCACGGCGGGCGCGCTGGAGCAGTCCAACGTCGATCTGGCGAACGAGTTCGTTCACATGATCTCCACCCAGCGGGCCTACCAGGCCAACGGCAAGACCGTCACCACGGCGGACGCGCTGCTGGTCGAGTTGATGAACATCAAGAGGTAGTCGCTCGCTGCGCCCGCCTCGCGGGATGCAGACAGAGTCGGACGTGACAAAAAAAATAAGCGGAGGGGAGAGGTCGGCTCTCCCCTCCGCGGGTTCCGGTGGGGGCGTAAAGGGCGGGCGGGAATATGCCGATGGAGAACCAGCACAGGTAGGTATGGGTAACCGAATGATTTTTCTCACGCGACTGGGAGGCAGCGAGGTGGTCATCAACACTGACCTCATTGTCACTGTCGAAAAGACCCCAGACACGGTCATCACTTTGACGACGGGCGATCGGATCATGGTCAAGGAACCCGTCGAAGAGGTCGTCGAGCGGGCGGCGGCCTTTCGGCATCGCGTCTTGCAGGGGCCGGGTGTGCGCGCGGATCGGCATGACGTGGCGGCCGCGCTGGCGGAGAGCGCCAACGGCGAGGCCACCGACGACGACAGCGGCCCGGCGGGCCGGGGGACGTAATCATGGATATTACGTCGATAGGCGGCATCGTCTTCGCGATTGCTTGCATTCTGGGCGGGCAGGCGCTGGAGGGCGGGCACGCCGGATCGCTGATGCAGGCGACGGCGGCGATCATCGTCATCGGCGGCACCATCGGCGCGGTCGCGGTGGCGTTTCCGATGAGCGACTTTGTGCGCGGCCTGAAAATGGGCAAAGACGCCTTCAAAAATAAAAAGAGTGATATCCCAGAATTGATCAAGCAGGTGGTCGATCTGGCGGGCGTGGCGCGCCGCGAAGGCGTGCTGGCTCTGGAGCAGCGCCTGGCAGAGCTCAAGGATCCGTTCCTGAAGCGGGCGGTCGGTTTTCTGGTCGACGGCGTCGATGCGGCGGTGGCGCGCGATTCATTGGAAGCGCAGGTGCACGCGGAATTCGAAGAAGGCAACGTGGCCGCCAAGGTCTGGGAGTCGGGTGGAGGGTTTGCTCCCACGGTCGGAATCCTGGGCGCGGTGCTCGGCCTGATTCACGTCATGGAGAACCTGTCCGATCCGTCGAAGCTGGGTGGCGGCATCGCCACCGCGTTCGTGGCGACGGTGTACGGCGTGGGCCTGGCCAATCTTTTCTTCTTGCCGGTGGCCAACAAGCTGAAGCGCAAGCTGGTCCTGGAACGCGAGCGCAAGACCATCATCGCCGAGGGCGTGCTGTCCATCCAGGCCGGCCTGAACCCGCGCGTGCTGGAGGAGAAGCTGGCGGCGTACGCGGGCGGCCACGGCGGCGGACACGAAAAAGAGAAAGAAAAATAACCGCGCCGGCCCGGTTGAAAGCGAACAATGGCGAAAAAGAAGCACGAAGAAGAGCACGAGAACCACGAGCGGTGGCTGGTGTCCTACGCGGACTTCATCACGCTGCTGTTCGCGTTCTTCGTCGTCATGTATTCGATCAGCCGCGTCGACAACAAGCGCATGGCCACGGTGGCGCAGTCGATCAAGTTCGCGCTGCACTTTCAGGGCACGGGCGGCATCGACAAGATGCCCATCTTCGAAGGGCCGCCCACCGAGGGCGGCAAGTGCAAGGAGACCCGGGGCGGCGTCAACGACGTGCCCAAGACCCGCCAGCGCGCCGTCGCCGAGGCGCTGCGCAAGCGCATCGACAAGCGCCTCAGCCGGTATCTGCAGCTGCGCCCGGAGAAGGCCGCCGTGCAGGTGGACATCGAACACGATCACCTGACGGTGCGCATCTCGGCGTCGCACTTCTTCGATCCGTCGCAGGCGGCGCTGCGCCCCGAGATGATCCCGGTCCTGGACGTGATCGCTGACGAGCTGGTCGGCCTGGGCCTGCCCCTGCGCGTGGAAGGGCACACCGACGATACGCGCGCGGGCGGGCGCTTTCGCGACAACTGGGAGCTGTCCACGTCGCGCGCCGCCGCGGTGGCGGCGTACATCCAGGGCGCGCACCACATGGACGGCAAGCTGCTGGGGGCGGCCGGCTACGGGTCGACGCGGCCGATCGCTTCGAACGCCGACGCCGCCGGGCGCGAGGCCAACCGCCGCATCGAGATGGTGGTGACGCTGGTGCCAAGCGGCGAGCAGCCGTAGCGACAGCGACGAACCGCGCCGGGCCTGGTAAATTCCGTCGACGTGAACGGCTCAGCGACACCGACGCTCTCCGGATGGGGGCGCTCGCCCGTGGTTCCCGGACACGAGGTGCGGTCCGAGGATCTGGCGCGGGTGACCGTCGGCCATCCGCTGTCGCGCGGCCTTGGGCGTTCGTACGGTGATTCGTCGTTGCCGGCGCCCGGTGACGCCGAGGTGGTCAGCAGCACGCTGGCCGACCGTATCCTGTCGTTTGATCCGCAGACGGGTGACATCCGCGCCGAGGCGGGCCTGTCGCTGCGCGATCTTTATCGGGTGTTTTTGCCGCAGGGATTCTTCACCCCGGTCACGCCCGGTACGCAGTACGTGACCCTGGGCGGGATGGTGGCGGCCGACATTCACGGCAAGAACCACCACCGCGAAGGCTGCTTCGGTGCCCACGTCACCAGCCTGACGTTGCGGGTCGCCGATGGGCGCGTGCTGACCTGTTCTCCGACGGTGGAGCGCGATCTGTTCCGGGCCACGCTGGGCGGCATGGGCCTCACCGGCCACATTCTGGAGGTCGGCTTTCGCCTGGCCCGGGTGCCGTCGCCGTGGATCTACGGGGAGAGCGAACGGATCAGCGACATCGATCAGTTCATCCACGGCTTGAAGGAGGCGGGCCCGCGCTGGCCGATGACCGTCGGATGGATCGATTGCACGTCGGGCGGCAAGCGCCTCGGACGCGGAACGCTGTTCAAAGGCCGCTGGGCCGAACCGTCGGAGGCGCCGGCTCACCCACCGCGCCCCAAGGGCCGTTTTTCGGTGCCGTTCAATTTGCCTCCGTTCGCGATGGGCCGGCTGTCCGTGAAGCTGATGAATCCGGTGCTGTACTGGCGACACCTGCGGCGCCACCAACGCGGCATCGTTCACCCGGAGACGTACTTCTACCCGCTGGATGCCCTGCGCAACTGGAACCGCATCTACGGCAAGCGCGGCATGACCCAGCACCAGTGCGTCTTGCCCGAATCGGCGGGACGGGGCGCGGCCCGGCGTTTTCTCGAGGTGTTGGTGGCGCACGGCGGGGCTTCGTTTCTCTGCGTGATCAAGGACTGCGGGCCTGAAGGACTGGGCCTGCTGTCATTTCCCAAGCCGGGGATCTCCATCGCCCTGGACATCGCGGTCCGCGACGACACGCAAGAGCTGATCGACGCGCTGAACGAACAGGTGATCAAAGAAGGCGGGCGCATCTACCTGACGAAAGACGCCTTCACCCGGCCCGAACACTTTCGCGCCATGGAGCCGCGCCTGGACGAATGGCTGGCCATCCGGCGCAAGTGGGATCCGGAAGGAAAACTGCGCAGCGCTCAATCCGTGCGGCTTTTCGGGGACAAGCCGTGAAGGCGGTCTTCCTGGGCGCGACGAAAGGGATCGGCCGCGCCCTGGCCCGGCAGCTGGTGGCGCGCGGGGATCGCCTTTTCCTGCTGGGCCGCGACGGCAACGATCTGCAGCGCAGCGCCGGCGATCTACGGGCGCGCGCCGGCGCGACCGCGGCCGGGCGCGCCACCGGTCAGGCGGAACCGGCGCGGGTGGGGTTCGCGGTCTGCGATCTGGAAAATCCCGACGGCTTCGGGCGCGCGCTGGACGAAGCGGACGCGGAGCTGGGCGGGTTCGACACCGTCGTCATCACCGCCGGCCTGTTTGCCACGCAGGATCGCCTGGAGAACGATCGCGCGCTCTGCCGCCGCCTGCTGACCGTCGATTTCGCCAACACCGTGGTCTTCTGCGAAGAGGCGCGGGTGCGTCTTTTGGCGCGGGGCGGAGGCACGCTGTGCGTTTTCAGTTCGGTGGCGGGCGAGCGTGGGCGCAAGCCGGTCATCCTGTACGGCGCGGCCAAGGCCGGCCTGACGCATTACCTGGAAGGCCTGGACCACAAATTCCGCGCCGCCGGGCTGCGCACGGTCTGTGTGAAGCCGGGCTTCGTCAAGACCGGCATGACCGAGGGACTCAAGCCGCCGCCGTTCGCCGGCACGGCGGAGGGCGTGGCGGCGCAGGTGGTGAAGGCAATCGATCGCGGCAAACCGGTGCTGTATGCGCCTGGAATGTGGGCGCTGGTGATGCTGGTGATTCGGGCGCTGCCGCGGTTGGTGATGCGGCGAATTGGATTTTAGAATCCTGTGGCGTGCGCCGGCTACGCGTGGGCGGATCCTTTCGCTGCGTGGACGCCTTCCCAGCGGGTTGGCTCGTCGGGCCGGCGTGCGAGAGCCCAGACCAAGCGACCAATGAATTTATAGCGCCGAGGGACGAGGCCCGACGAACCAACCCGCTGGGTCCCCTCCACTCCGCGCCACCCGCCCACGCTGCGCCGGCTCGCAACAAGAGCACCCAACGTGAGTATCGAAACGGATCCGGATCTGATCCGGATCTCCGGTTCAATCGTGGGTTAAGGCGGAGCGCAGCGGGGTGGGGTTTGGACTGGCGGGGGCGTGAGGAGGCGCTCCGGCCGCGCAGCGGCCGGTTGCCAGCCGAGGATCGAGGGGTTCCCGTGCGGCCGCTGGTTGAAGGTGAAAAGAAAGTCGTCGTTGGCAGACTGATTCGTTACTGCCAGAACCAACACCGCCGCGGCCGCGTAAGAACCCCGTCCCCCGCCAGGCCAAACCCCACCCCCGCGACAGCGAAGCCGGCTCGCGCGCTATTCGCGTCGCCCGCTCAGCGCGGCTGCGCGGTCGATCCGGTGGCGAACAGACCGGGCAGCTCGCTTTTGACGGAGGCGCTGATGCTCTTGATCTGTTCGGCGGGAAGCTTCAATTCCTGCACCGCGGGCACGGTGGTGGGCTCGACCGATTGCGAGCCGGGCATGCAGAATTCGCCGATGGCGTCGGCGGCGGCGATCAACTGCGCGGCGAAACGGCGTTTGCCGCCGGCGCTGTAGTCGTGGTGGAACTCGGCGGCTTCGGTGACGCCGGCGGGAAGCTTCCAGGCGCGGCACAAGGCGGCGCCGACGCGCGTGTGGTGGAAATGGATGCGATCGCGCAGGACCTGGCCTTCGGTGGGATCGTCCAGCAGCTGCGGCGTGACGATGCCTTCGTGCACGCAGCGCTCGAGCAGCACCAGCTCGCCGATGTTGTGGAGCAGGCCGGCCAGAAATCCGTACTCGGACTCGACCCGCATGGCCTTGGCCAATTGGCGCGCGGCGGACGCCGAGGCCAGCATGCCGCGACGGATGTTCTCCACGCGCCCTTCGAAACCGCGCACGCGGAACATCGTCGAGTTGGTCACCACCATCAGCACCACGTCGCGTAGAGCATCGAGGCCAATGCGCACGACGGCGTCGCGCACGCCCAGGATCGGCATCTTGGGTGCGAACAGCGCCGAGTTGGCGATCGAGATGACCTGGGCGCTGATGAACGGATCGCGGGCCAGCGTTCGCTCCATGGCGTTGGCGTCGGCGCTGGATCGGCTGCACAGCTCCAGCGCTTCGGCGGCCACCTCCGGCAGCGAGCGGCGCAGAGCTTTGGTGTCGTTGAAGATGTTGTCGGCCAGATGGTCGATGCGCAGGGGCGCGGTCTGGGCGATCGAGATCGTCTGCGTGGATCGGGCGCCTGTCACGTTCATGTTTCCCGTCGTCGCGCGCCCGCTGGTGGTGGCGGCGTTGGAGAGAGCTGATCGTGAACCAGGGTCTGCAGCCATCGCGAGTCAAGCATTCGGTAGAGCCGCAGCAAAACCTTAGTTATGAGAAGCCACGCCGGGCCACGATTTTGCCGACTATTAAGGATCTCCCTGCAACGACGGTCCCGTCATCAACGTGACGCAAAGACGGCTGGCGTCAGCGACGTGACGGCGGACTGACCAGGCGGCCGCGACTTCGTGCTGTCCACACTCGGTATGGGCCTTGCTTTATGGGTCGGTACACAACGGAGGCATGACAGATGGCCGACTCAGAAGACACCGGCACACCGGCGGAAGCGCCCGCAAAAGGGGGATTGAGCAAGATTCTCCCTCTGATCTTGGTGGTCAACACGCTCCTCATGGTGGGCGTCCTGATCTTCGTGATGAAAAAGCCGTCGGCCCACGCCGAGGGCGGCGAGGCGAAGGGGAAAGAGGGCGGCGAGGAGAAATCCGAGCACGGCGGCGGTGAAGAGAACGGCGGCCACGGCAAGGACGAAGGCGCCGTCGGTCCCACTGTCCGTTTCGACAACTTCACTGTGCAGCTGAAATCGAACGACGTGGAGCGATATGCCCACATGTCGTTGGAGCTGGAGCTGTCCGACGAGGCGGCCAAGGGACTGGTCGAAAAGCGCTCGGCCCCCATTCGCGACTCCGTGCTGGCCTACCTGACCGATCGCACGGCGGAAGAGCTGCGCGGTAGCGACGGGTTGCGCGACCTCAAGGGCGCGATCTTGAAACGGCTGGAAGAGATCGTCCCCGGCAAGCGCATCACCAACGTGTTCATCACCGACTTCATCATTCAATAAGGCCGAGCCAGGAACCACCACCCACCATGTCGTCTCCTCTTGATCAGAACGAAGTCGATGCCTTGATGGCGGCCATTCAGGATGGCCGTGTCGGCGCCGAGGCCGGCGAGCGCGCCGACGTGCCGGTTGTTCCGTACGATCTGACCAGCCAGGATCGCATCATCCGCGGCCAGATGCCGACGCTGGATTCGATCAACGATCGCATCGCGTCGGTGTTCGGCAGCAATCTGGGCGGGCGCACGCGCTTGGATCTTCGGGCCAGCCCGGCGGCGTCGACGCTGATGAAGTTCTCTGACGTGGCGGCGCTGTTCGGCCCCGGCAACACCGTGTGGATCGTGTCGCTGGGCCCCGGGCACGGCCTGGCCGTGTTGATGGTCGAGGCGACCATGTGTCGGTCGCTGCTGGCCGGCGCGCTCGGCGATCGCAAGGCGCGCCTCGAAGCGGGCATGACCGACATCCGTCCCGATCTGACCAACGTCGAACGCCGCGTCCTGCGCAACCTCTTGGGAATCTTCTGCGAGGCGATGGCGGTGTCATGGGCCGAAGTGCTGCCGTTCCACCCCGAGGTGATCCGCTTCGAATCCGATCCGCGCATGGCCATGGTGGCCCCGCCCAGCGACCTGGCCATCCTGTGTTCGTTCGAGATCAGCGGCGCCGCCACCGGCCGCCTGCAGATCGCCATTCCCTACGCCACCGTCGAGCCGGTGAAGAAATCGCTGACCTCGCCGCCGCGCCAGGGCAGCAGCGTGGACGTCCGCTTCGCCGCCGCGCTGTCTCGGGAGATGGAGGCGGTGCGGGTGCAGGTGTGCGTGGAGATGGGCCGCACGCGGATCAATTTCTCGCGCCTTCTAGAGCTGCAGATCGGCGATCTGCTGGTGCTGGACGCCGCCGAATCGTCGCCGCTGCCGGTGTACGTCCAGGGTCGGCCGAAGATGCTCGGCGCTCCGCGGGTGGTCGGCGGCAGCTTGGCAGTGGTCTTGGAAAACGGCCTCAAGTCCAACGCGCCACCCGAACCGCGCCCGGCCGCCGCCGGCGCCAAAGCTACGCCGGCCCGCCACGTTTGATCGCAAGGAGAGACCAGCATGGAGTCGAATGATCCAAACGCCACCACCGCCGACCCCAACCGACGCCTCGAGCTTTTGCTCGATGTGCCGCTGGACGTCTCTGTCGAGCTTGGCCGCGCTCGGGTGTCCATCCAGGACCTCCTTGCCCTGGGGCCCGGGTCGGTCATCGAGCTCGACAAGATCGCCGGCGAACCGCTGGACATCCTGGTGAACGATCGCCTGGTGGCCCGTGGCGAAGCCGTGGTGGTCAACGACAAGTTTGGCGTCCGGATCACCGACATCGTCAGTCAAGCGGAGCGCATCGCGCGCCTGCGCTAGCAGAAAGGGAAAGAAAAATGATCCCCTCACTGTCTTTGCTCTCGCTGACCGGAATGGCCCTTTGGGCCACGCCGATCACCATCGGCGACGTGACGTCCGCGCGGGAAGGTTCGCGCTTGGTCGTCGACATCACCGCCGACGCCACCGTCGATCCCGAGGCGGCCAGCGCCAAGATCGCCGACGGGCGCATCTATCTTTTCGTGACCGACACCCGGGTCAAGGCCGACAACCGCGCCTGGGGTGAAGGCGAGGCGGAGATCCGCGCCCACCGTCACAAGCACCAGGTCGAGCTGGTGGTGCCGCAAGGCGAGGACGCTTGCCAGGGGCCGGTGGAGTTCGTCAAGGTGACCGGCGGCCTGCGCGCCGTGGTGGGGTGCGACGTTGCACTGGGCGGCGGCAAGCACGCGGTCGAGACGGTGCGCGCCGCCAGGCCGAAGACGCAGACCGCGCCGGCCGGCTTTTCCGCACCCATCTTGACCACCAGCACAGGGGCGCCGATCGAGCCGCCGCCCGCTGCCCGCAAAGCGGACGCCGCGCGCGAGGCGCGCGAGCTGAAGGCGATGCTGGATCTCGACGTTCGCTCGGCGAAAGACGACGAGGCGGCGGCGCCGGCGGCGAAGGAAGCAGTGACCGCGTCGGCGGCCAAACCGATGGTGGCGGCGCCCGCGTTGGTGGCGCTGCCGGTGCGCGACCAGCCGGCGCAGCCGACGGCAACGCCGGTGCTGGCCATCGGCGCCGGTCCGGCGACGGCGGCGGAGGCGGGGATCGCGGCGCTGGCGCCGGGCGCCTCGGCCAAGGCGGATCCCTCGGTCGCTCATGAACCCGCGGCACAGGGTGGTTCAGGCGGCGGCGCGGGCATCTACTTCGCCGGCGTGTTGTTGCTGGCGCTGGCCGGCGGCGCTTACTTCTTCGCCCGCAAACGGGCGGCGGTGCCGCGATTTGTGCGCATCCTCGAGACCGCCAGCCTGGGGCCCAAGCGCGCCATCGTCGTCGCCGAGATCGGCGGCGAGACCTTGATCCTGGGAACCAGCGAGGCGGGCATCACCGTCCTGCAGACCACGCGCGAGCCGACGGCCGCCGCGTCGCCGATGACCATCGCCGCACCCGCTCCGTCGGGCCGGTCGATCATTCCGGAGACGGCGGTGGCGGGCGAGTTCGATTTTCCCGAGGGCTCGCTGACCGGCGAGATCGCCGACATCCCCGAGGCCGATTTCAGCGACGAGGCATCGATGCCGGCACAGGGCGGGTTGCTGGCGCGGTTGTTTCGCCGCGCCAAGCCGGCCAATGAATCCGAGTTCCACAACTTCGAAGAGCTGCTGGAAGACAGCGTCGAAGATCAAGAGCTGCGCCAAAAACTGTCGCTGGGCCTGGCGGCCCGGGTGCGATGAACTCGCCGGCGTCAGCCAGCGCCACCGGCAGCGGGGCAGACGCCTTGCTGCACGCCGCCCGCAGCGGCGCGGACATGGCCCTGACCGGGGGTGGATCTTCGGCGATGAAGATCTTCCTGCTGGTGACGGCGCTGTCGTTCGCGTCGGCGCTGGTGCTGTCGCTGACGTCGTTCACCCGCATCATGATCGTGCTGTCGTTTCTGCGTCAGGCCCTGGGCACGCCGTCGCTGCCGCCCAACCAAATTCTCGCGGGTTTGTCGCTGTTTTTGACGATGTTCATCATGGCCCCGACGCTGACCCGCGTGCACAAGGACGCCCTGGGGCCGTTCCTGGACGACCAGATCCCGGCCTCCGAAGCGCTGGAGCGCGGTGAGGGGCCGCTGCGCGAGTGGATGCTCAAGCAAACCCGTGACGACGATCTGCGGTTGTTCTTCGAGGTGTCCGGCCAGCAGCGCCCCAACCGCGGCGAGGTACTGCCGATGACCGTGGTGATTCCGGCGTTCATGGTGTCCGAACTGGGCACGGCCTTTCGCATGGGCCTCTACCTGTTCATTCCCATGCTGCTGGTCGACGTGCTGATCGCGTCGGTGCTGATGTCGCTGGGGATGATGATGGTGCCGCCCCAGATGATCTCGCTGCCGCTCAAGATCGGGATCTTTCTTCTGGCCGGCGGCTGGCACCTGGTGATCTCGTCTTTGGTGAAGAGTTTCTGATGTCCGAAGTACCTGAAGCGCTGATGCACGAGGGGATGCTGCTGCTGGCGTCGACCGCCGGTCCCTTCGTCGGCGGTTTGCTGCTGGTCGGCCTGGTGGTCGGCATCCTGCAGTCGGCGACGCAGATCAACGATCCCGCCGTGGGCTTTCTGCCGCGCATCTGCGCCGCGCTGGCCGGCGTATGGGCGCTGGGCGGCTGGATCCTCGAACGCTACAGCCACTACCTGCAGTCGTCTCTCGAGCGCATGTCAAAATAAACCAACGTGGAAGGGGGCTTCGCCCCACCACGATTGCCATTGGTCACGTCGTCGTCCTGGGAGGTGATCCCGTTACGCGAGGGGCGAAGGTCGGCAACCGATTGGAGAGCGGCTTTCGCGCGTTTGCCCTCCTCTGACGAGGAGCGTTTTTTAACGGATCCAAAAAAGGGCGCTCCGCCAGGAGCGCAAACGCGCCAAAGCCGCCCTCCAATCGGTTGTCCATCTTCACCCCGCGCGTAACGGGTTCACCCTGGCAGCAGTGATCAATCCGCGGAGCAGCGCTCCGACGCTGCTGCGACGGTGCCGTTGGCCCGGTCCTCGCAGTGTTTGTCAGCCGTGGGTGCTGATGCCGCATTCCTGACGCCGACGCTGTTCGGGTTCGTGCTGGTGCTGTTTCGTTGCTCGGCGCTGTGCGCGACGGCGCCGCTGTTCGGAATGAAAGCGTTGCCGCGACGACTGCGCATAGGGATCGCGCTGCCGCTGTCGTTCGCCGCGTACGCCGGCGCCGGGTTCCCGGTGTTCGCCGCGCACGGATCGATCGGCATGGGCACGCTGATCGCCGCCGGGGTGACCGAGACGGCGATGGGGTTGGTGGCGGGACTGTGCGCGCGCTTTGCCATGGATGCGGCGCAGGCCGGCGGCCAGGTCATCTCCTTGGCCATGGGTCTGTCGTACGGATCGGTGATCGATCCGCTGCACGGCGCCGATTCAACGGCGATCAGCGAGCTTTTGAGCATGTTCGCGCTGGCGGCGATGGTGACCACCGGGGTTCATCGGGAAGCCATCGCCTGGCTGTGCCGGTCGGTGATCGCCGTGCCGCCGGGCGCGCCGGTCGATCTGCCGGCGCTGGCCGCCGCGGTGGTCACGCACGCGCTGGGCGCGGTGGCGCTGGCGGTGCGCATGGCGTACCCGGTGCTGGTGGCGGTGGTGTTCGGGCACGTGTCGCTGGGCGTGATCAGCCGGACCGTTCCGCAGCTTTCGATCAACAGCATCGGGTTCTCCGTGACCATCCTGGCCGGCGGCGGCGCGCTGTACATGATGGCGCCTTCCATCACCCAGCTGGCGGCGCGCACGGCGGCCGCCGCCTTCACCGGGGGCAACTAGGTGCGCTGATGGCAGGCGAGCCCGCAGAGGACAGGACAGAGTCGCCCAGTGCGAGGCGCAGCAATGAAGCCCGCGGCAAAGGCCAGATCCCCATCGGCAAGGAGATCAACGCCGTGGCGGGTTTCGCCGCCGGCACGCTGGCCTTGATGAGCGTCGGCCCGGCGCTGCGCGATTCGTTGATTCGTCTGGTGGCTTCGGCGGGCGAAGGACTGTCGACGACGACGCCGGTGATGAGCCAGCTGCAGCCGATGCTGGCGCGGCCGCTGGGCCTGGCGCTGTCGGCGTGCGCGGCGGCGGGCGGGGCGGGCGTGGCGGTGTATTTGTTTCAGACCAAAGGTGAGATCTGGCTGGAACGCGCGCTGCCGGACATCGGGCGGGTGTTCACGCTGGGCGGCGGAAAGATCGGCCGGCTGTTCAGCAAGCAGCTGTGGGCGGATATGGGCATCTCGGTTGTCAAGCTGGTGACAGTGGGCTGGGCGGTGTGGTCGTCGATGCGTGACGAGTTCATGACGCTGCCGACGCTGCTGCTGGCGCGGTCCGACGTGCAATTCGCCCATCTGTTCGGCCCGCTCTGTGCCAGCGCGGTCAAGGTTCTGACAGTGCTGGCCATCTGGGCCGGCGTGGACATTGCAATTACCCGCTGGCGGTACGCCAAAGAGATGAAGATGACGAAAGCGGAGGCCAAGCGCGACGCCAAGGAGGACGAAGGCGACACCTCCACGCGCGGCCGCCGGCGCCGCAAGCTGCGCGAGCTCATCCGCAACATCGCCCGCGCCGAGGTGCCGCGCGCCGACGCGCTGGTGGTCAACCCCACCCACATCGCCATCGCCATCCGTTATCGCGCCAGCGAGGACAAGGCGCCGCGCGTGACCGCCAAGGGCAAGGGCGAGATCGCCGAGATGATGCGCGAGCTGGCCCGCGAAAATGGCATCCCCATCGTGGAGAACATCCCGCTGGCTCGCTTGCTTTACAAGCGCGTGAAGGTCGGGCGTTCGGTGCCGGCCGAAACCTACAAAGCGGTGGCCGCCATCCTGGCCTATGTCTACCGCATCACCCACCGCCAGCCGGCCGCCGCGGGAGCGCGTTAATGCCGACGGAGAAAAATACCGGGCAAGGCCTGCTGGCGATCACCGTCCTCAGCGTGCTGGCGATCTTGGTCCTGCCGCTGCCGCCGCTGGTCCTGGACATCCTGCTGGCGCTGAACATCGGCGTGTCGGTGTTGATCCTGCTGGTGGCGTTGAGCCTGGAAAAGCCGCTGGACTTCAGCGTCTTCCCGTCGCTGCTGCTGATCACCACCTTGTTTCGTCTGGGCCTGAACGTGGCCACCACGCGTTTGATCCTGCTCAAAGGCGGGGAGGGCGCGGCGGCGGCGGGCGACGTCATCGAAACCTTCGGGCGCTTCGCCATCGGCGGCAGCCTGATCGTCGGCGCGGTCATCTTTCTGATCTTGCTGGCGGTGAACTTCACCGTCATCACCCGCGGTTCGAACCGCATCGCCGAGGTGGCGGCCCGCTTCACCTTGGACGCCTTGCCCGGCAAGCAGATGTCCATCGACGCCGAGCTGGCCGCCGGCCTCATCGACGAGAAGACGGCGCGCACCCGCCGGCACGCGCTTGAACGCGAGATTGAATTTTTCGGCGCCATGGACGGTGCCAGCAAGTTCGTGCGCGGCGACGCCGTCGCCGGCCTGGTCATCACGGCGATCAACATCGTCGGTGGTTTGCTGGCCGGCCTGGTGCGCGATCACATGTCGCTGCAGACGGCGGTCGAATCGTTCACCATCCTCACCATCGGCGACGGCCTGGTCTCGCAGATGCCGTCGCTGCTGGTCAGCACCGCGGCCGGCATCGTGGTCACCCGGGCCGGTTCGGGTCAGTTCCTTGGCCTCGAGATGGGCGGCCAGGTGTTCGGCAAGGCGCGCACGCTGCAGTACGCGGCCATCGTGCTGGGCGCGCTGGCCATCGTGCCGGGCATGCCGACGGTGCCGTTCGGCGTGTTCGCCCTGGGCGCGTTCATGCTGTCGCGTTTTCGGGGCCGCCCGGCCGCGGCCGCCAAGCGCGCCGCCGAGGCCGCCGCCGAGGCCGCCAAGGCGCCGCCTCCGCAGGAGCGGATGCAAGATCTGCTCACCGTCGACGCCATCGAGCTGGAGGTCGGCCACGCGCTGCTGCGCCTGATCGATCTCGACAAGGGCGGCGAGCTGCCCGGCCGGGTGACCAACCTGCGCCGCCAGATCGCCACCGACCTCGGCGTGGTGCTGCCGCCGGTGCACCTGCGCGACAACCTGCGCCTGGAGCCGAACGAGTACCGGGTGCGCATGCGCGGCATCGACGTCGGCAAGGGCATGGCCTACAGCGATCGGGTGATGGTGCTGGATCCGTCGGGTGGCGCGCCCAATGTTCCGGGCCTGGAAGGCTTGACGGGCAAGGAGCCGGCGTTCGGCCTGGCCGCGCTGTGGATCACCCCGACTGATCGAGCACGGGCGGAAGGCGCGGGGATGACCGTGGTTGATCCGGCGTCGGTGATGACCACGCACCTTTCTGAATTGATCCGCCGCAACGTGCACGAGCTGGTCGGTCGCCAGGAGGTGCAGGAGCTCATCGCCAACGTCGGCAAGGAAGCGCCCAAGCTGGTCGAGGACGTCATCCCCGGCACGGTGACCCTGGGCGAGTTCGTGCGCGTGATGCGCGGGGTTTTGCGTGAAGGTCTTTCAGTGCGCGACCTGCGCTCGATCTTGGAGGCGGTCGCCGACGGAGCGCCGCGCAGCAAAGACACCTCGTTCCTGGTCGAGCAGGTGCGCAGGCGATTGTTCCGCCAGATCACCGCCAAGGTCGCCGACGCCGCCGGCGTGGTGCGGGCGATGACGCTGGATCGCGCCACCGAGGATGCCCTGCGCCGCACCCTGGGGCAAAGCGACGGCGAGGCGACGCTGGCGCCGGACATCGATACGGCGCGCAAGCTGGTCAACCTGCTGGAGACGCGGGCGGCGCGCTTTGCCGCCGACGGCCAGCCCACCGTGATCATCGCGCCGCCCGATCTGCGGCGGCCGCTGTTCGATTTCGCCTCGCGCTTTGTCCCCGACCTGTCGGTGGTGACGGCGCGCGAGCTGGTCCCCGGCACGTCCGTCGAGCCGGTGGCGACCATCGATTTGGGAACGCCGACGTCCGTGCAAGGACGGGCGGCCGCCTAGCGATTTTCTTTTGAAAAGGTGAGGAACTGAAAATGAACGGCAACGCGACAGTGAAGACTTTTCGGGCCCCCGACGCCCTGTCGGCGCTGAACGCCGTGAAGGCGGCCTTCGGTCGGGACGCCGTGATCTTGCAAACGCGCGAGATCGCCGGCGGCCTTTTCGGCAAACCGCAGGTGGAGGTGGTGGCGGCCGGCGCCGCGGCCGAACCGGCCCAGGTTGGTCGCACGGCCGCCTTTGAACGCGCCGCCAAGCTGGCCGGGAACACCGCCGGTGGCAACGTCGAAAGGGCGCCGGCTTCCGCGCCGCGGCCGACCGGTGATCTGCAGGACGAGGTCAGCGCCTTGCGCAGGGTCGTCGAGGAGCTGCGCCGCCGGGTCGGTCAGGATGATCCGGGCGCCGACGACGGCCCCCTCTTCACCGGCGAAGCGCTGCGAGTCTTCCGCCACCTGGTGCACCGGGGGATCGAGGACGCTCTGGCGCGCGAGATGATCGAGGAAGCCCGGCGCCGGGGCGCCGCCCCGCGGGGCGGGCAGATCGAGGCCGAGGTGCGTGCCGATCTGCGCAAGCGGCTGCCGGCGGCGCCCGCGCCGTGGCTGGCCGAAGGCCGGCGGACCATCGCCCTCATCGGTCCCACCGGCGTCGGGAAGACCACCGCTGTCGCGAAGATAGCCGCCCGCGCGGTGCTGGAGACCAAGTTCAAGTGTGTGCTGATTACCGTCGATACATACCGGGTCGGGGCCAGCGACCAGCTGGCGCGGTATGGAAAAATCATGGGTCTGCCAACACACGTCGCGCGCGATCAGGCCGCCTTGGTCGAGGCGGTGTCGCGCGCCAAGGACGCCGACCTGATCTTGATCGACACAGCCGGGCGTTCTGATAACGAGTCAATCGCCGCGCAGACGGCGATGTTGCGCGCGGTGCCAAACATTCAATTGCAGTTGGTACTGGCGGCCTCCGCGGGCGGTCGCGAGCTCGGGGCGGCGGTGCGGCGCTATCGGCTGTCAGGGCCGGAGCGAATTATTTTCACCAAGCTGGACGAGGCGGACGGCCCGGGCAGCATCGTGTCGGCCACGCAGGCCTTCCCGCGCCCGGTGTCGTGCATCGCCGACGGCCAGCGCGTGCCGGAGGACATTCATCAGGTGGAGAGCGCCGACCTGGTAAAGCGCGTCTGGGGTGAGTGACGTGACGATCAAAAGGAGCAACGACTGTGGATCAGGCAGATAGCCTTCGCCAACTGGCCGCCCAAGGACGCATGGGGCGGTCGCCTTTGAAAGTCTTCGCGCTCACCAGCGGCAAAGGGGGCGTGGGCAAGACCAACATCGCCGCCAACCTGGCCGTGCTGGCCGCCAAGGCCGGCAAGCGCGTGCTGGTCATCGACGCCGACCTGGGCCTGGCCAACATCGAGATCATTTTTGGTTTGAAGCCGCGCTATCACCTGGGCGATCTGCTGGAACAGCAGCGCCCCATCGACGAGGTGCTGGTGAAGGGGCCGCACGGGATCTGTCTTTTGCCGGCCGGTTCGGGGGTGCAGTCGCTGACCCATCTGACGGACCAGCAGAAGATGCAGTTCGTGGCGGCGCTGGATCCGCTGGAAGACATGTTCGACGTGGTCTTCATCGACTCGGGCGCCGGCATCGGCGAAAACGTTCTGTTCTTCGTGGGCGCCGCGCAGGAGGCGATCCTGGTGGTCAGCCCGGAGCCGACGTCGCTGGTCGACGCCTACGCCACCGTCAAGGTGCTGTCGCAGCAGGCCGGCGTGCGGAACTTCAGCGTGGTGGTGAACCCGGTGGTCGACGAGATGCCGGCGCGGGGGATCTTTCAAAAGCTGACCGCGGTGTCGAACCGCTTTCTCACCGCGCAGATTCGCCACCTCGGCTATGTCCCGCGCGACGAGAACTTTCATCGCGCCATCATGGCCCAGCGGGCGATCGTCGATATGTTTCCGCACTCGCCGGCCAGCCGCGCGCTTGGTTCCATCGCCGAGCGGCTGTTCGCCGAAGGCGCGCAACCGAAGCTAGAGAGCGGCCTCAAGGTGATGTGGCAGCGGTTGCTGCGGGAATCGGGGGCGGCCACCGCGGTCTGATGCATCGTCGGGCTCTTGCCACATATGCCTCGGCGACTTCCGAGGCCGATGACCTGATCCAGCGCTATGGGACGCTGATCGATCGGGTGGCGCGGCGGATTGTCTTGCGCATCGGCTTGCGCAGCGCCTTCGACGATCTGTGGTCGGCGGGCGCGCTGGGTTTGCTGGAGGCGGCCGGACGCTTCGACGCCACCCGCGGCGTCTCGTTCGAGACCTTCGTCGAGCACCGCATCCGTGGCGCCATGCTGGACGAGCTGCGCCGCATGGATCATTTGCCGCGCCGGCTGCGCTCGCGCGCCGACGATCTGCAGAAGGCCAAGCAGAAGCTGTCGATACGCCTGGGCCGCGAGGCCGGCACCGACGAGATCGCCGCCGAGATGAACCTGGAGCTGGACGAGATCAGCGGCATCGAGGCGCTGGCCGAACCGCACGTCTCGCTGGAAAAGGTGGCCCTCTCGGCGGCGTCAGAGGAAGCGGGCATCGAAGATCGCCTGGCCCGTGCGCAGGCGGCGAAGGCCCTGGCGGCCGGCTTTCAAGGGCTGCCGGAACGCCTGCAGACTGTCCTCGGCCTGCACTATCTGGAAGGGCTGACCTACCGCGAGATCGCCAAGATGATGGACATCAGCGAGCCGCGCGTGTGTCAGCTGCACGCCGATGGTTTGAAGAAGCTGCGCGCAGCGCTGGGCAAGCTGGGTGACGGAGAGCCGTGACGTTGCTGCCCGAGAATGCGCTGCCGCGGCGGCACTGCATCCTGTTTGTCGACGACGATCCGGCCATGCTGAAGGCGTTCGAACGCCTGCTGCACGTCGAACGCCACCGCTGGGAGATGGTCTTCGTCCGCACCCTGGACGCCGCCTATGAACGGCTGGGCGGGCGCTCCGTCGACGTGCTGGTCACCGAGCTGCGCCTGGCCGGCGAGAGCGGCGTGCCGTTGCTGGAGAAGGTCAAGCGCGATTATCCCGGGATCACCCGCATCATCTTTTCTGCCAACGGTGAGCGCGAGCCGCCGGTGCGGCTGGCGGCGCTGACCCATCAGTTTCTGGCCAAGCCGTTCGATGTGCTGGCCCTGCGCGAGACGCTGGCTCGCGCCTGCACCGTGCGCGAGCTCCTGGAACGGCCGGCGATCCGCGACGCGGTCGGCGGGATCAGCGCGCTGCCGTCCCTGCCGACGATCTATCTTGAGCTGCAGAGCGCGCTCGGCGATCCGCGCATCACCGTGGCGCGCGTGGCCCGCATCGTCGAGCGCGACATCGCCATGACCGCCAAGGTGTTGCAGCTGGTGAACTCGGCGTACTTCGGCGTCGGGCTGCGCGGCGGCGGCGGGCGCATCGCCAGCGTCGAGCAGGCGCTGGTCATGCTGGGGCTGAACACGATTCAGTATCTGGCCTTGGCCTCGTCGCTGTTCAATGTCTACGGCGCGCGCGACGATTTTTACGGCTTTTCACTGTCGCTGCTGCAGGAGCATTCGCTGCTGGCGGCGCGCATCGCCGCGCGGCTTTTGCCCGCGCGGGTGGCCAGCGAAGAGGCGTTCGTGGCGGCGTTGCTGCACGACGCGGGAAAATTGATCCTGGCCGGCCGCCACCCGGAGCGGTACCGCAAGCTGATGAACACGGCGGCGCGGGAAGCGCTGCCGCTGACCTTGCTCGAGACGACCGAGTTCGGCGCCTCGCACCCGGAGATCGCCGCCTATCTGTTCGGCACCTGGGGCTTGCCGACGATGATCGTCGAAGCGGTGGCCTTCCATCACGATCCGTCGGCGGCCGGCCGCAAGGTGTTCGACGCCACCGGCGCGGTTCACGTCGCCGAGGTGCTGGCCCACGAGGTGACCCAGCCAGCCAACGACGCCAGCGGGCGCCGCGCGGCGCTGGACGGCGCGTATCTAGAGACCACCGGCGTGTCCGCCCAGCTTCCCGGCTGGCGGGCGCTGGCCACGTCATTCGTGAAGGCGCAGTAGGGCGGACCGTCGTGGCGGGCGGCTTTTTACGGCAAGCTCTGCAGGCGCAAGATCGCCACGATCACCGGGGGGCGCTGGTGCTGTTTCATCAGGCGCTGGTCGACGAGCCCAGCAACTGGCTCGGCCACACCGGCCTCGGCAATTCGCTGCGCGCGCTGGGAAAACTGGACGAGGCGATCGCCGCCTGCACCCGCGGCGTGGAAGCCGACGGCCAATCGGTTCCGGCCTGGACGCAACTGGGGCTGGCCTATCAGGCGAAGGGTTTGTTCAACGAGGCGCGGCTGTGTTTGCGGCGGGTCTGTGAGCTGCGACCGGACAGCGCCGACGCTCTGGCCAACGTGGCGGCGATGGAATTGCTGGCGGAGAATTTCGACGCCGCCGAGAAAGCCGGACGGCAAGCGCTGCGGATGGCGCCGGGACACGCGCGGGCGGCGATCAATCTTGGCCGGGCGTGCAAAGAGCGGGGCGCGCTCGAAGAAGCGATCGCGCTTTATCAGCGGGCGCTGGTCATCGAGCCAGCGAACACCGACGCGCGGTGGAATCTCGGGCTGGCGTTGCTGCAGGATGGGCGCTGGAAAGAGGGCTGGCCGCTGCACGAGCTGCGCTCGGCGATCCCCGGCCCGCCGGTGTGGGCGCCGGGCCTGGCGCTGTGGGACGGTCGTCGGCTCGGCGGGGCCACGGTGCTGGTCCAGGCGGAGAAGGGCCTCGGCGACACCATCCAGTTCGCGCGTTACGTGCGGCTGCTGAAAGACGACGCCGGCGCAGGACGGGTGATCTTTGAATGCCAGCCGGCGCTGGAGCAGTTGATGCGCAGCTGCATCGGCATCGATGCGGTGGTGCCGCGCGGTGGGCCGCCG
This sequence comes from Polyangia bacterium, assembly GCA_036268875.1. Classification (GTDB taxonomy): domain Bacteria; phylum Myxococcota_A; class Polyangia; order Fen-1088; family Fen-1088; genus DATKEU01. Next base: position 120,096 of record DATATI010000083.1, on the reverse strand, counting down.
CCAGACGATGAGCTGGACGTGCGGGTGCCGGTGCTGAGCTTGCCGCAGCTTCTGGCCGCCTTCGATCCGGCCGCGTCGGCGAACGAGCACTATTTGATGGCCTCGGCGGAACGGACCGCCTTCTGGAAGGCGGCGCTGGGGCAGCGGCAGCGCGGGCGGGCGGGCGCCATCGGCATCGCGTGGCAAGGCAACCCGGCGTATCTGGCCGATCGGCGGCGCTCGCTCCCGCTGCTCGCGCTTTTGCCCTTCATTCGCCAGGCGCGCGAGCGTGGGTTCGCCGTTTACAGCCTGCAAAAAGATTTTGGCAGCGAACAGCTGCGTTCGTTGCCGATCGAAATGGCCGGGGCTGTCGATGATCTGGGCCCGTCGCTGGACGGCGGCGCGCCGGGCGGGGCGTTCGTCGACACGGCGGCGGTGATGGCCAATCTGGATCTGGTGCTGAGCTCGGACACGGCGGTGCCGCACCTGGCGGGCGTGCTGGGCGTGCCGACGTGGTTGCTGCTGTCGCACGTTCCCGACTGGCGCTGGGGCCGGCGCGGCGCCGAGACGCCCTGGTATCCGTCGCTGCGGCTTTTTCGCCAGCGCCAGGCCGGCGATTGGGCGGGGGTGGTCGCCGACGCCTGCCTGGCTTTGACCGCCATCGAAAGGAAGCGAGCATGAACGTCACCATCGAGATTGGTCCGGGCGAGCTGATCGACAAGATCACCATCCTGGAGATCAAGGCCGCTCACATCGGCGCGCGGGACAAGCTGGTGAACATTCGCCACGAGCTCGGCGTGCTGCGGGCGGCGCGAGACGCCGCCATCGCTCCGTCGGAGGCGCTGCAGGGTTTGACGGCGCAGTTGAAGTCGATCAACGGGATCTTGTGGCGCATCGAGGACGAGGTCCGCGACTGCGAACGGGGCGGCGACTTCGGGGCGCGGTTCGTCGCGCTGGCGCGGGCGGTCTATCGGACGAATGATCAGCGGGCGGCGGTGAAGCGGCAGATCAACGAACTGCTGGATGCGGCGATCGTCGAAGAGAAGTCGTACGCGCAGTATTGATTGATCGCTGGCTTCTTGGGGGCGGGGATTTTGTGGCGTGCGCCAGCTACGCGTGGGCGGGTCCTGTCACTGCGTGGACGCCTTCCCAGCGGGTCCCCTCCACTCCGCGCCACCCACCCGTGCTGCGCCGGCTGGCAACAAGAGCACAGCGCGTGAGTATCGAAGGATCCGGATCATTCGCTCAATCGTGGGGATAGGCGAAGTGCAGCGCGGGTGGGGTTTGGGATGGCGGGGGCGTAAGGAGCCGCTCCGGCCGCGCAGCGGCCGGTTGCCAGGCGAGGATCGAGGGGTTCCCGTGCGGCCGCTGGATCGAGATGAAAAGAACGTCATCGTTGGCAGACTGATTCGTTGCTGCGAGCCGCGACCTCGCCGCGGCCGCGTAAGAACCCCGTCCCCCGCCAGGCCAAACCCCACGCCCGCGATAGCGAAGCCGCGTCGCCATGCCCGCCGACTTTCGATGAAGACGCGCGATCGCCGACTCTTACACCGTTGCCAACAATTGCGTCGCGCGCGGATCCGTTCCTAGTGGCGCCAACGCTCGTTCAGCGTCGGCCCGGCGGCATTGGGCCAGCAGGGCGCGGGCCCATTGGAGGCGGGCGTCGGCGTTGTCGGGGTGGCTTTCCACTGCGGCGTGCAGGATCGGTTCGGCTTCGGCGGGGGCGGCGCGCATGAGCAGCACCATGCCCAGGGCCAGCCGCGGCAGAAGGTAGTGCGTGGGCGCGTCGGCCATCGCTCGCCGCAGCCACTCCTCGGCCGCTGGCAGCTCGCCCAGGCGCAGGCGGCAAAGGCCAAGCTGCGTCTGCGCGGCGTAAGACGTGGCGCCCGGATCTTGCCGGATGAAGAAAGTCTGGGCGGCGGGAGTCAGGCACGCCTCGAACTCCGCCGAGGCGGCGCCATGCTGGCCGTCCTCGGCCAGGACGCGGCCGCGCAGAAAACGCAGGTCGGGCGCGGTGGGAAATTCAGCCACCGCGCGCGCCGACAGTTGGTTGGCCTTGCGCCGATCCCCGGTGCGCATCACGACCCGCGTCAGGTTGATCCACAACGCCGCCAGGTAGCTCTCGTCGCGCTCGGCCGGCCCGTTTTTCAAGAACAGGGTCAGCGCTTTTTCATAGACCTCGACGGTGCGCAGGGCGGGGGTCTGCGCCGCCTCCAGCGCTTGGCCCAGGCAGAACCAGGCGAATGGATCGCCCGAACGGGAAGCCACCATGGCCCGCGCCAGGGTCAAATTGCGCTCGACGGTTTTGTGTTCGCGCATGACGGCGCCAGTGTGGCCGTCATGATCGATGTGCAGGAAACGAGCGTGCGCGGTGACGTAACGTCGTTCCGCCACCGCGGTGATCTGCTCGTGGATCTCACCTGCGTACCGCATGCCGGGCAGATCGCGGCGGAAAAGCCGCAGGATCGGTCCCACGGCCACGCCGCCGTCGTCCAGCTGGTCGTGACAATCGACGGAGAAGGCAGCTGTCTTTTCCTGAGTCATCGCTCGCGCCCAGGCGTCGGCGTCGTCGACCACCAGCTGTTCGTCGGCGTCCAGCACCAGGGCCCAGGGCGTGCGCGCGTTCTCCACCGCCTGGTTGCGCGCCTGGGAAAAGTCGTCGCACCAGGCGAAGTGAACGACCCGCGCGCCCAGCGCCTCGGCCAGCGCCGCCGTGCCGTCGGTGGAACCGGTGTCGACGACCACGGCGTCACCCACCCAGGGCATGGCGGAGGTCAGGCAGCGCTCGAGGCGGGCCGCCTCGTTGCGCACGATCATGCAAAGGGTGATGCGCTGGCGGGCGTGCGCGGGGAACGCTTGGCTGTCATGAGGCGAAACGGCCGGGGCAGCCACGCGTCACCTTCCTGACGACACCGTCGTCGGGTCCATCAAGCGGCGCGCGGTCGTTTGAACGTCAGTACGCCCAGCTCGTCCAGCTCCTTGGTCTCGGCTTTCGCCCGCGCGGTCAGGATCTCCTCGACGCGGGTGGCGGCCACCCGGCGCAGGGCTTCGGCTTTGGAATGAACCACGCGATAGGCGTCGCGCGACGTGTCGGCCACGACCTGCGCCTGATCGACGGCGCGCTGGGCGGTGTGCACGTCGACCAGCGCGCGCGCGTGGGCCAGTTCGGCCAGTTGCCAGTCGGTGGCGTCGGCGATCCGTCGGTGATCGGCTTGCGCGCGCGACTGCGCTTCGGCCAGCACTTGCTCGGCAGAGGTCACCTGGCGGCCGGCGGCAGCCATCTCGGCCAGCTTGCGCTCTTCCTTCTGCTCTTCGAGCTTGATGACCGGATCCAGCCTGGTCTTCGGGCGCATAGATTCTTTTTCGGCGCGCCACCGTCGGGACTTTAGCCGTGGCGCCATTTTTTTTGCGTCATTGCCGATGGGCAATTTCTGCCCAGTCATTTTTACCGACTGTCAGGGTTTGCCGGTCAGAAACACGACACTTTCAGTTGGCCTTCGCCTTGCTTTGACCAGCAGTCGAGGACAAAAACGTGGCTGACGGGATCTATGTCGGAATGGCCGCCGCAGCGGCACGAGCGGACCAGCTCGATTCCATCGCCGACAATCTGGCCAACGCAGAGACCCCTGGGTTCAAGGCGACGCGGCCGGCTTTTCAGGCGTTCTTGCCGGCCTACACCGGGCCCGGTCTGGTGGACAAGGTCTTCTCGACCGTGGTCGGCGCTGGCACCGACATGTCGCCCGGGGCGGTGGTCACCACCGACAACCCGCTGGACATCGTCCCCGCTGATCAATCGTTCTTGCAGGTGGCGTCACTTTCCGGGAAGCCGGCGTACACGCGCAACGGTCGTCTGCAGCTGGATCCGAACGGCACGCTGGTCAGCGACGGCCGCGCGGTTCTGGGGATGTCGGGCAACGCCATTTCCGTCGCGCCCGGCACGAACTTGACCATCAACGAAGCGGGAGAGATTCGCGCTGACGGTTCGGTGATCGATCGCCTGGCCACGTTCCAGCTGCAAGGGAACATCGCCCGCATTGGGCCGCAGCTTTACGGTCCCGGTCCGGGTGGCACCGTCGGGCAGGTGGACACGCGGGTCACCACCGGGCAGCTGGAGATGGGCAACGTCTCGCCGCTGGATTCCACCGTCGCGCTGATCAACGCGCAAAGGCAGTTCGAAACCGCCATGACCGCCATTCAAACCTACCGTCGCCTGGATGATCAGGCGAACGCCGTGGGGAAATCTCGCTAGAAAAAAGGGCACGCCAAGGAGTTCGTCATGCTGCGATCGCTTTACACCGCCGCCACCGGAATGGAGGCGGAGCAATTGAAGATGGACACCATCGCCAACAACCTCGCGAACGTGAACACCACTGGCTTCAAGCGAACGCGCGCCGAGTTTCAGGACCTGCTGTCGGAGACCATCGTGCAGGCCACGCCGGCGGGACCGAACGGCGGTGGCCAACCGGCGCCGCTGCAGGTGGGTCTCGGCGTGCGCACCGGAACCACCACGCGCTCGAACGCGCAGGGCGACATGCTCACCACCCAGAACCCATACGACGTCGCCATCGGCGGGGTCGGGTTCTTCCGCATCCAGCGCGCCAACGGCGACATCGCCTTCACCCGCGCCGGCAACTTTCGCGTCGACGACACCGGCCGCCTGGTCACCCAGAATGGCGAGGTGCTCGATCCGGGCATCACCATCCCCACCGGCACCGCCGGCGATCCGGTGATCAAACCCGACGGCACCGTCTCGGTGACGCTGGCGGGTCAGACCAACCCGCAGGAACTGGGGCAGATCGAGCTGACCACGTTCACCAACCCGGGCGCGCTGCAGGCCATCGGCAACAACTTGTTTCAGCCGAGCGCGGCCAGCGGCCAGGAGGTTCGCCAGAAACCGGGCGAGCAGGGCATGGGCTCGCTGCAACAAGGCGCCCTGGAAAGCGGCAACGTCAAAGCGGTGGAAGAGATGATCGACATGATCACGACGCAGCGGTCGTACGAGATGAACTCGAAGGTGATCACCACCGCCGACCAGATGCTGCAAAAGCTGACCAGCCTGCGTTGATGCCACGACGATGATGCGCGTATTCGTTCATATGCTGATTCTGGCCGTGGTCGGCGCTGTCACGCTGATGACCGCGACACCCGCCGACAGCGCCGAATCGGCGTCGGCTGCGGTGGTCGCCGCGCTGGAGAAAGCGATCAGCGTCCCGGGCGCGCGCCTCGACGGTGCCAGCGAAGAACGCGGTCCCGGGCGCGGCTGCGTGGCGCGCGAGGTGACCATCCCGCGTGCCGTCGACGGTTCGGGCCGCATTCCGGTCAAGGTGGTGGGCACGCGCGGCGGCGGCAACCGTTGCGAAGCCTGGTCTTGGGTGCGCGTGCGCCTGGTCGCCGACGTGGCCGTCACCCGCCACGCCGTGCGCGTCGGCGAGCGGCTGGCCGACGCGGTGGCGGTGGAAACTCGGGAGATCGTTTCGGGCCATTCACCGGTGACGGCGGCGTCTCTTTCGGACGGTGCCGTGGCGTCGCGGGCGTTGGTCGCCGGCGCCGTCGTGGAAGCCGACGATGCCACCGTGGCCACCGCGCGCCCCGGGGACGTGGTGAAGGTCATGATCATCGCCGGCGCGCTGGCCATCGAACAAAGCGGCCGGGCCATACCCTGTGCGCGCGGCCGTTCGTGCGCGATGTTGCCGTCGGGAAAACACGTCGAGGGCGAGCTGGTCGACGGCCGCTTGGTGGTGACGCTGCCATGAAGTGCCAGCGCACGACGATCGGATTTCTGTTGGCCGCGCTGGCGGTGGTGGGCGCCGGCTGCGGCGTCACGCACATCGGCCAGTACAAGCCCAAACGCCGCGAGTACACGCTGGAGGGCCAGGCCGGCAAGGAAGACGAACCGCAGTCGGCCGGCAGCCTGTGGCACCCGGGCCGCCCGGCGTCGATGCTGTTCACCGACGCGCGCGCCTTGCGGGTCAACGATCTGGTGGTGGTGAAGATCGAAGAGGTCGCCGACGCCAAGCGCTCGGCCAACACGGACCTCACGCGCGAGTCCGACTCGTCGGCGCAGATCACCGCGTTTCTCGGCTTGCTCAGCAAATTGAAGGGCATCGATCCTTCCATCGGTGGCGCGTCGACCGGCCACCTGAAGGCTGACGGGCAATCGGGCCGCAGCGAGTACCTGACCGCCACCGTGCCGGCGGTGGTGCGCAAGGTGCTGTCGAACGGCAACCTGTTCGTCGAAGGTCACCGCGTCGTGCTGGTGAACGCCGAGGAACAACACTTCTACATCTCGGGCGTGGTCCGCCCCATCGACATCGACCAGGAAAACAGCGTGAAAAGCTCGATGGTGGCTGATGCGGAGATCGAGTTCGTCGGCAGCGGCGTTCTCACCGACAACCAGCACCAGGGTTGGTTCCAACGCTACTTTGGCTGGCTGTGGCCGTTCTAGTTGTCATGAAAGCGCGATCACCACGATGAAACGCCTCGGTTTTTGCCTGCTGGTTCTTGGCCTGGCGCTTTACGCCGCGCGGGCCCTGGCTGCGCCGACGCGACTCAAGGAGCTGGTCGACGTGGGCGGCGCGCGCGACAACCCGCTTTACGGTTACGGTCTGGTGGTGGGGCTGGCCGGCACGGGCGACACCGAAGCGGTGTTCTTCACCTCGCAGTCGATCAGCGGCATGCTGGGCCGCCTGGGCATCCGCATCGATCCGAAGCTGGTGCGCGTGCGCAACGTGGCGGCGGTGATGGTGACGGCCAAGCTGTCGTCGTTCACCCGTCCCGGCGTGCGCCTGGACGTGAACGTCAGCTCGATGGGCAACGCGCGCTCACTGTCGGGCGGCGTGTTGCTGGTGACGCCACTGACTGGCCCCGACGGCCAGGTCTACGTGCTGGCCCAGGGATCAGTGCAGGCGGGCGGTTTCGACGTCGGCGCCCTGGGGACGTCGGTGCAAAAGAACCAGCCCACCTCGGGCAGCGTCCCCGCCGGCGGCATCGTCGAGCGCGAGGTGGCCAGCAGCCTGGAAAAGGGCCCATTGGTCCTGGGACTCAAGCGCCCGGACTTCACCACCGCCTCTCGCATCGCCGAGGCCATCAACAAAGAGATGAAAGGCGAGATCGCCTCCGCTGTTGATCCGGCCGCCGTCGAGATCAAAGTTCCCGCCGAATACAAGGGCAAGACCGTCGGTCTCGTAACCAAGCTGGAAGCGCTGGAGGTCGAGGCCGACCAGAAAGCGCGCATCGTGGTCAGCGAGCGCACCGGCACCGTGGTCGCCGGTGAGCGCGTGCGTATCCATGCGGTGGCGGTGGCGCACGGCGGACTGTCCATCTCGGTGACCACCGCCGTCAATGTCTCCCAGCCGAATGCCTTCGGTCGCGGCAATACGGCGCAGACCAAGCAGGCCGCCGTCGACGCCAAGGAAAAAGACAAGCCCGTCATCGGGCTGCCCGCCACCACCACCGTCGAGGATCTGGTGAAGGCGCTCAACCTGCTGGGCGCGAACCCGCGCGATCTGATCGCCATCTTGCAGGCGATGAAAGCGGCCGGCGCCATCGACGCCGACGTGGAGGTCATCTGATGGCCGCCGCTCCCGTGCGGGACGCCAGCCAAGCCTACCAGCAGATGGAGGCCATGCTGCTGCGGCAGATGCTGCAGTCGAGCGGCGCTTTCAAGCCGAGCGATGTGGCCGGCGGGCAAGTCCGCGCCGACCTGTTCGTCGAGACGCTGGCCGAGGCGGTGTCGAAGGGGGGCGGGATCGGAATTGCCCGCATGCTGGAAGATTCGCTTGGCCAGATTGATAACGGCGAAGGGCCACCGCCGAAAGCGTCGCCGGCGCCGGCGCAGTCAAGGACGACCGCCGGGCCGTTGTCGCCGCCCGATCTGACGGGCAGTTCGTCGGGCGCGCTGCCCGTGGTGCTGACCGGGGCTGAACAGATCACCAGCCCCTTCGGCCGCCGCTCGGATCCCATCGACGGTGAGAGAAAGTACCACACGGGCGTCGACCTGCGCGCCGCCGCCGGCAGCCCGATCTTGGCGGCCACCGGCGGCGTGGTGAAAAGCGCAGGACAGCGCGGCGGATACGGCAACGCGGTCGAGATCGACCACGGCAACGGCATGACCACGCTTTACGCCCATGCTTCGGAACTGCTGGTTACCCCGGGAGAAACCGTCAAGGAAGGGCAGCCCATCGCCCGCGCCGGGATGAGTGGACGTGCCACCGGCCCGCACCTGCACTTCGAAGTAAGAGTGAACGAAAGGCCCGTCGATCCGGCGCGTGCTCTTAATAGATACAGAGATCGTGTCGATGACTCCATTGCGGGTAAACCGCGTCGTCGAGGGGCACCATGAAAGTCACAGACACGACACCAATTGGGGCAGTGGATCGCGTTGCTGGCAATGAATCAGCGGCGGCGCCTCCACCCACAGACAAAGTGGACGTTCGGGCGTCGCGCGAAGCGCAGGCGTCGGTGGCCGCGGCGCAATCGGCAGCCGGCAGCGCGCGCATCGGTCGCCTGAAACAGATCGAGCAGCAAGTGCGTTCGGGCGGGTTCAAACCCAACCCATCTCAGGTCGCAGATGAGATCCTGCAGGCGGCCGAGGTCGACGCAAAATTGCGGGAGATGATAGGCCACTAGGAAAATGAATCAGCTCGAACTGGCACTCACGGTCGTAGACAGCATTCGCAAGGCACTGGAGGCCGAGGTCGAGCGGGCGAGGCAAGAGCGCGCCCTGATTCGCACCATGGACGTCGACGGTCTGGTGCATCGGGCTGCCCTCCGCGCCACTTTCAACGATCAGGTTCGCCGCCTGCAGAACGATCTCGCCGCCGCGCTGGGAGCCGCCGCCGCCGCGCTGGGGTTGAAAGAGGTCACCGTCGCTGGGTTACGCGCCCGGCAACCCGCGGAGGCCGCGCGGTTGGAAGACGGCCTGGGCGCCATTCGCGCGCTGGCCGCCGCGCTGGCCGAGCTGGACGATCTGAATCGCATCCTGGGCCAGCGCGCGCTGTCATACGTGCGCGCGTACCTGGGCGCGATGAACCCGACCCCGACGGCGTACACCCGCCGCGGATCGTCGACCGGGATCTGGCAATCACGCACCGTCAGCCGGGTGGCTTGACGTGGCCGCCGATCTGCTTTCGATCCTCTCGCAGGCCAGCACCAGCCTGGACGCGCACCGCACGGCCGCGGCCACCGCCAGCCAGAACATCGCCAACGTCAACACGCCCGGTTACAGCCGACAGACCGCCAACCTGGAAGCGCTGACGCCCACCGATCTCGACGGCACTTCGTTCATCGGCCGCGGCGTCGGCGTGCAGTCGGTCACCCAGGCGCGCGATCAATTTCTCGAGCGCCAGATGCCGGCGGCGATCTCCGCCCAAGGTTTCTCGTCGTCGCAAAGCGACGCCCTGAACGCCGTGACCGCGTTGGATCCCGACGGCGGCACCGGCCTGACAGCAGCGCTCAGCGGGTTTTATTCCGCCCTTCGTGATGTCGCTCAGAATCCGAACGATTCGGGTCTGCGACAGGCGGCCGTCGCTTCGGCGCAGGCCCTGGCCCGCACCTTCAACCGCACGTCAGCCTCGCTGGAGGACGTGCGCAACGGCGTGGACGCCAAGCTGGCCGGCACGGTCACGCAGGTGAATCAGGACGCGGCGAACATGGCCGCCCTGAACACCCAGATCCGCATGGCCCGCAGCACCGGCGCCCAGCCCAACGATCTGCTGGATCAGCGGCAGCAGCTGCAAGACGAGCTGAGCCAGTTGACCGGCGCCGTGCCGGTGACCAACGATCAGGGCGACGTCTCGATGGCGCTGCCCGGCGGCGCCGCCCTGGTCAGCGAGCAGAAAGCCGGCAAGCTGTCGGTCATCGCCGATCCGACGAACGGCGGCCACCTGGCTGTTCAATTGACCCGCGCCGACGGCACCGGTCCGGTGACCCTGGCTGGCAACGCCATCGGCGGTCAACTGGGCGGCGGCATCGGCGCGCGCGACGGCGCCATCCTCAGCGCGGAGAACGGCATCGACACGCTGGCCTTTGATTTCGGGAACGCGATCAATGCCGTGCACAGCGCGGGTTTCGCCGCCGACGGCACCACCGGTCATCAGATGTTCACCGTCGGCGCCACGTCGGCCGGCGCGGCCAGCTCCATCTCCGTCGACGCCGGTCTGCTGGCCAACCCGTCGCTGCTGGCAGCCGCGTCGGCGCCCGGCGCCACCGGCGACAGCAGCAACATGCAGGCCTTGATCAACACCGAGAACACGGCGCTGTCCACCGGCACCAACGCCACGACGGCGTTCCAGAACATCGTTACTGGCTTTGGTGCGCAGGCGCAGCTTTCGCAGGCAATCTCGGATCAGGACAAGAGCATCGCCGACAATCTCAGTCAGATGCGCGAATCGGTGTCCGGCGTGAACCTGGACGAAGAGATGGTGAACATGACCAAGGCCCAGCGAGCTTTCGAAGCGGTCAGCAAGGTCATCACCACCACCAACGGCATGCTCGACACCTTGTTGGCCATTCAGTAAGGACGAGGAGCACCATGCGTGTAACGGAACGAATGATGTTTGACATGGCCGCCAGCAACTCGATGACGGCGCGCGATCGCGTCCTGCAAGCGTCGAACGAGGCGTCCACCGGCCAGCGAGTCACGCACCCGGGCGATGATCCGACGGCGGCCGGTTTGATCGTTCAGGGCCGCAGCACGCTGGCGCGCCTGGACGCGGTCAACTCGGGCGCCGGCAAGGCCAACGACGAACTGGGCGTGGCGGACAGTTCGCTGCAGCAGCTCTCGAACGTGCTGGCCCGGGTCCGCGAGTTGACCGTGCAGATGAGCAACGACAGTTATTCGGCCACCGATCGCCAGAACGCCGCCACCGAGGTGGACAGTCTGAACAAGCAAGCGGTGACGTTGATGAACACCGACTTCAACGGGCGCTATATTTTCGGCGGCACCAAGGATTCACAACCGCCCTTTGACGCCTCCGGGAACTATCAGGGCGACAGCAACGTGCGCCAGGTCGAAGTGGCCCCCGGCGTGACCGAGGCGGCGTCGGTTCGGGCCGACGTGGCGGTGAAAGGCGCGGGCGGCGGCGCCGATCTTTTCGCCACGCTGTCGGCGCTGTCGACGGCGCTGAAGAGCAACGACGGCGACAGCATCCGCGCCACGCTGGGAAATCTGGACGCGGTCACCCACCAAGTTGGCAATGCGCTGGCCCAGGTCGGTTCGTCGATGGACGCCTTTCAGACCGCGCAAACGGTCGCCGCCAGCGCGAAGGTCGACGCCACGGCATCGTTGTCGCGCGAACAGGACGCCGACAGCTTCGAGAGCGCCACCAATTTGGCGCTGGCGAACCACGCTCTCGACGCCACCCTGACCGCCTCCGCCGCCAGCTTCGGCCTGTCCCTGGTCGACAAGCTCTAAGCAGCGCGGGTCGACAAAAAGCAAATCACGAAAGTATTCGCGATTTGGTTGTGATCAGTTTGCGCGTTCGTTCAGGGCTACCGGAGAGCACGACGCGCTGTCCATGATCTGGTGGCAAAGCTTCTTGAAGCGCGGTTCCATCGGGCGATCCGGGGTGCGTTCGCGTTTGCCGGGATCGTGAATGGTAATGCGACCGGCGGTCAATTCGGGCGCCGGCAGGTTCATCACCGTGGCCAGCGCGTGATCCAGCACGGCGATGCGGTGCGGGTAGTGGCGCGGATACCCTTTGTCGATATAACGCGGGCCATGATTGTAGTGGGCCCAGAAGGCGTGGTTCTTGTGCTGGCAAGGCACGTCCTTGGTCACGCGCTGCAGATGCCCCTGGGCGTCTCGCTTGTTGATGGTCACGCGGGTGATGCCGCCGCCGTCACGCCAGTGCGCCAGCTCGCGCGCGCCGGCTTCGACGTTGGTGACCGGGTCCATCAGGTCCTTCCACGCCATGCCGCGAACGTTGCCGTTGGTGCAGTGATCAGTCTTGTCTAGCAAGCAACGAATGGCCATCAGGCCGCTGTCTTTGGCGTAGATTTCGTTGTCGCGTGTATAGACCCGCGACGCTTTTTCGTTCATGTCGCTCTCGTTGATCATGACGGCCAGGATCAATGTCGGGCTCAGATTGTATTTTTTCGCCGACGCGCTGACGGCGCCGGCGATGCGACGACACTGCGAGGGCGTCCACGCCGGCGTCTGCCAGCGGATGCGTTCTTTGATCGCGCAGATGGTGCGGGCCATGCAGCTGTCGTCGCCGCTCAGTTGGACGGAGCTTTGCTTGTCGGGGCTGGGGGCCGCGGCGATCTCTTCAGTCGTGGTGTTTACAGAATTGACGCCAGCGTTGGGAGCCGACAGCGGCAAAGCGAAGAAGCCCGCCACAGCGGCCACGGCACCATAAGGTAGCTTTTGCAGGGAAGGCAACACGTCTCCACCTCGCAAGGTTTCGTTGGTGACCGCGGCGGAATCTTTGCCACGGACCGGCTAGACTGGCCCTTCTACTGGCCGGATGCAAGGGCCTCCTTCGGTGATTTGTCAAATATTCTTGATGTTTGTGAAGTGTAAATAACAAAAAGATGTTTAGACGATTTGGCCGTGGTTCAGGTAATTCCAGCGATAAGTAGCGAGAAAAGCCGATGTCACGCGATCGTCCCAGTCCGCTGTCCAGCGCCGCCATCGATCAAATCTGGTCCAGTGCGGCGCGCACGCTCGGTTTCGAAATACAGCGTGGTCCGGAGAGTTACGCCTCCAGTGACGGGCAGGGCCGTATATTCATCGGGATTCCAGAGATCCTCGATATCGACGACTCTTTTGCGCAGCTGGTTTTCCACGAATTGTGCCACGCGTTTGTCGAAGGCCCCGACCGCCAGACATTTCCGGATTGGGGGCTTGATGTATCGGGTGGAGCGGGCATCGAACGAGAGCACGCCTGTCTGCGGCTGCAGGCGCATCTGGCCCAGCCTTTCGGTCTGCGCGCACTGATGGCTCCGACCACCGAGTATCGCGGTTTCTACGATTTGATCGGCGACGATCCCCTTCGTCACGGCGACGCCGGCGCAGCGATCGGGCGCGCGGCGTTGGCCACGGAGGGCTCCAGCGCGGCGACATGGATCTCGACCTTGCGCCAGGCGCTGGCCGCCACCGCGTCGTTGCTGGACGGAGCGTCGGTTGAAAGACATCCGCTGGGTTTCGCCCTGGGACCAGCGAATGAGACCTGCGGTTCTTGCGCCTGGCTTTACGTCGGCGGACGCGGCCGGCCAGTCGAGCGCTGCCGGCAAAAAAATGCCGCGGCGAAAAGTGATTCCGCGGGCCGCACCAGCCGGGATTTTGCCGCCTGCGAAAAATGGGAGCCGCCGGTCGACTGTCAAACCTGCGGCGCCTGCTGCCGCGAGGCCTATCACGTGGTCAGCGTGTCCATGCGTGATCCGGTGGTCTGGAAGCAGCCCGAGCTGATCGTGCGGCGCGGGTATCGCTTCGAGATCCTGCGCAACAATGAACGCTGCGCGGCCCTGAACGTCGACACGCCGCCCGCCGGCGACGCGGCCACAGCCGACGATTCGCGCCCGAGACCGTCTTCGCGCTATCACTGTCGCATCTATGAAGACCGTCCCAGCACCTGTCGTGAATTTGCCGCCGGGGGCAATCATTGTTTGAGCGCCCGCCAACGCGTGGGCATCAGTCGCTGATCCGCAGGCTCCTCACGCTGCCTTGGCCGCCGCCGCATGCCTGAACTGGTCGAAGTCTTTCTGCCGCTCGACGCCGCCGACGATCCGCTGGAGCCGCGGCTGGCACGCGCGCTCGGTTGGGCGCCCGACACGGTCGGGCCGTGGCGTCTTTTGCGGCGCTCGCTGGACGCGCGCAAAGGGCGGCCGCTTGGCTTTCGCCTGCGCGTGGCGGTGGCGCGCGCCGGCCAGTTGCTGAGCGACGAGGCGGCGCCGCAGCGGGCGGTGCTGGCGTGGCCGCCGTCGGTGGCCACGCCGCGGGTGACGATCGTCGGTTCGGGTCCGGCTGGAAGCTGGGCAGCGCTACGCTTGCTTGAAGCGGGCGTGCCGTCGACGATCGTCGAGCTGGGCAAACCCGTGCAGCCGCGTCGCCGCGATCTGGCGCTCGCCAACCGCGGGCAACTGAACCCGCTGTCGAACTATTGTTTCGGCGAGGGCGGGGCGGGTACGTACTCCGACGGCAAGCTGTACACGCGCTCAAAGGATCATTCCGGCATTGCCGCGGTGCTGGCCGATCTGGTCCGCTTCGGCGCGCCGGCGGAAGTGGAGAGCGAATCGCGGCCACACGTCGGCTCGAATCGGTTGCCCAAGGTGCTGACGGCATTGCGCGAGCATCTGCAAGCGCACGGCGTTCACTATCGCTTCGAGACGGCCGCCGGCGGTTTGGTCATCCAGAATCGCCGGGTGAAAGCGTTGCGCCTGCTGGACGGCGACGAGATCGCCGCCGACGTCGTCGTGCTGGCGGTCGGCCATTCTGCGCGGGCGGTCTATCGCTGGCTGGTACGCGACGGTGTGGCCATCGAGCGCAAAGGGATTGCCGTCGGCGTGCGCATCGAACACCCGCAACCCTTGATCGACGAGATTCAATACGGCCGCGCCGCCGGCCATCCCAAGCTGCCGCCGGCATTTTACGAGCTGACGTCGGAAGGACAGGGACGTGGCGTCTATAGCTTCTGCATGTGCCCGGGCGGCTGGATCGTCCCCGCCGGAACCGAGCCGGGCGGTCTGGTCGTCAACGGCATGAGCTTGTCTCGTCGCGATTCGCCCTTCGCCAATGCCGGCCTGGTGGTGACGGTCAACCCCGACGACTTCGGTGATGCCGCGGCTGGTCCGCTGGCGGGCGTCGACTTTCAGCGCGCCATTGAAACCGCGGCCGAGAAGTCTGGCGGCGGTCAGTTGCGCGCACCGGCGCAGCGGCTGGAAGATTTTCTCGCTGATCGCCCGAGCAACACGGTCGCCGCCAGCAGCTATCGTCCAGGGATTGTTCCCGCCGATCTGCGCGCCGTCTTGCCGCCGCTGGTGGCCGCGGCGTTGCGTGAAGGCCTGCGCGGGATCGGCGCGCGCCTGCGGGCCTTCATGCATGCGGACGCGCTGCTGGTCGGCGCCGAGACCCGCACCAGCGCGCCCCTGCGCATCCTGCGCGATCCGCGGTCGCTGCAATCACCATCGGTGGCGGGCCTTTACCCGGCGGGCGAGGGCGCGGGCTTCGCCGGCGGCATCGTCAGCGCGGCGCTGGACGGCGTCCGCATCGCCGAGGCCGTCGTGGCGAACGCCGGTCAGTGACGATCGGGCGCCGGCGTCGCGCCGGGATCGTTCAGCTGCGACAGCACCTTGCCCAGCCATTTCTTCTGCTCGTCGGTGACGCCGCTGAATCGCACGCCGGCCGTGTGCTGGTTCAGTTGCTCGCCGCTGGCCCACATCACCCGGCCTTTCACCCACAACGGCGGCATCTGCTCTTCGACGTCGTCAACCACCAGAAACAGGCCGAGCGCGATCTCCTCGCCTTCGGTCAGCCCGCGATCCGAGATGATGCCGGCGCCCCCCGCCGACAGATCGCGGGTGGTGGCGGTGAAGACGGTGCGCGCGGTGCGAACCTCGGCGGACATACGGATGGTCAGCCGGCGGTGCTGGCGGCGCGGACGCGCGGCGGGCGGCGGCTTCGGTGGCGACGGCGGGGAAGACTTGGGTGCGGCCATGGTCTTTCGGCGCCTCAGGGACGAAACGGATCATCGGGATCGATTCGCCGGTCGGTGTCCTCGCGTTCGTTGTCCAGCGGATCGTCAGCGCCGTTGGTGCCGTCGAGGAGGCCCATGAACATGTCCAGATAACGGGCGCGCTCGGCGTTGATGTCGACGAACATGACGCCCACCTGGTAGGAACCGAACATCGCCGTGCACCACACGGTGCGGCCGCGCAGGCGCAGCGGTTCGGAGACGCCGCCGGCGGCGAACGACAGCACCAGCTCGATGGCGACGTTGGTCTCGCGGGCGATCTCCTCGGAGGAGATCAGGCACAGGCCGGAGCGCGAGAAATCCCGGGTGCGGGCCGGTAACTTACGATCGCCCACGGCCACCGACACCTGCACGTCAGCCTGGAACCGCGGGTGCTGGCGTGCATCCTGGGTTCGCTCACGGTTTTTGGCTGGCCGCATGTTGTGATCGATGATTTCGCGGGCTGGAAAAGGCTCCTGCCGTCAGCGCATCCAGCTCGGCTTCAATTTCCTCAATCCTCAGTTCTCGACGCAGACGGGGGGCACCGTCGGGGGCATCGGAAGTTGCGGTCTCGGCCTTGAGGCGCCTGCGTTCGAACACCAACCGTACCACCATCATCTCCACTTCGCGCCGGATATCCGCCAGTCGCAGGGCCTGGGCGTGGGCGCCCAGCTCCTCGGGATTGAAGACGATGCGCGACAGGTCCCACGTGGCGCGAACCTCGTACCTGACGTCGTTGTGCGTGTCCATGCCGACCGGCGCGGTTACATCGGCCGCCGTGCGGCCGTAGTCCAGCGACTCGTCACGCTCGAAGCGACGGTCGACGCGCACGCGCACCTCAGGCAACCAGCCGGCGGCGCCGGACCGGGCCAGCAGCGACCGCGCGCGCTCCGGCTCGGCCAGCACCAGTGCGGTGGCCGCCGCGCGCAGCTCGTCCAATGGTGGCTCGTCGGCGGAGGCTGCGGCCAGGACCGCGGCGTGGTCAATGCGCCGGTGATTGGGGGGCGGGTTGTTACCGGGCGGTGCCGGGACGGAAGCGCTGCCGGACGGCGTGGGGACCACGGCGTCGTCGGCGCGTGCGGGGCTCACCGCGAGAACTATCGCGGCCAAGACCAGCGCGCCGGCGCAGGTCCCGTTGATTCGCGCCGGGCAGGCGCGGGGTGAAAGCAGGGTCGTTGGTGCTGAAGAATGATCCGTCATGGCGGTGTCTCCGCCAGGGTTTCGACGGCGCGCAGCTCCAGTTGCGCGCGATCGTCCGCTCGGGCGGCGGACCGGACGCGACGGCGGGTGACCTCCAGAGCCAGCTCGCTGGCCAGCGGGGCGCGCGCCGTTCGTCCCGCACGCTGAAACGGGATGGTCAGCAGCATCATCGCTCGCACCGTGCGCTGTCCGTCGCCGGCGTCGGCGCTGGCAAGGACACTCACCCGCGGCACATAGCTCAGCCACAGCGGCGGTTGGGCGATGCGCCGACGAAGCAAATCTTCTTCGTCAACGTCCAGCGGATCGCGCGCCGGCGGCGCGGAGAAATCGGCGGGCGGGTGCGCTTGGCGTTCGACGATGCCGGCGTAAAGCCCGCGCGGCGTGCCCAGCCACAGCTCGGCGCCGTCGATGCGCGCGGCGGTGATCTCCAGCGCGCCTTCACCGACCGCGCGCCAGTTTCGACCGCCATCACGCGAGACCAGGCCAGCGGCGCCAAGACCAATCCAGGGACCGTCGCCGCCGTCGGGACAACGAACGGCGCGCGCGGGGACGCCGGCGACGATCAACGGCTCGCCCTCCAGCGTGGCCGAAAAAACCCGCAGCGTGCCGCCGCCCAGAGCCACCACCTGCCGACCGCACGCCACCACGTCGTCGGCGGGGCCGCCATCCAGACGCCGCGGTTGACGGTGCGGGGCCATCGCCCACAGCCCGTTCTCGGCGGCGACCAGCAGCAAAGCGCCGCCGGGGGCCACCGCCAACGCCCGCGCCGCCGACGTCAGGACGCCGGCCAGGGTCCAGTTTGCACCGCCGTCGTCGGTCATCCAGACCACGTCGTCGCTGATGGCGGCCACCGTCGTGCGTCCTTCGTTGTCAGCGCCGACGGCGACGTGAGAGACGGCGCGGTCGGAAAGCCCGCGCGGCCGCCAGCGGTGACCGAGGGCGGTGGTGTCGACGGCCCACACGCCGCGCGAGCTGCCCAGCCAGATTTCCCGCGCGCTGCCGGCCAACGACCGCGCGACCAGCGGCGGTTCGTCGGCGCGGTTTTTCAGCGGGCGCGGTTTTTCGTCCACGCCCTCGTCGTCCAGCAGTTGCTCGAATTCGGGCGTCTCGCGGTCGGCCTCGCTGAGATCGTATTCGGAGATCACGTCATCGACGTCGGCGGCGTGGCGGCGGATCGCCGGGGCATCGGCCGGCCGTCGCGCGGCTTCGTCGGGCCAGCGGTTCCAGATCAGCGGCTGGGTCGGTTCACGCGCCAGCAGCACCACCTGACGCCCGCGTCCGCCGTCGACGATGGCGGCCACGGTGGTGTCGCTGGTGGCCACCGCCAGCACCGGCTCGGGCAACAGCGGACCGTACGCCGCGGCCTGCGCGCGCGGCGCCCCCAGCGCCCAGGTGCAAGTCAGGATCCCGAAGCAACGCAAACCAGAAGACGAACGCATCATGCGGCGCGAAATTGCAACGCGCGTGCCCGCCTGCGGCGATCAGAAGCGCGCGGCGAGCGACCGTGTCTTCAGCGCGCGTCGGCGCCCGCGGCCGTGGTTCGGCCGCCATCCTGAATCCGGACGCCGCCAGCCGGCGCTCGTGATATAGGGTTTGCCTTCGATGGCGGCGACGATCCTCGACGGCAAGGCGCTGGCGGCCCGCATTCGCGGCGGGCTGGCCGAAGAAGCGAAGACGCTGACCGCGAAGGGTGCGCAGCCGGGCCTGGCGGTGGTCCTGGTGGGTAACGATCCGGCTTCCCAGGTCTACGTCAACGGCAAGAGCAAGGCCTGCCGGGAGGCCGGCTTTCGCACGTTCGATCACCACCTGCCGGCGACGACATCCGAAGCTGAGCTGCTGTCTCTTGTCGACGCGCTCAACCACAACCGCGACGTCCACGGCATTCTGGTCCAGCTTCCTTTGCCCGCAGGCATCGACGCGCGGCGGGTTCTTCTGTCAGTCGATCCGGCCAAAGACGTCGACGGGTTTCATCCGGACAACCTGGGCCGTTTGTTGCTGGGCGAGCCGCGCTTCATCGCCTGCACGCCGTTCGGCGTGATGAAGCTGCTGGAAGAGGCCGGCGCGCAACTGTCCGGCGCCGATGCGGTGATCGTCGGGCGGTCGAACATCGTCGGCAAACCGATGGCCGCCCTGCTGATCGCCGCCGACGCCACGGTGACCGTCTGCCATTCGAAGACCCGCGCGCTTGCCACCGTCATCGGCCGCGCCGACGTGGTGGTGGCGGCGGTGGGCCGGCCGGAGATGGTTAAAGGCGCGTGGATCAAACCCGGCGCGGTGGTCATCGACGTGGGCATGAACCGCCTGCCGAACGGCAAACTGCTGGGTGATGTCGAGTTCGCGGCCGCCGCCGAGCGCGCCGCCGCCATCACGCCGGTGCCCGGCGGCGTGGGACCGATGACCATCGCCATGCTGCTGGCCAACACACTGGCGTCGGCTCGCGCGCGCGCCGGTCTTTGAACGCGCGCTTGGTCGCCCGAGTTCGCTACTTGATCTGGATCCGCACCGGGCGGGTCACGCAGCGGACCACCGACGCCTGCAGATCGGGAAATTGCGGCGGGTTCGCCAGCGCTTCGTGCGCACCCAGTTGCTGGGCCCGCACCCGATCGCGCTCCAGCTGCGCCAGGGCGATGATCGGTGAAGCGCGGGTGTCCGAGCCGGCGGCCAGCCGGCGCACCAGATCGTCGCCGTGCGCCCCCGAAGAATCCAGGTCAACCATCGCCAGATCGACGACCGCGTTTTGCCGTTCGGCCGGCTGGCGATAGTCGACCTCGACGATCTCGCAGGCCATGATCGACTTCAAATATCGACTGAGGATGGCCCGCGGGGCCGGCTCGCCGGTGCCCAGCAACACGCGCACGCCGTGAAAGTGATGAGCCAGGTCGTCGACGATGGCGCCATAGTCGTCGGTCGGCGTGAGGATGTCGATGGCCACCCCTGGCGGCTGTCCGGGGCCTGCGGCGTGCTCGCGCGCCCAGGCGATCTGGCCGGCCAATTCGATGGGGGCCTGTCCGGGGACGCGCAGGAACACAACCACCGCCGGATCGTTGATCGGCGGAACGTTGACCTCCAGAAAAAGTCCGCCCGCCGCCAGGTGGTTGGCGTAGGCCAGCAGGAACGATCCGGCCGAACGAAACTCGAGATCGAAGGTCAGCGGCGCCGGCGCGGGCTGATTGCGCCGCCCGTCGCTGCTGGAGCCGTGAGCCGGCGTCATGACGGCAGCCAGCGGGCGATCAAGGCGTCGAGCTGATCCAGCGAGTGATAGTGAACTTCCAGGTGGCCGCGCCCCGGTCCGGCCTCGACGACCTTGACCTTCGTGCCGAGGATCCGCGCCAGCCGGTCGCCGAGGTCGCGCGCCGACGCCGACGGCGCGGCGGGCGTCGGTGCCGCCGCCGAGACGCTGCGCTCGCGCCGCACCAGCGCCTCGACCTGACGAACGGACATCTCGCGCGCCGACACCCGGCGAGCCAGCCGCTCCATCGCGTCGACGGATTCGAGGCCCAAAAGCGCCCGCGCGTGTCCCATCGAGATGCGCCCGGCGACCACCAGATCGCGCACCGATTCTGGCAGCCGCAGCAGGCGCAAGGCATTGGTCACCGTCGTGCGATCCTTGCCTACCCGGCCGGCCAGGGTCTCCTGCGTGTACCCGAAATCGCTGATCAGGCGCTGATAGCCGGCCGCCTCTTCGATCGGGTTCAGGTCGGCGCGCTGCAGGTTCTCGACCATCGCCATCTCGAAGGCGCGCATCGGGGCGATGTCGCGCACGACGGCGGGGATCTCGTGCAGGCCGGCGCGCTGGGCGGCGCGCCAGCGGCGTTCGCCGGCCACCAGCTCGTAGCCGCCTTGCGGGCGCACCCGCACGATCACCGGCTGAATCACTCCTTGCGTGCGGATGGAATCGGCCAGCTCGGCCAGGCGGGCGTCGTCGAAGATCTGGCGCGGTTGATCGCCCGAGGGGTGAATCTCTTCGATGGCCAGCGTGCGCAGGCCGTCGCCGCGCGCCGACAAGGTGCTGCCGGCCGGCGCCATGGCGGGCGAGGGCGGGGCGCTGGGAATCAGCGCCGCCAGACCGCGGCCCAGCGCCTTGCGCTTGGGTCCGGTCATGGTTGGCCGCCCACCGTCGCCGCCGCGCCGGCGCCGTGGCGGCCCAGGAACTCGCGTGCCAGATCGAGGTAGCTCTTCGCGCCCTTCGAGCTGATGTCGTAAAGGATGATCGGCTTGCCGAACGACGGCGCCTCCGACAGGCGCACGTTGCGCGGGACGGTGGTCGCGTAAACCTTGCCATCAAAGTGCGCGCGCACCTCGGTGGCCACCTGCTCGGTCAGATTTTGTCGTGTATCCACCATGCACAGAACGATGCCTTCGATGGCTAATCCCGGGTTCAGCGATTGCCCCACCAAGCTGATGGTGTTTTGCAAATCGGACAACCCCTCGAGGGCGTAGTACTCGCACTGCAACGGAACCAGCACGCTGTCGGCGGCGCAAAGCGCGTTCAGCGTCAACAGGCCCAGCGACGGCGGCGTGTCGACGATGACGAAATCATAATCGCGGGCGATCGCACGCAGCGGACCGCGCAGGCGCGTCTCGCGTTCGGGCAGCGAGACCAGTTCGATCTCCGCGCCGGCCAGGTCAGCGGTAGCGGGGATCAGGTCCAGCATGGGCAGCTCGGTCTTGCGGATGACCTCGACGCAGGGACGGCCATCCACCAGCACGTCGTAGATGCTGTCCGCTTCGGCGTCGCCACGGGCATACCCGAGACCCGAGCTGGCGTTCCCTTGGGGATCGACGTCGACCAGCAGCACCCGTTTTTCGGCGGCGGCCAGCGATGCACTCAGGTTCACTGCCGTGGTGGTCTTGCCCACGCCGCCCTTCTGATTGGCGACCGCGATGATCTTTCCCATGAGGGCGAACCCTACCTAACACGCGCGAGTGAAAGCGTTCAACCCGCGCTCGTTCTGTCGTGGGGCGCGCGCGGGCGATGAAAAATTTGACCCGATGTGAGCGAGGGTATTATCTAAACCTACATGTAGGGTTTCTGTTGGTCGACACGAACAAGGAGAACGAACATGGGACGCTACGACGATCAAAAGATTTACCGCACCTTCGAAGAGTTCGAACGCGAAGAGCTGCGACGCGACGTCAGCGGCGGCTCGGTCGACGAAATTTTGGACGAGATGTTCGCCGGCGAGTTGGACTTTGACTCCACAAGCAGCCGGCGTTCGAAGACCGCGGACGACGACGAAGAATAGATTTCCGTTTCTGCTATAAGCACGCGCATGGCGCAGCAAGCAGAGACGGGTCGGCATTGGGGTGCCGCTATTTGGCCGCTTGTCACCGGGTTGGCCGTCGGGTTTCTGGTCGGCCGCGAAACCGGCGGCGGCCATGCGACGACGGCCGCCGGTGACTTGGCGCCATCCAAGACGGCGGACAAATCAGCGGACAGCGTGCCCGCCGGCACCAAGCTTCCCGACAAGACGTATAAAGCCGAAGGTGAGTTTCCCGCCGGCTGGATGAAGTCCGCCGATCTGGCGACGGTCTCCGGCCTGAGCTTCGACGGACTGACCGCCCCCCAGAAGACCACCGCCATGCAGGCGATGAACGAACGCAACTGCGAATGCGGCTGCGGAATGGGTTCGATCGGCACCTGCGTGAAGAAGGATCCCAACTGTCCGCGCAGTCCGAACCTGGCCAAGCTGGCCATCCAGATGGCCAAGGACGGCAAGCCGCTGCCGCAGATCCTGGCCGCCATCGACGACAAGCAAAAGCCAGCGCCAGGCGCCGCCGCGCCGGCCGCGCAAGCGGCGCCGTCGGGGCCGCGCAAGATCATGTTCGCCGCGCACAACCCGCGACTGGGGCCGAAGGCGGCCAAGGTGACCATCGCCGAGATCAGCGATTTCCAGTGCCCGTTCTGCAAGCGGGCCACGCCGACGGTGAAAGAGGTCGAGCAGAAGTACAGCAAGGACGTGGCGGTGGTGTTCGTGAACCAGCCGCTGCCGTTCCACGAGCACGCCATGGAGGCGGCGCTGGCCTTTCAGGCCGCCAACCGCCAGGGCAAGGCGTGGGAGCTGCACGACAAGATGTTCGACAACAACACCCAGCTTGAACGCGCCAACCTGGACAAGTACGCGGCCGAGATCGGCCTCAACATGGCCAGGTTCAAGAAGGACATGGACGATCCGAAGCTGAAAGACGAGATCGCCCAGGATCAGAAGCTGGCCAATTCGGTGGGCGCCAACGGCACGCCGACGTTCTTCATCAATGGACGCGAGCTGGTGGGCGCGGTTCCCTTCAGCGATTTCCAGGCAATCATCGACGAGGAGATCAAGAAGGCCGACGCCTTGATCAAGAAGGGCACACCGCTCAAGGACGTCTATCAAAAGCTGATGGAGCAGGCGGCGAACAGTCCGCCACCCGCAGCCGCTGCAGCGGCACCGGCGGCGCCGGAGGCCAAGGTTGACGTCAAGGTCGGCGACGCGCCGATCAAGGGCGCGGCCTCGGCGCCCGTGACGGTGCTGGAGTTCTCCGACTTCCAGTGTCCGTTCTGCGGCCGCGTCACCCCGACGTTAAAGCAGATCGAGGATCAGTATCCGGGCAAGGTGAAGATCGCCTTTCGCAACTTGCCGCTGCCGTTTCACGACAAGGCGCACCTGGCCGCCGAGGCGTCGTTGGCCGCCAATGAGCAGGGCAAGTTCTGGCCGTACCACGACAAGCTGTTCGCCAACCAGCAAGCGCTGGATCGCCCGTCGCTGGAAAAGTATGCCGAGGACATGGGCCTCAACATGACCAAGTTCCGCGCCGCCCTGGACAGCGGCAAGTTCAAGGACAAGGTCGACGCCGACGCCAAGGACGCCGCCGCCGTCGGCGCCACCGGCACGCCCACGTTCTTCGTCAACGGCTCGCGCCTGGTCGGGGCGCAACCCTTCGATCAGTTCAAGACCCTGATCGACGCCGAGCTGAAGAAGAAGTAACGCCCTAGAATCGCTGGGTCGGCACGTCGGGCCGCGGACGGTGCAGGACCTGGCCGCCCACCCCCCAGACCAGCCGGAGCTCTTCGTCCGAGGCCTGGCCTTCGTAGGCGTCAAGGCGGCGCTTGCCGTTGTCGCAGGCGTTTGGCTCCAGCACCTCGAACGAGTTCTCGTAGATGATCACCTGGTCGCCACGCACCTCGCCGCTGATCTGATAGCGGGTGGCGATCTGGAAATCGAGGGACATGCTGCAGCGGTAAGCGTGGCCGTCGATCGACACCTGGTGCACCACGCGGTCGTAGTAACCGGTCAGCTTGCTGCCTTCCTGGGTGACGTGCCACTCCTCGCGCTCTTGCTTTTCGTCACCACCGGGGGCGGCGCCCCGGTGTTCCCACACCCACAGGCCGCTGACGTCGGTGGGCGCTGATCCGGTGACGGGCGCGGTGCCGTTGTTGGCCAGGTCGCGCTGATCCAAGCTGGGGAACGTCGCCTCGCTGGCGGGCGCGTTGGCCAGCACGTCGGCGGCGCTGGCCTCGCGGCGCGTGCCGGCGTCCTTGTTGCGGTAAAGGGTCTGCCGGTGCTCGCCAGCCACCAACGTCAGCACGTCGCCGCGCAGGTTGCCCTGGTAGCGCGCCAGCCGCCGGCTGCCCGGATCGCAGCGACCTTGCGCCGACCGCTGGGCGATCTCCTGGATCTCCACCACGCCGCCGCGCACCTGGCCGCTGACGTCGAAGCGTTGCATGGCCGAGAATTGCGCCTCGCGGTTGCACATGTATGGCCGGCCATCGCCCGACACGAAGGTCAGGGCGGCGATGTAGTAACCACTGACGTTGTCGCCGGCCTGCGACAGGTGCCATTCCTGTTTTTCGATGCGCGTGTCGCCGCTGCCGACGCCGTCGCGCAGGACCGCGCGAAAGACGCCGTCCCAGACCCCCGCGACCACCGTGCCCGCGTTGCTGCCGTTCACCAGATGAGAACTCCTGCCGGCGCAGCTGGCGGCCGCGAACGACAGGATGGCGATGGTACCGACTGGGCGAAGAAACATTCCGCGTACCCCCCGATCGCAGGCATGACCCACGAACCGAAAGTATGAAATGAAGTTTGTCACGAAGCAGGGAACCGACAATCCCTACCTTCCAAATAGAGACATCGGTAGGCCGACAAGGCGTCTTTAGGTGACGGCGCCGGCGCGTCAGCGTTTGGGATCGCGCGCCGTTTGCAGCGCGTCGCCGGCCGCCTCCCACTCGCTGATCTTGCGGGCCAGCAGGGCATCCAACTCGCGTTCGCGGTCGGCCAGGGTGTGCAGCTTCTGCCAGTCGCCGGCGTGGTCGCTGGAAAGCTGGGCGCGCACGACGCCGAGCTCGGTTTCGAGCTTGCCCACATCCGCCACCAGCGTCTCCACGCGCTTTTCCAGTCGTCGGCGCTCGCGCTCGCGATCCTTGTTGGCGGTGCGTGCGGCTTCCGCGTCGGCGGCCAGGGGCGGGTCTTTCTTGTGCGGCGGTGGTTCTTTTTTTGTCGCTGGGGGTGCGGGGGCTGGTTTTGCCGGCGCCGCGCTGTCGCGCTGACGTCGCCGCCAGTCCGAGTAATTGCCCACCTGGACCTCGACGCGGTCGCCGTCGATCACCGCCACCCGCGTGCACAGCCGATCAAGAAAATACCGATCGTGGCTGACCACCAGCAGCGTGCCTTCGTACGCCGTCAGCGCGCCTTCCAGGGTCTCTCGCGCCGGGATGTCCAGGTGGTTCGTCGGCTCGTCCAGGACCAGCACGTTGCGCGGGAACAACATGATCTTGGCCATCGCCAGCCGGCTGCGCTCGCCGCCCGACAGGCCGCGCACCGTGCGGAACGGATCGTCGCCGAAGAAACGAAACTTGGCCAGGTACTGCCGGACGTATTCGGGCGACAGATCGGCGCGGACCGAACGAATCTCGTCGATCAGGGTCAGCTCTTCGGACAGCGTGCCCAGCTTCTGATCGAAGTAGCCGATGCGCACGCCGGCGCCGATCTCTACCCGGCCCGCGAGCGGCGGCAGCTCGCCGATCAGCGTCCGCAGCAGCGTCGATTTGCCGCTGCCGTTGGGACCGACGATGCCCAGCTTGTCGCCCCGGTAGACATTCACCGTGACGTCGCGGAGCAACGGCGCGCCCGGATAGCCGACGGTCAGCCCCGGCGCGCGGATGGTCTCCTTGCTGCCCAGATCGGCGCCGGTCGAAAACGCGAGCGCGATGTTACCGGCGAACTGCCAGTGGTCCTCGGGCCGCTCCAGGCGGTCCAGCTTTTCAAGCATCTTGCGCCGGCTTTGCGCCTGCTTGGTTTTCTGGCCGGCAAGGTTGCGGCGGATGAAGTCTTCGGTCTTGTCGACGTGTTCCTTCTGGCGTTCGTATTCGGTGCGCGCGCGTTCCAGGCGCGCGTCGCGCTCGACGACGTACTTGTCGTAACCGAACGGGTAGCGGACGAACTTGCCGTTCTCCAGCTCGACGATCTCGCGCGCCACCGCACGCACGAAGGCGCGATCGTGCGAGACCAGCACGAAGGCGCCGGGATAGTCGGCCAGGAACGTCTCCAGGCGTTCGATGGCCGCCAGGTCCAGGTGATTGGTCGGCTCGTCCATCAGCAGGAGATCCGGTTGGCGCACCAGCACCTTGGCCAGCTCCAGGCGCCCGCGCTCGCCGCCCGACAAGGTGTTCACCGAACGACCGAGATCGCTTTCGGTGAAGCCGACGTCGGCGGTCAAGCGCCGCACCCGCGATTCCAGATCGTAGCCGCCTTCGCGCTGATAACGCTCCTGCAGCTCGCCGTAGCGGCCGAGCTCGCCGTCGCCGCCGGCAGCCAGCCGATGCTCGATCGCCGTCAGCTCTTCGTGAAGCTTTTGCAGCGCAGCGAACGGCTCTAGCAGCGCGTCCATCACCGTGCCGTGGCCGCTGAACTCTTGCGACTGGCGCAGGTACGCCACGCTGGACTTGCCCAGCACGCGCACGTCGCCGCTGTCCGGTTGCAGGTCGCCGGCCAGCAGACGCAAGGCGGTCGACTTGCCGGTGCCGTTCGGACCAAGCAGCGCCAACCGATCGCCGGGACGGATCAGCAGCGACGCGCCAGAGAGGATCTCGGTGCCCGGATAGCCGAAGTGCGCGTCGGAAAATTGAGCCACAGACATGAGCGGTTTTTCGCGAACGGTTGATTACAACGACCTTGGACTATCGGCCAACTTGTACTAGAACCAGCACCAGTTTTCCCAGGTTTGCACGCGATGAAAGAGTACCTGCTTACCGCTGGTCCAACGCCGGTTCCTGACCGGGTGCGGCTGGCTATCGCGCGACCCGTTCTGTACCACCGCGCCCCGGCCTTCATCGAGTGCATGAAGGAAACGCAAGAAGGGTTGAAGTGGTTGTTCCAGACCAAGCAGCTGGTCTTGCAGATGACCGGCTCGGGCACCTTGGGGATGGAAGCGGCTGTGACCAACTTCCTGCGCCAGGGCGATCGCGTGCTGGTGATCCGCGGCGGCAAGTTTGGCGAGCGCTGGGGCAAGATCGCCCAGGCTTACGGCATCGATTGCGTCTTCATCGACGTCGAGTGGGGCAAAAGCGTCGACCCGACTGTGGTGGCGGCGGCGCTGGATAAAGATCCCAGCATCCGCGCCGTCTACGCCACGGCCTCCGAAACGTCGACCGGAGTGAAGCACGATCTCGAAGGCGTCTCGAAAGTGGTGCGCCGCCGCGCCGACGTTCTTTTGTGCGTTGATGCCATCACCGCCGTCGGGGTGTTCGACGTGCCGATGGATCGCTGGGGTCTGGACGTGGTGGTTCTCGGCTCGCAGAAGGCATTGATGTTGCCGCCGGGGCTGGTGGTGGTCGCCGTCTCGGAGAAGGCCTGGAAGGCCAACGAGCGCTGCAACTTGCCGCGGTTTTACGCCGACCTGGCGCGCGAGCGAAAGAGCCAGGAAAAAAGCGAGAGCGCGTTCACTCCGGCGGTTTCGCTGATCGTCGGCTTGCAAGAATCATTGCGCATGTTGAAGGAAGAGACGCTGGAGGGCGTGTTCGCCCGCCACGACCGGCTGGCCCGAGCCACGCGCGCGGCGGCCGGAGGTCTGGGGTTGGAATTGTTCGCCTCGTCGCCCAGCAACGCCGTCACCGCCATCCGCGTACCGTCGGGCATCGACGGCACGGCGGTGGTGAAGCAGATGCGCATCCGTTACGGGATC
Organism: Polyangia bacterium; assembly: GCA_036268875.1. GTDB lineage: Bacteria > Myxococcota_A > Polyangia > Fen-1088 > Fen-1088 > DATKEU01. The sequence continues at coordinate 92,086 of DATATI010000083.1, read as the reverse complement.
ACCATCGCCGGCGGACAAGAGCACCTGAAGGGCAAGATCGTCCGCATCGCTCACATCGGCTATTTCAGCGAGTTCGACATCATCACCGCCATCTCCGGTCTGGAGATGACGTTGTCCGATCTCGGGTACAACATTCGTCCGGGATCGGGCGTGGCCGCTGCGCAGGCCACGTTCGCCCAGACCCGAAGGCCTTAACCGTCCGTCCTTCCACTTCGTTCGAGGAGCGTCGCAATGTCTGAACCGATTCGAGTCCTCATCGCCGACGATATGTCCAAAAAAGCGGTCGAGATCCTGCAGCAGGCAGGTTTCTCGGTTGACTACAAGGTCGGGTTACCGCCCGCCGAGCTGGCCTCGATCATCGGCGGCTACCAGGGCCTCGGCATTCGCTCGGCGACGAAGGTGACGCCGGCGATTCTGGAAAACCCGGGCAAGCTGAAGATCATCGGCCGTGCCGGCGTCGGCGTCGACAACATCGACGTCAAGACCGCGACGGAAAAGAAGGTGCTGGTCATCAACACGCCGCAGGGCAACGCCGCGGCGGCCGCCGAATTGTCGGTGGGGCTTATCTTCGCGCTGGCCCGCAAGATCCCGCAGGCGGCGCAGAGCATGCGCCAGGGCATCTGGGAGAAGAAGAAGTACATGGGAACGGAGATCGCCGGGAAGACCCTGGGCGTGATCGGTCTTGGCAACATCGGACGCCAGGTGGCCGAGCGCGGGGTTGGTTTGAAGATGAACGTGATCGGCTACGATCCGTACGTGGCGGCGGGAACGGCGCTGCCCGGCGGCGTGAAGACGACGACGTTGCCCGAGCTGATTGAAAAGTCGGACTTCATCACCTTGCACGTGCCGCTGGTCGCCGAGACCAAGGATCTCTTCAACGCGGCGACCATCGCCAAGATGAAGAAGGGTTCGTACTTGATCAACGTCGCCCGCGGCGGCGTGGTCAACGAGACCGACGTGCTGGAGGCGCTGAAGTCGGGGCACCTGGCGGGCGCGGCGCTGGACGTCTTCAGCAAGGAGCCGCCGGATCCCTCGCCGCTGTTCGAGCAAGAAAACCTGATCGCCATCCCGCACCTCGGCGCATCGACCAAGGAAGCGCAGGAAAAGGTGGCCATCGAGCTGGCCGAAGTGTTCGTCGGCTACTTGAAAGACGGCGTGGTCAAGAACGCCGTCAATAAAATCTAGGCGCGTGCCGGGCCGGTTGGTCCGCGATCGGTCGTTCATGAACAATGGTCCTCAATTACGGTTGCCGACGGGCATGCGTGATTTCGCGCCGGCGGCGGCGGCGTCACGTCGACGAATCGCCGAGACGCTGCTGGGCGTGTTCGAACGGTGGGGATTTGCCCGCGTCATCACGCCGGCCTTCGAATACGAAGATGTGCTGGCGCTGGGGCTGGGCGGCGCCGGGCGCGCGGCGGCCATTCGTTTCGTCGAGCCGAGCTCGGGCCAGGTGGTGGCGTTGCGGCCGGACATCACGCCGCAGATCGCGCGGCTCATCGCCACGCGCTATCGCGACGAGGCCGGCGCCATCCGTCTTTGTTATGAAGGCACAGTGGTGCGGCTTGAACGCGGGGCGCGCGGCCAGCGCGAGTTGATCCAGGCCGGCGTCGAGCTGGCCGGTGTCGCCGGACCGCACGGTGACGCCGAGATGATCGCCCTTGGCGCGGCGGCGCTGCAGGCGGCGGGACTGGGCACGCCGACCATCGATCTCGGCCACCTTGGTCTGGCGCGCGAGGTTCTGGACGCGGTCGATCTGCCCGACGGCGCGCGCGAGGAGGCGCGCCTTTGCATCGGCAAGCGCGACGGCGCCGGGCTGGAAGAGATCTTGCGCGCGGCGCGCGGACCGAATTCCGCGTCGGCGTTCGCCGCGCTTTTGCCGTCGCTGTCGGGGCCGCCGTCGATCCTGGCCGACGCTCGCAAGCGCGCGCCCACCGCCGGAATCAAACGCGCATTGGCCCAGCTGCAAGCGATCGTCGATGCCGTGGCGGCGCGAACCATCGACGCCCGCGTGCACGTCGACCTCGGCGAAGTGCGCGGGTTCGATTATTACACCGGCGTGCGCGTGCAAGGTTTCGTGCCCGGCGCGCCCGACGCGGTTCTGGCCGGTGGTCGCTATGACGATCTGCTGGGACGGTACGGTCGGCCCTGTCCGGCGGTCGGCTTCGCCATCGACGTGGAAGCCGCCGCCGCCGTGCTGGACGCGCGCGCGCAGCAAGAGAACGGCGGCGCCACCGACGGCGGGCACCTCAATCTGAACGGCAACGGCGGTGTGCTGGTGGTCGGCCCGGCGGCGGCGGCGCAACGTCTGGCGGATGAGCTTCGCGCCAGAGGCGAGCGCGCCGCGGCCGAGCCGTGCGGCCTGCGCGGCGCCGAGCTGGAAGCTTACGCCAAGCGCTGGGGTTTCGGCGCGGTGGTTCAAACCGACAGCGGCCTTCTGTCATCCACCCGCCAACAGCAAAAGAAGAAGAAGGAACAATAAAATGCCCGTGGTCGTGGTGGTCGGCGCCCAGTGGGGCGACGAAGGCAAAGGAAAGATCGTCGACCTGCTGACCGAGAACGTCTCGGCGGTGGTGCGATGGGCGGGCGGCGCCAACGCCGGCCACACCCTGGTGGTCGACGGAAAAAAGTACGTCACGCACCTGATTCCGTCGGGGATCTTGCGCCCCGGGTTGACCTGCGTCCTGGGCGAAGGAATGGCCATTGACCCGATCGTCCTGGTCGAAGAGGTGCGGGCGTTTCGGGCCCAGGGACTCTTGCGGCGCGATCAAGATCTGGTGGTCGCCGACCGCGCCCACCTGACCCTGCCGTACCACAAAGAGATGGACCGGCTGCGCGAAGAAGGCCCCGACAAGATCGGCACCACCAAGCGCGGCATCGGTCCGACGTACGAGAGCAAGGCCGCGCGCTCGGGGATCCGCGTCGGCGATCTGTTTCGCCCGGAGCGGTTTCGCCAGGCGGTGGCGCGCAACGTGGCCATCATCGGCCCGGTGCTGGAACAGATGGGCGGCGTGCGCCCCGACGTCGACGCCATCACATCGTCGTACCTGGCTCTGGCCGACGTCCTTCGTCCGTTCGTGCGGGATGGCTCGCGCTTCGTCAACGATCAGATCCGCGCTGGTCGCAATGTGATGCTGGAGGGCGGGCAGGGCGTGCTGCTGGACATCGACCACGGTACCTATCCGTTCGTGACCTCGTCGTCGACGACGGCGGGCGGAGCGTGCGCCGGCTGCGGCATCGGCCCCACGCGCATCAGCGCTGTCCTCGGTATCGCCAAGGGGTACACCACCCGCGTCGGCCTGGGGCCGTTCCCCACCGAGCTGCTGGACGCCACCGGCGAACTGCTGCGCAAACGCGGCAACGAATTCGGGTCCACCACCGGCCGGCCGCGCCGCTGCGGCTGGCTGGATATTCCGGCTTTGCGATTGGCCATTCGCCTGTCAGGAATGGATGCCCTGGCGATGACCAAGCTGGATGTCCTGGCTGGTCTGTCGACCGTCAAGATTTGCGTCGGCTATCGATTCAAGGGACAGACCATCGATGAGATGCCGCTGGATCTCGACGACTTGGGCGCGGCAGAGCCCACCTTCGAAGATCTGCCAGGCTGGCCCGACACCACCGACGGCGAATGCCTGCCGGAGGCGGCTGCCCGCTATGTTGCCCGGGTCAGCGCGCTTTGCGGTGTGCCCATTTGGATGACATCCACCGGCCCCGGCCGCCTGCAGACCGTGGTTTCCCGCGACCCCTTTGCCGCCGCTTGATTGTTCGCCGCGGGTGGTGTCGGATATCGCCCTGCTTGCCCCCAGCTAAATCGCCGAAACGCCTTGAGAACTGCGCCAGTCTCGCTTGCACCGCCGCGCCGCCTAAATATAATCTCTGACCCTGATACCGTGTGGCTCCGGCAAACGGCATCCCACCTCGGCTGAGGCGTAAATGAAGATCGTCTGTGATTCCTGCGCGACCAAGTATTCGATTTCCGACGACAAGGTTCGCGGAAAAGTTTTCAAGATCCGCTGCAAGAAATGCAGCCACATCATCGTCGTGCGGGGCACCAATGATGGTGGCGGGGTGGCGGCCAATCAACCGCCGCCGGCGGCCGATGGTGACGGCGGCTGGCACCTGGTGGTAGACGGCGATCAGGTCGGTCCGCTGCCCGACGCTGACGTGCGCGCCCGGATCTCCCGCGGCGAGGTGAACGGCGAGACCTACGTCTGGAAGGACGGCTTCGCCGACTGGATCAAGCTGTCGACGGTACCGGAGTTCGCCGACGAGGCGATCTCCAGCCCCGCGGCCGAGACGCCCGGCGCCGAGGCCGAGAGCGAGCATTTCACCGAGACCAACGGCGCCTCCGAGTCGTCAGCGGCCGAGGTGGTTCACGCCGCCAGCCCCACCAACAGCGGCGGTTTGTTCGGCAGCATCTCGGTCGCGCCGGCGATCTCCGAGGAACGCGGCGCCCACGATCCGATGGGATTTTCGGCGCCGTCGCCGGGACCCGATTTGGGCGGTGGCGATCTGTTCGCCGCGCAGGCCTCTCCGCGTCCGTCCACCGAAGAGAACCACTGGGGTAACGGGAACGGGGGCGGCATCAGCGCCGGACACGACGGCGGCCGGCTGGAGAGCCTGACCGCCCAGCGCCACGAAAATTCGGTACTGTTTTCGCTGTCGAACTTGCAATCGCTGGCCGCGCCCGGCGCCTCGGCGAAACCGGCGCCCAGCGGCGGCGGCACACCGTCGCCTGGATCCGAAGGATCGGGCTTGATCGATATCCGAGCCATGGCGGCGTCGACGCTGGGTTCGCCAGGTGACGGGCCGATGGGCAACGGCGACGATTTGCCGTCCTTCGGCGCGTTCTCGCCGGCGGCACCGGTCCTGCTGTCGCTGCCCACGTCCAGCGGTCCGCCCAAGTGGATCTATGCGGGCATCGTGCTGATGGTGGCACTGGTGGGCGTGATCCTGTTGATGGCGTGGAAGATCTTTTCCGACAAGCCGCCGGTACTGGCCGAGCCGACGCCGGCGTCGGTCAGCGCTCCGGTGGCCGCGGCCCCCGCTGCTGCGGTGAAACCGTCCGAGACCGCGACTGCGCCGACCACGCCGCAGCCGAGCATCCCCGACGACAAGCTGCCGCCCCGCGAGGCGCCCAAGAGCGGAGTGGCGGCCGCGCCCACAACCGCCGCGCATCCCGGCAAACACGGCAAGGGCGGCCGTCATGGCGTGGTGGCCAGCGCCGACCCCAGCGGCGGCGGACGATCCGCCACCGCCGCCGGATCGCCGGCGGTCGCGCCCGCCGCCGATCCGACAGAGAAGAAGCCGACCAAGGGATCGCTGGACGATTTGCTGGAGGGGGCGTTATCGCCGAAGGCGCCCAAGGCGTCCAAGCTGCGCGGCGATGATGACTCGCGCAAGGCGGTCGCCGAGCCCGCCGCGTCGGGGCCGCTGTCGAAGAACGCCGTCGTCGCCGGCATGAACAGCGTCAAGGGCAAGGTCGGGGATTGCTATAACCAGTACAAGGTCCCGGGCATGGTGATGGTCAACGTGGTCATCGGCAAAAGCGGCAGGGTGTCGTCGGCCACCGCTCAAGGCAAGTTCGCTGGCACGCCCAGCGGCAACTGCGTCGAGAAGGCCGTCAAGTCGGCGGCCTTCCCGCCGTCCGACGGTTTGACAACGCCGTATCCCTTCATCCTGAAGTAGGGCCACAACGTCCACCTCCGCCGCGCTGGATCTGTTGCGCCGCCGGTTGGCGGAGGCTGGCCTGAACATCGTGCTGCCGCTCGGCGAGGCGGCGTTCGACCGGGCGTGCGCCATCGTCGGCGGTCCGCGCCTGCGCGAGCTGCGCGCCAGCGGCGTGTCGGCGCTGCTGGTTGGTTCGGGCGGCCGGGGCTTCTTCGATCGGTTTGTCGCCGCTATCGGCGGCGCCGATGGGAAACCCAATCCGCTGGATCGCTTCACGCGCGCCGAGGTGGAAGCAGCGGTGCGCGACAGCCTGGGCACGGTCGTCGGCCACGGGATTTTTTTCCCGTTTGTGGACGCCGGCACGCCGCTGCCCTTTCAGCGGCTGGGGCGGGCCGCCGGTCTGGGCGCGCCCGGGCCGCTGGGCATGCAGATTCACCCGCAGTTCGGGCCCTGGTGGGCTTATCGCGCGCTGGTGATCGTCGACGTGGCATTGCCCGCCGAACCGGCGCCGGGCGACGGCTGCGCCGGTTGCGACGCGCCCTGCGTGGCGGCCTGCCCGGCGCGCGCCGTCGCCCTCAGCGGTTTCGTCTACAGTGTCTGTCGCGCAAACCGGCTCTGCGATCCCGCCTGTCATCTGGCCTGTGCGGCGCGCAGCCGCTGCATCCGCGCGCCCGAGCAGCGCTACAGCGAACGGCAGCTGGCCTTTCACATGGCCGCGTCGATGCCAAAGGCTGATCCCGACGCTGGCAAACCTTGACCGCCTGGCGCGGACGGTTTCTACTGCCACGCGCATGGCCACCAGCGTGAACGCGCACATCACCGGAACGGTTTGGAAGATCGAGGTCAAGGTGGGCGACACGGTCAGCGAAGGCCAGACCGTCGTCATCCTTGAATCGATGAAGATGGAGATGCCGGTCGAATCGCCTTCGGCGGGGAAAGTCACCGCCGTGCTGGTCAAGGAAGGCGCCGCCGTCGAAGAGGGCGCGCCGCTGGTCGAGCTGTCTTCCTAGCGGCGTCTACAGCACGTCGGCGAAGATCTCCGCGGCGCGTTCGCATTGCGCGCGCGAAACGTCTAGGTGGGTGACCAGGCGCAGGCGGCGCGGACCGAAGGGAAAACACAACACGCCGCGCGCGTGCAGGCGGGCCGAGAGCGCCTTAGCCGGGGGCAGGCGCGGATCGAGATCAACCATCACGATGTTGCTGTGCAGCCGGGCGGTGTCGACGGTCAGGCCGGGAAGTTTGCCCAGCCGTTCGCCCAGCAGGCGCGCCTTGGCGTGATCGTCGGCCAGGCAATCGACGTTGTGGTCCAGGGCGTACAGAGCCGCCGCGGCGATGACGCCGGCCTGGCGCATGCCGCCGCCCAGCATCTTGCGAAAGCGATGGGCGCGTTCGATAAGCGGGCGCGACCCGGCGATGACCGAACCCACCGGCGCGCCCAGTCCCTTCGAAAAGGCGAACGAGACGGTGTCAAAACCGTCGGCCAGCGCCGCCGGCGTTTGCCCGCTGGCCACGGCGGCGTTCATCAGGCGCGCGCCGTCGAGGTGCAGGCGCAGCCCAAGGCGGCGCGCCGTCGCCACCACCGAATCCAGATCGGCGCGCGGCCAGACGACGCCGCCGCCGCGGTTGTGGGTGTTCTCCACGCAGACCAGGCGGGTGGGGGACTGCAGCGAAGAGGACGGCTTGTACGCGCCGTCGACGTCTTCGCCGGTGAAGGTTCCGCCGCGCCCGACGGCGAAAAGCTGCACGCCGGCCAGGGCCGCGCCGCCGCCCATCTCGTGCCACACCACATGGGCCCCGTCGCTGACGATCACCTCGTCGCCGGGCTCGCAGTGGATCTTGAGGGCGATCTGGTTGGCCATGGTCCCTGACGGCACGAACAGGGCGGCCTCCATTCCCAGCAGCAGGGCGGCGCGCGTTTGCAGCAGAATCACCGTGGGATCTTCGCCCAGCACGTCGTCGCCCACTTCGGCGGCGGCCATGGCGGCGCGCATGCCGGCGGACGGTCTGGTCACCGTGTCGCTGCGCAGATCGATCGGCGGCGCTGCGGTGGTCGTGGCGGTTGTCATGGTGGTTTTTATCGTGGTTGTTATCGGAGTTCGGGTCCCCACACCGGCGGCTTGGGCAGCGCGCCGGGTTCGGCGGTGGGCGGTTTTTGCGGCGGGTTTTCCGGCGGCGCCGGCGGCGGGCGTTTCGGCGGCGGCGCGGCGGGCAGACCCCGCTCTTCACGCAGCTTGGCCGCCAGCTTGTCGACCAGCGCCACCTCGAAGTGGCGCGGCAGATCGGCCAGCGTCACCACGATCTGCGTCGAGGGGCGACCCTCGCTGTCGCTGGTGGCCACCAGTTCAAGCGTGCCGCGGTAGGCGCGCTTGTTCTCCGTCGCGTCGAAGATGACGTAGCCGGCGGTCTCGTCTTTTTCCTTGATGGCATAGTCACGATCGACGCGCAGAAAACGGATCGCCGTTGGCCACACGTCGGTCACCGGGTAGCCGACCACGTTGCTGGTCCGGGCCTGGGCCGGCGTGGCGGTGACGACGGCGATCCCCCCGGTCAGCAGCGCGACAAGCACCAAAGCCACGCGGTTCACGACACCTCCAGATTGGGCGCGTCCGCCGCGCGGTTCGATTCGCGGACCGCGTCCGCCAGCGACGGCGCCCGTCCGCCCGACGATAGCAGCAGCATCGACAGTAACCCGACCGTCACGTACCAGATGGTCTGCACCCCGTGCAGGACGATCGCGTAGGCCATGCCCGGTCCGTTCACGATCGCGGCGGGCAGGTAGGCCAGCAAGCCCAGCTTGATGGCGGCGTGAAATTGCCCTACCAGGCCGGGCGAATTGGGCAAGGTCAGGACCACGCCGGTGAAGGCCATGGTGGCAAAGGCGGCGCCGATGGAGATGGGCAGGTTCATCTGCCAGGCCAGGTACCACATGCCGAGGCCGTTGATGCTCCAGTAAATGATCGACTGCAGCAGGAAGATGGCGAAGTTGCGCGGATCGCGCAGGACCCGAAACCCGGAGATCAGCGCCAGCACCTTGTCGCCGATGACCTGCGCCTTGTGCGGCGCCAGCCAGTGCAGCAGCGACAGACGCAGCGCCACGTTGATCGTGGCGTCCGTCCACACCTGAGCAAGACCTAGGAACGTCGTCAAGCCGAGGAACCCCAGCAACGACAGCCAGGCGCCGAAGCGCAGCTCGGGCGAGAAGGTGTCGCCGGCCGACGCCAGGTAAGAAACAAAAAACAGGATCGAGATCAAAAGGCCGTCGACGATGCGCTCGACGGCCACGGTGCCGAGCGCGGTGCTCATCCGCAGGTGGCGTTCACGGGCCACGAAGTAAGGTCGCACGAACTCGCCCAGGCGCACCGGCAAGGCCAAGATCGCCATGAACCCCACCGATGAGATCGGCAGCAGGCGCGCCAGCGGCAGCGAGACACCGAGGGGACGCAGCAAGTATTCCCAGCGCCAGGCACGAAACAGATGCGTCAGCGCCAGCGTCACCAGATAGACCGCCACCGCCGACAGCGGTAGGGCGCGCATCGCCGCCAGCACCTGCTGGCCGTCGATGCCGTGAAGGGCGAACAAGACGCAGACCACGCCGACGAACAGCGACGCGGAAACCTTCAACCAAAATCGAGGGGTCATGCGAGGGGACGGGTCAGCCGTCAGCCGCTTTCACGATGACGGCGGCTCGGGCAATTCGCCGGTCAACATACGACGAGGGTTCTCGTCCAGCAATCGATCCAAGACCGCCTGGCCGCGCTGCTTGCGGATCCAATCCATGCCGGCGGCGACCGAGGTGGCGTCTTCAGGACGGTGCACGTCGGAGGCGGCGGCGTGGACCAGTCCATCCAGCACCAACCGCCGCGCGGTCTTCATCTCGGCCTTGCCGTGCGCGCCTTCGAGCGCGGCGAGATCGACCAGCAGGGCCGCCGTCCGCCCCAGCTTCTCGGCCTGCGCTGGCTCGCGCTGGATGGCCGCGTACCGCTCCGGGTGCGCCATCACCGGCAGGCGGGAGCTCATGCGGAAATCGAACAGCCGGTTTTCGATCCCCGGGGGCATCATTTGCGGGGTGACCTCGAACAGGAAGGCCGGTCCGCCGTCGTAGCTGGGCATGGCGTTCTTGACGGCGCGGGCGTGAAAGACTTCGTCCCAATAATTCTCCGCACCGAGGCCCAGGCGCACCGGCAACCCCGCTTCGACGGTCGCCTGCGCTACCGTTGCGAAGGCGCCGTCGATGGCCGACCGTTCGGGCATGAACATGCCCAGGCGCTGGTGAGGCGTGGCGAAGAGTTCGGAAAATCCCAGCGCCGCCACCGCGTGCACCATCGCCATTGCCATCGCCAGGTCGGTGGCTCCATCGTCAAGCGCCGGTAGAAAGTGCGCGTGCAGATCGACGTAGTGGGGCATGGCAATCGACAGTGATGGCGACAGTCAACGGGCGGACCGCGCCATCGGGGGACGATAGCTTGGAACCACCGCCTCGCCAAATGAAGCCAGCCGGGGCCGAAAAGGGCATTCGGGGGGGATTGTCCCCAGGCCGGTGACCGCAGGCCCCGCAGGACCGCTCAATTGTTTCAAATGGTTGTCGCGTTGGATGACCGGAATGGAAATTGCTGTGGTTTTACCGGAACTCCATGGAGACCAATCAATGAGCGCGAAAGTCATCCTTCCGAGCTTCAATATTCCGAGTCAAGGCCCGCATCCGGCCGTGCTCGCTTTGTGGGCTTCGGGAGGGTTGGTTTTGATCGCTGCTTTGGTGCTGGGAGGGGCGATGTGGCACCGACATGCCGTCGACTTGGCGGCGGAGGCGGCGACGGCCCGCGTGCTGGCGGCAGTGGCGGAACAGCAGCAAGTGGCGGTGCCCGAGCCGGCCCATGTGGCCGCAGCGGCGCAGCCGGCGGCAATGGTCGCGGCCGCGCCGAAGGCGGAGGTGCCGGCCGAGGCGCGGACAGTGGTCGCCGCTCCGACTCCTGTTCGTCATCATGGGGGCGCTCGGCATCACCGCATGCACGTGGCGAAAACCGCGCACGGGAAGGCCGTCGCGGCGCGCGACGGAAGGGGATCCAGGAACTCCACGGCGAAAAAAGAAGACGCCATCGATCGGATGCTCAAGGAGTTCAAGTAGACGCGAACAAGGGCCGATGAGCGAAAAGCAGCCCGACCGTCGTCCTTGATCCGCCCACCTTCGCCGAGCGTCACCGCAAGCTCGTCGAAAACCACGCGAAGTTCCCCCCGGTTCGTTTGAACGAAGGGGATTTTCGTGTTACGTGATCGGACGCAAGATCGCGGCGGAACGAGCAGCAGGCTGACCGCGAGTTGAAAGGGCACCCATGGCCGAGCGTCGAGAGAATTCCGTACTGTTCTCGCTGAAGGAACTTCGGCGAATCGAAGACGACCGGGTCAAGAAAGAGCAGGACGACGCCAAAGCCCGCGCCGAGGCCGATCAGAAGGCCAAGGAAGCTGCCGTGCGCGCCGCCCGCGAAGACGAAGAGCGCCGGAAGCGCGACGAAGAAGATCGCCTGCGTCGCATCGAAGACGAAAAGGAGCAGAAGGTTCGCGACGATCAGTTCCGTCTGCAAGAGTCCGAGCGCCGCGCGCGCGTCGAAGGCGAGCTCAAGCTGCAGCACGAGCGCATGCGCCTGGAGGTGCAGGCCCGTTCTGGCCACAAGTCACCGCTGAAGGCGATCGCCGGGGTGACCGTGGTGCTGGTGGCGGTGGCCGGCATCCTGGGATATCGGATGTACTCTTCTCACCAGGCCGAGCTGCAGGTCGCGCAAGCGCGCAACGACGAGCTGGCGCGCCAGAACAAGCTGGCCCAAGCTGATTTCGAACGCAAGACGGCGGCCATCCAGAAGGACATGGAGCAGCGGTTGGCGGCGGCGAAGAGCGACGAAGAGCGGTTGAAGATCCGCGCCGAGGCCGCGGCGCTGGTGGAACGCGCCAACGAGGCCAAACGCCACCGCGCCGCACCCGGCCGACCCGAGCGCGCGGAGGCCACGCCGGCCGCGCCCGCCAGGCCCCGTCTGGGCAAGAAGGACGTCAAGGACGATCCGCTGGAAGGCCTTTAGGCGTTTCGATCGGGCCGGAGAGAACGGCCGAATTTTTTCCCACCGCGCGTGACGGCGGTCTTCGCGCGCGGCGGCTGGCGGTGGTAAAACCGTCGCCATCGTGATTGGCGACGAACTGTTCGATGAGCGCAAGGCCCGCCTGCTGTCCCTGCTGAAGCGGCTTTCCTACGAGCAGCGCGAGGTGACGCTGGCGTCGGGGTTGAAGAGCAACTTTTACATCGACTGCAAGCAAGCGGTGCTGACCGCTGAAGGTCACTTCCTGGTGGGCGCGCTTTTCCACCGCATCCTCAGCGAGCAAGCGCGCGAGGTGGAGGCCATCGGCGGCGTGACCATGGGGGCCGATCCGCTGGCCTCGGCGGTGGCGACGGTCAGCTTCATCGCCGGGCGTCCGCTGGCGGCGTTCTATGTTCGCAAGGAACCCAAGGGTCACGGCACCGGTCAGTGGCTGGAGGGAACGAAGTCGCTGCGCCCGGGAATGCCGGTGGCGATCCTCGAGGACGTGGTGACCACCGGCGGGTCGGCGCTGAAGGCCATCGCCCGCACGCGCGAGCACGGCTTGAAGGTGGCGGTGATCTTGGGCCTGGTCGATCGCGAAGAGGGTGGCCGCGAGACGCTGGAGAAAGAAGCGCCACTCGTCACCCTGTTTCGCAAGCGGGACTTCGTTTGATGAACGGACGATGGGCGGCCGCCCTGGCCCTGGCCGCGTCGGTCGCCGCCTGCGCTGCCTCGAAGCCGAAGCCGGTGGATTTTTCCGAGGCGCCTCGCAGCTACGTCAACAAGGACTACCCCGCCGTCTACAACCGCTGGACGCGCCACGATCGCGCTTTGAACGAAGTCGACGTGGTCGACGTGGCCCTGGAAGTGTGGGGCACCTTCAAAAGCTGGGACTACCGCCAGGCCTATATCGAACACTACGCGGCTATCTACAGCCTGTCGCAGGCCGATCGGTCGCTGCTGCGCCAGGCGCAGATGGACAGCTTTCGCCAGGCGTATGAATTCCACCTGACCGCGCAGAGCGCGAACTACAAATGGAACGACCTGGAGAAAAAAGACTCGGCCTGGCGGATCACCTTGGTCGACGGCTTGGGCCACGAGCTGGCGCCTGAATACGTGCGCGTCGAACGATTGCCCGACGCGTATGAGAGCGATTTTTTTCCGGCCAAGACGCCTTTCACCAAATCGTACGCGGTGCGGTTTCCGGCCTCCGGCTCGTCGGATATCGTCGGTGGCGGGTCCACGGAGTTCGCCGGTGCGAAAAGCGGCAGCCTGACCCTGCGAATCGCCAGCCCCATCGGCCGCGTCGAGCTAGGCTGGCAGTCCAAATAGCCCAGGGAGCGTGCGGGGGATGTCCGCGCGCTCAGCGTTTCTTGCGGGCGTTCCCGGGCGCGTTGCGCACCGGCTGCATCTTGCGGCCAGTGCCACCCCGATCGAGATCGTCAAACGATTCGACCACGTCGTGCTTGTAAAGGTCGGCCTCCCGCGCGAAGAAGTCGCTCTCGATCGCGTTGAACGTCGACGCAGGGGTCAAGCGCGGGTGCGATTTTTTCAGCTTGGTCTTTGAATCGGGACCCTTGCTCTGGGGCGGTGGCGTCTTTCCCACCGGCAGCACCGGTCCCGAACCGGGCGTCGCCACCGGCATCGGGGTGGGCGCCAGATGCGCCGACGCCAGGTTGGTGGTGAGGGGTGGAGGCTCGTGCGCGACCATCGGCGTCGACCTGTGCGGGAAGGCGGCGTCCAGCTTGGCGTGGATGGTCGGCTCGGTGCCCAGGGCCACCAGCGCCGATGGAGTGGGGGGGCGAATCGGCCGCCTGCCGCTGCCCGCGTCGTTGACCAGCACGACCGGTTCGGGGGCGTTTTTGCGGACGGTCAGTGGGATGGGGGCCGGCGTTCGACCGGGCACCGGCGCGGGCATGGGCGCCAACAGCTCGCGCGGCCGGGTGGTCTTGCGCCGATCGGCGGCGCCGCCGCGTTGCTCGGGAACACTGCTCAGGCGCGCCGGCGTGAGGCGCGGAACGCCGGCGTTACCGGTCGGCGCGTGGGCGCCGCTTTGGCGCGCCAGTCTCGGGCGCGGCGGCGTTGGCGCGCTGGCCGTCGGCCGCAGCGTCCATTGATCCGTTTCGCCTGCCGCGTTGCCATCGCGTATCACCGGTCCCGGCTTCAGCGCGAGACCGCCGGCGTCCAGCAGGCGTTTGATCACCCGCAGGGTGTCGAAGACGCGGAACGGACTGTCCTCGATCACCTCGGCCAAGGCGCGTTGCCCGTCGAATAGACGCATCACCGGCATGGCTTCTGCGGGGACCTTCTTGGCTCCCGGCACCGGCGCCCCGGTCACCGCGACGTAGATGGTGCGCGGCGATCCCAGATCGCGCGCGGCGTGGGCAAAGTCGCGCAAGAAACGCTCGCACTCGTCCAGCAGCTCGGCCGGCGCCATTGAAAACTGTCCGCGCTTGACCACCGGGCGCAGCTTCAGCGACAGCGCCGCCTCTTCCCACAGAAGCAACTGGTGCAGTGCCGGCACCGCTTGCGTCGACCCGACGTGCGCCGATGTCACCGTGCCTTCGGAGAAACGCACCTCGCCGCGCTTGTTGCCGCGGCTCAATTGCAGGATGCCCGACCGGCTGGTCGCGGACATCGCTCGAATCAAGTAGTAAAGGCCGTAGTACTCCGACAGGCGCGCCTGCAGTTCGATCCCGCCTTCGCCCTGGCTGGCCGCCAGCGCCCCGCGCATCAGTAGCATCAGCTTGCCCACGCTGACCACGTCGCGAACGAACAGCGGCGTACTGAGGAAATCCGAAGCCCCGGCCGCCAGCGCCGCCGGTCGTAGCGCCGCCGGGCCCAGCGTCACCACCGGCAGGTCCTTGGTGTTTGGTTGCCCCCGCAGGCCGCTTATCAGACTCAGGGTCTGGGGATCCGGTTCATGCAACGAGATCACGGCCAGCTGCGGTGTGGTGGTGCGCGCCAGTTCGGGCGCCAACGTCGCGTCGATGGTCCCCGCCACGGCGCAGCCTTCTCGTTCGAATCCGTAGGTGAGGGCTTCAAGCCCCTTGCGGTCCGAATCGACCAGCAGCAGAAGCGAAAGTGGGTTCATAGGCCGGCCGCCCGCCCAGGCGGACGACAGCAGATTATACGCCGCCGGCCGAAGCGCCAGAAATTCCTCTCGGGTTTCAAGCTCGCACCTTGTGGGCGGCGGTCAAGAAAACCCATACCGCAAATTCAGCTCCGCCTTACGTTGACGGACGGCGAACCCGCCGCTAGCCTTTCGCGCTCCCGGCGGCACCTTTTCAAAAAAAACCTAACGAATGTCCGCAAAATCGAACGCAGGAGATCTCGGCCGCCCGCTCGCGACGGAGGATCTGCGCGCCTATTTCCTGGGCGGCGCCAAGCCCCGGGCCCAGTTTCGCATCGGCATCGAGCAAGAAAAGATCGGCGTCCTTCCCGACGGGCTGGCCGTCCCATACGACGGCCAGCGCAGCATCTCGGCGATCTTGGAGCAGCTGATTGCGCGGGGCTTTGGCGCTCAGCGCGAGGACGGCCACGTCATCGCTCTTGAGCGCAACGGCGAGCGCATCACCATCGAGCCGGGCGGTCAGCTGGAGCTGTCAGGCGCCACCCTGTCAAGCGCGCGGGCCTGCCGGGATGCCTTGTTTCGTCACGTGCGCGAGGTGCAAGAGATTGCCACGCCCATGGGGATTCGTTTTTTGGGCGTCGGCGCGCGCCCCTTCGGATCGCTGGAGACCATCCCTTGGCTGCCCAAGCGTCGCTACACGGTGATGCGTTCGTATCTGCCCAGTCACGGCCGGTTGGCGCACGACATGATGAAGCGGACGGCCACCGTGCAGGCCAACTTCGACTATGAAAGCGAAGCCGACGCCACCGACAAGATCCGCACCGCCCTCGGGGTCACGTCGATCGTCACCGCGCTGTTCGCGGCGTCGCCGATCACGGACGATCGGCCGAATGGATTCAAAAGCTTCCGCGCCGCCATCTGGCTTGAGACCGACGACGATCGCTGTGGCATCCTGCCGTTTGCCTTCGCGCCGGCGTTTTCTTTCGCCGACTACGTCGAGTGGGCCCTGGATGTCCCGATGTTCTTCGTGGTGCGCGCCGGCGTCTACCAGCCGACCGGCGGGATGACTTTTCGCCGTTTCATGCACGACGGTTTCGGCGACGAACGGCCCACCCTGCAGGACTGGGAGGTCCATCTTTCGACCTTGTTTCCCGAGGTGCGCCTGAAAAAATACATCGAGCTGCGCGGCGCCGACGCCGGACCGATCCCGATGGCGTCGGGCCTGGGAGCGCTGTGGCGCGGACTCTTGGAAGACGCCGAGGCGCGCCGGGCCGCGTGGGCGCTGGTAGCCGCTCCCGGCGTCGCCGAGCGCCTACAACTGCGCCGGGACGTGCCGCGCGCCGGCCTGGGCGCCACGTTGGGTGGCCACCGCCTGAGCGAGCTCGCCGTCGAGCTTTTGCGCATCGCCCGTACTGGCCTGTCGCGCCTCAGCGACGGCACGGCCGACGCCGCGCTGCTGGATCCGCTGGACACCTATGCCCAGGCCGCCCGCTGCCCCGCCGATGATCTGCTGGCCGATTTCACCCGCACCGGCGGCGATCCGCGCCAGTTGATTCCACTGTGGGAATTGAAGGCGGATCCGCCCTGACCCTCTCCCAAAGGGAGGGGACCGGATCCGTTTCGCTATTTTCATCCAGGAGCCGCCGCCGCGCGGGCTCACCTTGCGCGCGCAATCCGTTGGGGGGTGGCGCGGGGGGATTTAGTCCCCCCACGCTTTCTGAGGTGCCGCCCGGATTTGAACCGGGGAATGAGGGTTTTGCAGACCCTTGCCTTACCACTTGGCCACGGCACCGGATGAGACTGAATTGACCGGCAGGTGATACCACAACTTCCGCCGGCCTTAAATCGTCTCGGTGCCGCCTTCTCGATCGGGTGACGGCGCCGAGGGCGCGCCCAGACGAAGATAGCGCGCCGCCATGTCGAACTCGAAGAAGGAAAACATCTTGGTGTCGATGACCTTCTTCCACAGCTGGCTGGCGTCGTCGGCGCGGCCGTCGGCCAGGCGGTGCATGGCCTCGTAGAAGAACGCCTCGGCTTGCTTGCCGACGGTGTCGGCGACGGGGCGGAGCTGTTCGTAAGACAGCTTCCCGACCGCGAAACGGGCCAGCTGGCGATACCAGGAGGCGCCCCGGCGCGGACGGATCTCGCCGTGTTGATGGTCCAGCGTCTTTAAGTACGCCTCGGCCTGGGCATCGGGGATCTTGCTGGCGCGGCGGCTCAGATCCAGCACCCATAGCGAGGTGTAGACCTTCATGTACTCGGAGACGCTGCGGCTCGGGCGCGACAGGGCTCGGTGGTAGATGTTCAGCGCGGCGTCGGCCTCGCCGTTTTCCACCAGGAAGGCGACTGTGTCGATGTACGTCTGCTCGCGGTCGGGGTCTTCTTCCAGCGCCTCGTCGAACTTGCGGATGCCGTCGCTGTGACGGCCCAGCAAATACGCCAGGCGCCCGACCTCGACGGTGGCCTCGGCGGCGGCGGTGAAATTCTTGCGCCGCTCGAGCGCGAACACCAGCTGTTCCCAGCCGGCCAGCGACGTGCGCCAGGCGGTGGCGGCGCCCTGCGGATCGCCGGCGGCGTCGTAGGCATCGCCCAGCAGGCGTTGCAGGCGCGACAGCCCGACCACCGACGGTTCTTGCTCTTCACTGCCCCGCACGCCCTCGAAGCTGTCGCGCAGGATCTGAGCAGCGCGCCGCGGATCGCCGCGTTTCAATGTCAGCTTGGCCTGCTCGATGATCACACCGATGGTGCTCGGACTTTGCTGGTGGGCGTGGGCGAAAAGGGCGTCGGCTTTGTCCACCTGACCGGCGTTGACATAACTTCGCCCGAGTTCGAAGTCGATGTCGGCGTCGGTGACCTTGAAGTCGGTGCCGGCAAATCGCTTGTGATCCTCGCGCGAGCGGCGGCGCAGGGCGTCCGCCTCGCCGCTGTCCAGCGCCTCGCGTTCGGGATCGAGCCGCAGCTGCAGGCGGGCAAAATAAAGCTCCTCCAGCTCGGCGGAGATCTTCGCCTGCTGATCGTGCGTGGTCGGCGACCGTTCCAGAATCGCCAGCGCTTCTTCCAGCTGGCGAATGGCCAGGAACGGCATCGACAGCACGCGCGATACGTGGGCCGACAGCACCAAGAGATCGGGATCGTCGGGAACCTTGCCGAGGCCGTTGTTCAGCACGCGCGCCGCCACCACCAGATCCGGCGCGTCGGTGGCGGTGCCGCCCAGAAAATCGATGCGTGGAAGAAACTGCCGGGCCAGTCGAACGAAGTCGGCCGCCGTCGCCGCCGGCCGGTTCGCCGCCACCAAAAGCTCGCGCAACTCCGGATCGTCGCCCGGTTGTTGCGACAGCGCTTGCGAGCGTTGCGCCGCCAGATCGATGCGCCCACAGCGCAGGTACAGCGTCACCACGCTGGCCAGGGCGCGCTGCATCTCCTCGCCGTGGGCCATCAGCAACTCGCCCAGCGCCTTGCGCGCCGATTCGCCGCCCAGCGGCCGGCGCAGCACGGACTGGAATTTCTTCTGGCGATCGACGTAAAGACCGTCCAGCGGCGTGGCCAGTGACGGCGCCGGCCAATCACCCAGCGCGCTCTCCAGCGTGTCGACGGCGCTGGTCGGGCGGTGGCCGTTGGCGGTCTCGGGCGCGGCGCTGGCTTCCTCGCTCCATTTGATCAGCTGGTCCAGTCGATCGGTCCATTCCCGATTACCGGGATCCAGCGTGGCCAGCGCGCCGAGCGCCAGCACCACCTGCGAATCTGCGCCGCGTGGAGAGAACAGCCCCACCACCAGCCGGGCCGCTCGCCCGATCAGATCGCGTTCGGTCGCGGGAATGGCTTTCACCGCGTCGGCGATCTCCGTCGGGTCGTAAAGGCCCAGGGCGTCGCGCAGACAATCGAAGATGCGATCGGTGATGTCGTCGCTCTCCGTTTCGCGCATCTCCTGGCGCAGGTGGTCGGCGTTCAGCGCCACCACTGGATCCAGAAGATAGTGAATCAGCTTGCCGCGCAGGACGGCGCGTTCTGGCGTGCCGATGCGCAAGGCCTGAAAGACGAAGCGGCCCTCCAGGAAATCGTCTTCGAACGCGACTTTGTCCAGGCGGGAGGCGTCAGCCTTGGCCTGCATGCCCGGGCCGGTCGGCGTCGCCGAGCCGTGGTGGGCACAGGCGGCCGCCGAAATTGTCGCCAGCAAGGCGGCCCCGACGGCGCACGATCGACTACGAATCATCCTCTGATTTTAGATCCGCGCGCGTCGGGTGGTACGCTTTTCTCGAATGACAAGCTGGCAGCGGCGCCCGCCCGGCCGTCCGTTGGTGTTGGGCCACCGTGGCGCCAGCGCGGTTTGCCCCGAAAACAGCCTGGAAGCGTTCGCGCGCGCCCTCGTCGACGGGGCCGACGGCGTCGAACTGGACGTGCTTGCGTGCGCCACCGGCGAGGTGATGGTCTTCCACGACGACGATCTGGCGCGTCTGGGGGCCCGGCCCGAGCGCATCGCCGACCTGCCATACGCCGATCTGCGCGACCTGGCGCTGACATCGGGCGCGCGGATTCCTACCCTGCAGCAAGCGCTGGCCGTCTGTGCGCCACCGTGTCTGGTCAACGTCGAGCTGAAGGCGAATGGTTTCTGGGGCGGTCCGCTGGCCGCGCTGGCCGATCGGGTGGCGACCATCGTCGAACAGGCCGGGGCCGCCGACCGCGTGCTGGTGTCGTCGTTTCACCCGCGGGCAGTCTTTCAGTGGCAAAGGCGCGCGGCGGGTATTCCGGCTGGGCTCCTGTTCGAACGGGAAGGACCACGGCTTTTGCGCCGTCCGTGGGCGGCTTCGCTGTTGCGCCCGGCGGCGGTCCACCCCGAAGCCGTGCTGTGCAACGCCGGTCAGGTGGCGACCTGGCACCGCGGCGGTCATCTGGTCAACGTCTGGACCGTCGATGACCCGGCGGCTTTGCGTGCGCTGGCGGCGATGGACGTGGACGGGATCATCACCAACGATCCCGCCGCGACGCGAGCAGTTCTGGGCTAAGCCCAACCCGGGCGCGATCGATCTTGCGTTTCGCAAAATGGAATTCCACCACACAGGATCACCTTGACGAGGCCGGCGGCCATTATGATGATGAGCGCGTGCCTGAGTCCTCCGTCAATGAAGACGGCGCCTGGGAGCAGCAGCCGGTGCGCTGGAACATCCAGGTCAACGGCACCGTGGAAGGCATGGGATTTCGCGCGTTCATCTACACCCTGGCCACGCGCCTGAACCTGTGCGGCTTCGTCGCCAGCCAACCCGGAACCCTGGCCATCGAGATCGAGGGCGCGCGCTCTTCGCTGGGCGAATTCCTGGAAGAACTGTGGCTCGGCGCGCCCAGGCGAGCGCACATTGATCAGCTGTCCTGTCATTCCGGCCCGTCGCAAGGCGCGGCGGGATTTGAGATCGTCGGCAAGGACTGAGCGTCGAAAGACCGCACCTCTTGACCGGCGGTCGCGAACCCGCGAAGTTGTACTCGTCAATTTTGCGGACGGGAGAATGGGGATGCGCAAGGCCTCAATTTCGGGCGTGTTGATGATCGGTTGCCTGGTGGCCGCCGCTGGTTGCGGAAAAAGCTCCAGCGCAGCGGGAAGCGGAGGCAGCAGCGGTCAGGACGGCGGGAATGGAAGCGGTGGATCCTCAAGCGCTGGCGGCGCCAATGGTTACTCCCAGTGTGCGGACTCGATGCTGCCCAACTGCACGCAGGCCGAAATTTCGACGCTCACCGATTGCGTCGCCAACGCCTGCGACAGCGACCACAAGACCTGCCTTGGGCCGGGCTACAAGTCCGGAACGTTCTCGGGCCCCTGCGCCGCCCATGGCCAGTGCACCCAGGACTGCAAATGCGACATGACTTGCGTCGCTCAGTGCCCCCAGTCCAGCGAATGCCAAACCTGCGAGATTTCGTATGCCAGTTGCGCGTCGTCGTGCTCGATTCCCGCGTGCGCTGGCTTGGGCGGCGATGGGGGCATTCCTGGGTTCGATGGCGGCGATTTCGATCTCAACGGTTTCGATCTGGGCGGAACGGATCTTAACGGCCTGCCCGGGTTGGATGGTGGTTTTGACGTTCCCAGCCTTGACCTGAACGGGCTTGACCTCGGCCTGCCGGGCACAGACGCCGGAGGCACGTGCGCCGACCTCCTGGCCTGTTGCAACGCCGCCACCAACGACGGGCTGAAGAACGCCTGCCAGACCGTTTACAACAGTGACAAGAGCCAGGGCGACTCGTCCTGCGGAACCTATCTGGCCATCATCAAATCGTCGGTTTGTCCTTAGCCTCGACCGTCGCCAGATACAGGCCAGCGAAGATTTTGTAGTCGACCAGAAATCCTTCGCGGCGTTTGCTGGCCAAAAATTGCTCCAAAGTCGCGCGCGCGACCTCGTGCACGACGATGTCTTCGGTGTGGTCGCCGCCGCCCGGACCGACCTTGTTCAGTCCGCCGGCGGCGAAGAACGTCAGTCGTTCAGAAGACAACCCGACCGCGGTGGGCGATTCCGCCAGCGGGGTCATCGCCGTCGCCTGCCAGCCGGTCTCTTCGATGAGCTCGCGGTGAGCGGCGTCGATCAGCGCCTCGTTTTTCCATTCCACCGTGTCGCCCACCAGACCAGCCGGCAGCTCGATCACCCGATGGCCGACCGCGGGACGGAACTGCTCCACCAGCAGCAACCGATCGTCCGGCGTCGCCGCCACGATCACCACCACGCCGCTGCAGCCATAGCGATGCACGAACTCCCACCCCTGCCGTTCGACCAGCTTCAGATACTTCCCCTGACCCAACGTCCGCTCGTCGTCCGGATTCATGCCAGTTCTCCCACGCTCAGTAGCTATCGAACGGGACGACGTCGATGGCGCTGTCTTTGATTTTCGCCTCCAGCAGCAAACGCTTCATCACCGAGGCCGTCGACACCATGGTGATGGCCAGGTTCTTCGCGTGCACGTGGCGGGCAAGAGCGGCGCCGACCTGCTTGGGCGTCACCGCGCGGACCAGCTCCGGATAGCGATCGACGAAGTCAGCGGGCAGGCCGACCACCTCGGCGTCGACGCGGGCGTCAAGGCGTTGATCGGGGGCGTCGATCTCGGCGGCATACGAACCGGCCACGAAGCGTTTGAAGAAATCGACCCGCGCATCGGACAGGCCTTTCTCCATCAGCGTGAGGTAAAGCCGCAGCACCAGCTTCAAAGTCGGCACCGCCTTGTCGTTGGCGGAAAAGACCCAGCCGGTGGCGGTGCCGGGGCCGCGGCGCTTGTCCAGGGTCAAATAGGCGCCGTAGGCATAGCCGCGTTTGGTGCGCACCTCGTTCATCAGCGTGGCGTTCATGCCGTGTCCGCCGAAGGCGGCCAGCCCCACGGACAGCGGTACAAAATCAGGATCGGCGGCGCGCGGGGCGGCGTGACCAAACATCAGCTGGGTCTGCAGCCGATCCGGTTTGTCGACCAGCTGGATGCGCCAGCCGACCGGCGGTTGGGGTTGGCGCAGCAGCACCGGCTCCGGGGCGGGGCCGTCACGCAGGCCGGCGAAGGCGCGCTCCAAACGCCCGTGCAGATCGTCCGCCGCCACGTCGCCGCTGGCCGCGAAGATCAGGTTGCTGCCCACGAACAGGCGGTGAAAATGCGCGCTCAGCTCGGAGGCGGTCAGCGGTTCCAGGCCTGTGCGGGTTCCTTCCGGCGGATGGCCGTAAGGGTGGTCGTTGTAAAGATTTCGTATGAAGAAGCGGGCGCACAAGGCGTGATCGTCGGTGCGCGCCTCTTCGATGCGGGCCAAAAGCTCGTGCCGGGTGCGCCCGAGCTCGGCCGGGGCGAAGGTCGGGCGAATGACGATGTCGGCCAGGATGGCCAGCAGCCCGTCCAGGTTGCGGCTGAGCACGGTGGACTCGAAGCGCACCGAATCGCCGTCGGTCTGCACCTCGACCGTCGCGCCCAGCGCGTCCAGGGCGGTGTCCAGCTGTTCTCGATCGCGCGCCCCGGCCCCGCGCCGGGCCAGCTCGACGGTCAGATCGGTCATTCCTTCGCGGTGGCGGGCATCGGTGGACGAGCCGCCCCGCGCGGCGATCACCAGGTGCACCAGCGGCACGCTGCGGCTGGTCTCGACGATCAGGACTGACCCGCCGGGTCCGGCGGCGCGCGTGGCGAATGCCTCCGCGGCGTGGGCCCGAGCAGTTCCTTTCATCGTCATCGTCATCGTCATCGTCATCGTGAGGACCAGGCCCAGCGCGGGGGCAGCCCGGCGTCCACTCATGGTGCTGCTGGGCTCCCGCCGCGCGGTCGAGCGATCACCACCGAGCGCGCGCCGCTGGCGAAATAGGCCGCCGCCACCCGCTGCACGTCGGCAGCGGTGACCTGGTTGTACTCGCCGGCGCGCTGGAACAGCCGGCGGAAATCGCCGCAGGCGATGTCGAAATTCCCCAACAGCTCGGCACGCCCGTGGCTGGACGAAAGCTGCTGCCAAAATCCGGTCTCGAGGCGCGCCTTCGCTTTCTGCAGCTCGGCGGCGGGCACGGTGGTCTTCACCAGACGGCCGAGCTCGTCCATCAGCACGGCCTCGGCCTCTTCGGCGGCGTGGCCTTTGGTCATTTGCACCCAGATGGCGTACAGACCTGGGTCTTTTGTCTGCTCGACGTGGCCACTGACCGACGAGGCCATCTCTTTTTCCACCACCAGCGCCCGGTAAAGCCGCGACGAGGGGCCTTCCAGCAGGAGCTCGCTCAGCACCTCGTAGGCGGCGCGATCGGCGCCTCCCAGGCTGGGCGCGGGCAAGGCGACCACAAAGCGATCCGCGGGCACCGGCCGCTCGATCACCGTGCGCACTTCGGCGGCTGGCGCGCGTTCAGGCTGGGTCTGATCGGTCGGCAGATCCGCCGACGGGGCGAGGCCGGCGTAGCGCGCGGCGATCAGGGACAGCACCGCCGACACCTCGAACCGCCCCGTCACCACCAGCACGGCGTTGTTGGGCGCGTAGAACCGCCGATAGAAGGCCACCGCCGTCTCGGGGGTGGACGCCTTGATGTCCTTCATCCACCCGATCACCGGCCAGCGATACGGGTGGGTGCGGAAGGCTTGCTTGTGCAACAGCTCGTCCAGCCAGCCGTCAACGCTGTCCTCGACGGAGAACAACCGTTCCTCGACCACCACGTCGCGTTCGTTGTCGACCTGCTTTTTGCGCAGGTCCAGGTTCATCATGCGGTCGGCTTCCAGTTCGACGGTGGTGGCCAGAGCTTCGGGCGGCACGTCGTCCATGTAGGCGGTGAAATCATAGTAGGTCATGGCGTTGGCGCTGCCGCCGGCGGATTCGATGCCCTGGTCGAAGGCGCCTGCCGGCTGGCCTTTGGTCTGCGTGAACATCAGATGTTCGAACAGGTGCGCCAGACCGGTTTGTCCGGCCGGTTCATCTTCGTGGCGCGAGCCGACGCGAAACCAGGTCATGTAGCTGACGCTGGTGGCGGCGGGATCTGGCAGCAGGATGATCTCGAGGCCGTTGCCCAGACGCCACTTGGTGGCGGTCAACGCGCCCAGGGTGGCGGTCGCCACCACCTCTGCTTTGACGGCGGCATACCCCGTCGGCGGCGGCGCGGTCCGCGACGCGCCGGACGGGCCACGCAGGCCCGTACCCTTGAGCGTGGCGCACGACAGACCCACCAGCGAGATCATCAGCGGTCGGCAACCAGCGCGCATCGTGGTCGTTTATCAAAACCGCGACGTCACCGACAGTCCAAAGTCTTGCACGAATCGGCTGTACGTCCCCTCGGCGGTCGGGCGGGCCAGGCCGCGATCGCGCGCCACGCAGCCGGGGTTGCCGATGTCGCCGGCTGGCTTTCCGGCGGTGGTGGTGGCGCAGGCGGCCGCGGCTTGCGGATCGAAGCGCGACGGGCTGGCATTGACCTGCCCCATCAGCGTGACCCCGTAACCGGCAGACAGCGACAGGTGGCGGCCCAGGCTGAGCTCGGCCAGGACGATCGGCTCAACCTTCAAGCCGTCGACGGCGGCCGGGTTGACGTCCTGAGCGGGGACCGCGCTGGTCTCGACGCGCAGGACAGCGCCGAGGTGCAGGCGTTCCTTCAGCCAGTACGAGACCCGCACCCGGGTGTCCCAGACATCTTGAAACCCCTGGTGCAAGACGATGTGCTCCGGCAGACCCGCCGCCTGCAGGGTGGTGCCGGTGAGGCGGATGTCCATCTGGTCCATGACGTGATAGCGCATCCAGCGAACGATGCCGGTGATCTCCAGGCCATGAAACAGGTGCCAGGTGACGCCGCCGATGAACGTGTCGGGCAGGTGGTAGTTGATGTCGCCGAAGACGCAGCCGGCGGCGCGGCTGGCGGCGGCGCCGGGCGCTTCGGGATCGACGGGCAACGGGCGACAGGTAATCGTGGCGCCGCCGGGTGCGGTGACGGTGGTTCTGCTGCCGGCGACTTCGACGCCGCTGATGTCGCCACCGAACGGCCGGCTGGAATAGGCCAGACCGAATTCCAGACTGCGCGTGCGGTAATAGATGCCGCCCGCCAGGGTCAGCGAAAACTTCGCGTCGCCGATTCCCTGGCCCGAATCGATGTTGATGCGCCCGTCGCCCGCCGGATCCTCGGCGCCGCTGACCGGCACGCCGGGGACGCGTTCGGCGAAGGACAGTTGGCCGGTGGAAAAAAGAAAACCGGGTGCCACGCCCACTCGCAGATCGCCGGCAAAGCGGATCGACAGTGCGGGAACCAGCGCCAGGTTGCGCAAATCGGCCGAGAGGCGGTGATAGCGGGTTGGCTCGTCGCCGGTCGGCGCGACGTCGAATTGAACCTTCTCGGCATACGGCTGGTAGGTGGCGAAGGCCAGTGTGAAGCGATCGCCGCCGAGGTCGGTGCTGATGCCGGCGAAGCCCCCGGGCCCGATCGGGTACTGCACCGGCTGAATGACATCTTTGGCGGTGGCGTCGCCGGCGCCGCTGCTGCCGCCTGGCTGGCCGGTGGCCGGATCGATGGGGGCGCGGTGGACGCCGGTGCGGATCACCCGCGCCGTTCCCGAGATCATGATCTGGCTGCCGCGCACCAAACCCAGCGCCGCCGGGTTCCAGTACACCGCGGCCAAAGTGGCCGACGTGGGCCCGCTGAACGTCAGACCGCCCAGGTGCGGATCATCAAACGGCGCCGCCCACGCCCGTCCGCCCAGCCCCAGCCACAGCGCCGCTACCGCCACCGAGGCGCGCCGGACGCGTTCGCCGCGGGTGCCGAAATCCATGAGGTGACGCGACGTTATCCGAAGGGTGGGGCAGCGGCAATGCCTTGACGCTGCGATCAGCGCGTGTCTAACATCCGTGCGCGCATGGCGAGTTCCTGGCCCTTCCCGCGGTCAACCACGGCTGTGTTGACGTGCGCGCTGGCGTGGTCTGCGGCCGCGACGCCCGGGTGTTCGAAGCCGACGTCTGAAAACATCCAACTCTGGAAGACCACCCAAAAAGGCCCGGATAAGCTGCGGGACGCGCTGGCCGACCGTTCGGTGTCGCCGTCGCTGCGGGCCGAGGCAGCGGCGGCCATGGTCGATAGTGGCCACGCCGAAGAAGCCGAGGGCGTCATCGGCCAGCTCACCCCCGACGAACGGTTCGCCGTTATCCGGGCGGCGGTGCCGCTGGACCAGGCGGCGATGCACGATCCCAGTCCGGACAAGGCGCTGGCTTTTCGCGACGCTCTGTTCTCGTTGCGCCAGTTCGCCGCCACCGACGAAAAAGAACAGATCGACGTCATCTTGCTGCCGTCCATCGAGGCCGATCTGAAGAGCGGGCATCTGCGCAACGGGCGTCACTCGATCGAGAAGATGCTGGCGGCCATCGGGCCGGGCGGCGCGGCCATGCTGGCGAATGTGCTGGGCCAGCCGACGCCGGCTTACCCGTTGGCCGCTGATCTCCTGGGGCGCGTGGGCGACGAAGGCGCGCGCAACAAAGGGGCGACCGCGCTGGTGGCGCGGGCCAAGAAGGAAAAACCCATCCCGATGGCCCTGTGGAAGGCCATCGGCACGGTGGGCGGCCCGGTGGCGGTGAAGTTCCTCGAGGAGAAAAGTCAGGACAGTAACCATGAGGACGCCGTGTCGGCGGTGCGGGCGATGCGCGAGAGGCGCGACGCCAGCGTGCTGCCGTTGGCACTAAAAGTAGCCGGCGATCCCAAGGCGGATAAGCTGGTGCGTGACGAGATGTTTGGCGTGGTGGAAAGCATCGGCGGCATCGAAGCCCGCCAAGGGCTGCTGAACATCATCTCGTCCGACAAGGAAGAGATCGTTCGCTACCGCGCCTTCGACGTGGTGCTGGCCATCAGCAAGGCGGACGGGATCATCCCCGCATTGGAGGCGTTTCCAGCCACGGCGACGTACAAGAAGGTCGACGTCGACGATTTGCTGGTCAAGCTGATCGAAAAATTGGGAGCGGCGGCGCGTCCGGCGCTGGTCAAGGCGCTGGACTCGCGGTCGTCGCTGGCGCGCATGACGGCGGTGATGTCGCTGGAACAGGTGGGCCGCGCGCCCGATGCTCCGGCGCTGGAAAAGCTGGTCAAGGATTCCACGTCACTGAAAGGCTTCCCCTCCGGCGAGACCATCGGCAAGGCCGCCGCCCGCGCCGCCGACATCGTCAGGAAGAAAGCCTGACCATGCCTCGTGACGGCAAGAGCAGGAACCCGCGCAACTTTCAGTGCGACGACGTCCTGTGGAACACCTTCCAGCGCATGGCCGAAGAGCAGGACTCCGAGGTCGACGATCTGATCAACGACGCCTTGCTGGCCTACGCTCAGCTGGCCGGGTACCAGACCGGCGTTTCGGAGGAGGACACCCCGCCGCCCACGCCGCCGTCGCCGCGTCCGTCGCCGCTGCGCGCTCCCGCGCCCGCGTCGCCTTTCGGAGTGCGCGGCATTCCGGCGCCGTCACCGCCGCTGGGCGCGCAGGTCATAGCGTCGCCGCCGCCACCGCCGCGCACGGCGCTGAGCGAGGGCAGCTCCAGCGGATCGACGGCGCCGCTGTACCTGGTGTTCGACAACCAGAAATATCGCATCGACAAGGACCAGTTCATCATTGGTCGCGGGTCAAAATCGTCGGATCTGCCGATCAAGGACGGCAACATCTCGCGCAAGCACGCCGCCGTCATTCGGCGCAACGGCACCTACTTCATCAAGGACCTGGGGTCGACCAACGGCATCGACTTCAAGGGCATGCGCATCGACAACAAACGGATCGACGAGGGGGATGTCTTCTACCTCTGCGATTACGAGCTCCGTTTTACCTACAAACGGTAGTCGGGCGGCGGGGCAGGGCGGCGGCGATTCGCTGTCGACGCTGCCGGGCGCTGGGCCCAAGACGCGGGCGCGCCTGGCGGCCGCCGGCATCGTCACCGTCGGCGATCTGCTGCGCCACCTGCCGCGCGGGTACGACGATCTGCGCGTGCAAAGCAAGATCGCCACGCTGGGCGCCGCGCTGGCGGATCGGCTGGTGGTGGTACGCGGGGTGGTGCGCAAGGTGCACATTTTTCCGCGCCGTTTTCTGGACGTCACGATCGATGACGACGGCGCGACGCTGCGGGCACGCTGGTTTCGCCCGCCGGGCGGCATGGCCAAATCATTCGCCAAGGACAGCGTGGTGACGCTGGCCGGTCCGTTGCGCTGGAACGACGAAGACAAGGCCGAGCTGATTCACCCCACCAACCTGACGTCGCTGGTGGCGGGGGGCGGTGTTCCCGGGATCCGCGCGCGTTACCCGGCCGTCGACGGCATCGGGGGCCGGGTACTGGAAAAAATGATCGCCGCGGCGGTGGCCGGACTGGACGTCGATGACGATGACGATGTGTTGCCGGCCTGCCTTCGCCAAAGCTGCGGCTTACCGCCGCTGGCGGTGGCGTTGCGCGCGCTGCATTTGCCGGAGGCGGGATTATCGCCGGCTGAGCTGGAGGATCTCGCGGCCGGCCGATCGCCTGCCCATCGGCGACTGGCGCTGGAGGAATTGCTGATCCTGCAAGTGGGCTTTTGCCTCGACCGCGCCAGTGCGCGGGCGTTGCCGGCCCGCGGCTGCGCCGTCGACGCCGCGGCCCTGCTGGCCGATGCCCAGACCCGCCTGCCTTTCTCGCTGACCGCTGGGCAACAGGCGGCGGTAGCGGCGATCGTCGCCGACCTGGATGCGCCGCGGCCGATGCAGCGTCTGCTGATCGGCGACGTGGGCAGCGGCAAGACGGTGGTGGCGCTGCTGGCGGCCATCGCGGCGGCGCGCGCCGGTGGTCAGACGTTGGTCATGGCACCGACGGAGGTCCTGGCGGAACAGCACCGCCGCACGCTGACGAAGCTGGGACAGCCGTTCGGGTTGCGCGTGGCCCTGCTGACCGCCGCCACCACGCGCGTCGAGCGCCAGCGATTGCGGGAAAGCCTGGGGAAGGGCGCCATCGATCTGCTGGTGGGCACGCAGGCGTTGCTGGATGCCGCCGCCGACTGCGCGGATCTGCGGCTGGTGGTGGTCGACGAACAGCACCGTTTTGGGGTCGCCCAGCGCGCGCGCTTGCGGGCTGGTGAGGGCTCGGCGCCGCATCTGCTGGTGATGTCAGCGACGCCGATTCCGCGATCGCTGGCGCTGACCCTTTACGGCGATCTCGACGCCACCGTGCTTTCTGATCACCCGCCCGGGCGACAGCCCATCGCCACCGTCTTGTGCGCCACCGACGAGCAGCGGGACGGCGCCTATCGCGCCCTGGCCGATGCGGTGGCGGCCGGTCGCCAGGCGTTCGTGGTCTGCCCGACGCGAGAGCATTCGGCGCGCTCTGGCAGTGTCACCGCGGTGGCGCACCACCGAACGTTGATCCGTCGGCTGGCGCCGGCGCGGGTGGGCCTGCTACACGGCGCCCTGAAAAGCGCGGAGAAAGACGCCGTGTTGCGCGCCTTCGCCGCGGGCGCCCTGGACGTCCTGGTCGCCACCACGGTGGTCGAGCTAGGCATCGACGTCGGCAACGCCACCGTCATGCTGATCGAAGAAGCGGATCGTTTCGGCCTGGCCCAATTGCATCAACTGCGCGGGCGGGTGGGGCGGGGCGCGCACGCCGGTCGCTGTCTGTTGTTGCTCAATCAAGGCGGCGACGGCGAACCAGCCGCGACGGCGTCGGCGATCGAGCGTTTGCGGTGCTTGACCGAGACCAGCGACGGCTTCTGCATCGCCGAAGCTGACCTGGCCCTGCGTGGTCCTGGCGATCTGTTCGGACGGCGGCAAGCCGGCGCGCCGGCGCTGATGTTTGGCGATCTCCCAGGCACGCTGGCGTTGCTGGACCTCGCGCGCGCCGAGGCCGAACGCCTGGTCGATGGCGATCCCGACCTCGGCCGTCCCGAACACGCCGCCCTCGGCGCCGCCGTCCGCGCCCGCTGGGCGAAGGCCGCGGTCTATGGCGAGGAGACCGGCTAGCGTGGCGATCATGCGGCGATGGGCGGCGGCTGGTCTCGCCGGCGGCGCGGTGTCCGGCGCGGCGGACGCGGCGTGCGCGGTGATTCGCGGCGTGGGCGGCTTGTCGTTCGCAAAAGCGATTCGGCTGATCGCGCTCGACGCCAGCGTGCTGGCGGTGGTCGGGTTGCTGGCCGGCGCGCTGGTGGGCGCGGCGGCGGCGCTGCGCGCGACCCGGCTGCAAGGGCCAACGGCGGCGCGCTGGCGTCGTGCGCCCGAGGTGGCGCTGGCGCTGGTGGCGTTGCCGCTGCTGATTTCCGACGCGCGCGCGACGTTCGCCGGGCATCAGGCGGCGGCGGTGCCGGGACATCAGGTGATCTCGGCGGTGCTGGTGATCGCCGGGCTGGTCGCGCTGCTGCTGCTCGGCGGTGTCTATCGTCGCTGGCTGGAGGATGCATCGCCTGGCGCGCCCGGGCGCTGGTTGTTGCTGGTCGGCGTCGCGGGTGCCGCGCACGCCGTGAACTTGATGGTGCTGGTGCGCCTATACGCCTGGTTTCACGCCACACTGGCGCTGGTCACGGTGGTCCTGGCGATCCTGGCGTTTCGATTGCGGCTGAACGTCATCGGGCCGGGCCGTCGGTCGCGATCGGTATTCGCCGGCGCGGTGCTGATGGCGGTGGCGGCTTGCGGGGCGTCGCTGGCGGCGCTGCCGCGCAGCCAGATCTTGCGCTTTGCCGCCTACGAACGCACCGCCATCGTCGGGCGATTGCTGGGCCTGGCGCCGCTGTCGATGCGGGGGACCACTGTCGCCGCCACCGATCGCGCCGCCGCTCTTGTTCGCGACGATCGCCCGCTGCCAGACGGGCCGCACCGACCCGACGCCAATCTGCTGATCATCACCATCGACGCGCTTCGCGCGGATCACCTGGGCGCTTACGGTTACCGGCGGCCGATCACGCCTCACCTCGACGCGCTGGCCGGCCGCGCCACGCGGTTCGCCCGCGCCTACGCCCAGGCTCCGCACACGTCGTTCTCCATCGCTTCGCTGCTGACGGGAAAATACTTCGCCACCCTGGCCCGGGTAGCGCCGGGACAGTTTCATGAACCGGTGCCGAGCGTGATGCGGACCTACGGCTGGCGAACGGCGGCTTTTTATCCGCCGGCGGTGTTCTTCATCGACGGCGAAAAACTGCAGGCGTACGCCGACAGCAACTTCGGCTTCGAGTACGTCAAGTTCGAATACCTCGACGCAGAACGGCGGGTCGATCAGGTGATTCACTACTACGACGACGTGAAACCGGCCAAGTCGTTCGTCTGGGTACACTTCTTCGAACCGCACGAGCCGTATCAGATCCACCCGGGATTCGATCTGGGCAACGGCGACGTCGATCGTTACGACAGCGAGATCGCCTATGTCGATGCCGCCGTGGGGCGCTTGCTGGCGTACGTCGAAGCGCGGCGGCCGAACACGGTGGTGGTGCTGGCCGCCGATCACGGCGAGGAGTTCGACGAACACGGCGGCCGGTACCACGGCACGTCGCTGTACGAGGAGCAGCTGCACATCCCGCTGCTGATCGCCGTTCCCGGCGTGGCGCCGGCGGTGATCGCCAACCAGGTGCAACTGGTCGACGTGACGCCGACGTTGTTGAACGTGGTGAACATCCCGGTGCCGGTGCGCATGCGCGGCACGGATCTCGGTCCCTGGCTGGCGCGGCCGCCGGCGGCGGCCGATCGTTTGCCGCCCGCCTTCGCCGAGGTTGACGATCGGCGGGCGGTGATTTTCGGCAGCGAAAAATTGATCTGCGACATGCGCGGCGGATTTTGCGCGTATTACGATCTGGCGCGCGATCCCGGCGAGCGGCAGAACCTGGCCGACGCCCGCCCCGATCGAGTGGCGGCGCTGCGGGCGATCCTCGATCGCTGGCTGGATGACGGCATGGCCCTGGAACCCGCGGCGGCGAAAAATTCTCCTACCAGCGACAGCGAGCCGCCACCGCGGGCCATCGAGCGCGGTCGTTTGAACGATGTCGGGGCGGCGGGCGAGCTGGCGGTGCTGCTGGCTTCGAACGCGTCGCTGGATCTTCGGCGCGAGGCGGCCCGCCTGCTGGCGACACTGCCTGCGCAGCCGCCGACCGCCGCGGTGTTGAATCAGGCAGCCGCCGATCCCGATCCCGCCGTCGCCGCCTGGGCGTCGATCGGCGCGGCCCGACTGGGCGATGAGCGGGCGCGTGCCCGGGTCCAGGCGTCACTCGCCCAAACCACGCCCGATCAGGGGCAACGGGTGCGCGGCGCGCTGGCCCTGTTGTCGGTGGGCGATCGCAGCGGCTTGTCGTTGCTGGGCCAGACGTTGTCGCCGTGCTCGGACGTCGCCCTGTGCCGCGACATCGTCGAAGCGCTTGGTCGTTCGGGCGACGCGCGGGCGGTGCCGTTTCTCATCCGCGCCCTGCCCGAGGTGCAGAACCGCCGCGAGACGGTGGTGGCGCTTGGTCAGCTTGGACCAGTCGGCGGTCACGCGGCGCGCGACGCCTTGATCGATCGACTGGAGAGCGACGAATACGTGCCGGTGCGAATCGAAGCGGCGCGCGCCCTGGTCAAGCTGGGCGACGCCAAGGTGGCGCCCGCTCTGGCACGGGCCGCTGCTCGCGAGAGCGAGCCCACCGTCGCGGCGGCCGCGCGTCAGGCGGCGCACACGCTGGCCGAATCAGCGAGGCGCCGACGCTAAATCGTTCACTCCGCCGTCGTCGACTGGCGCAGCCAATCAAGATAGGCCGGACTGCCCTCGTCCACGGCGAAGGCCAGCACCTCGGGCACCTCGTACGGGTGCAGCTCCAGCACGCGTCGTTGCAGGCGTTCGAACAAGGTCGGGCGGGTCTTCACGATGCACAGCACTTCGGGCTCGTCGCAGATCTTGCCATCGTAGAGATAGATCGACCGCACGTCCGGCACGATGTTCACGCACGCGCACAGACCCTCGGACACCAAGGTGCGCGCCATCTCCGCCGCCTGGGCGGCGTCGGGCGCGGTGATGTGAACGGTCAAAGCTTCGGCCATACGCCCATCCTAGCAGCGTCTTGACGCCGCCCGGCCCGCTAGTGGAAAGTGGCGCGCCTTGTTGATCGTCCAGAAATTCGGCGGAACATCGGTGGGACCGATCGAGCGCATCCGCGCGGTGGCCAAGCGCTGTCTGGCCACCCAGAAACAAGGGCACGATGTGGTGGTGGTGGTCTCGGCGATGTCGGGCGAGACCAATCGCCTGCTGGCCCTGGCCAGGCAGCTCAGCGAAAGCCCCGATGAACGCGAGCTGGACGTCGTCGCGTCCACTGGCGAGCAGGTCACCGTCGGTCTGGTGGCGCTGGCCATCCAGGCCGAGGGCGGTCAAGCGATCTCGCTGCTGGGACATCAGGTCCGGATCCTGACCGACAGCGCGTTCGCCCGGGCGCGCATCCAGGAGATCGACGACCGGTTGATCAAAGGGGCGCTGGCCGCCGGCAAGATCGCGGTGATCGCCGGCTTTCAGGGGGCCGACCGCGAAGGCAACATCACCACGCTGGGGCGCGGCGGCTCGGACACCTCGGCGGTGGCGGTGGCGGCGGCGCTGAAGGCTGACTCGTGCGAGATCTATACCGACGTGGACGGCGTCTATACCGCCGATCCCAACGTGGTGCCCACCGCGCGCAAGGTCGATCGCATCAGCTATGAAGAGATGCTCGAGCTGGCGTCGCTGGGGGCCAAGGTCTTGCAGATCCGGTCGGTGGAATTCGGTATGAAGTTCGCCGTGCCGATTCACGTGCGGTCCAGCTTCAACGACAATCAGGGAACCTGGGTGGTTCCCGAGGAGAAAGCCATGGAAGCCGTCGTGGTTGCCGGCGTCACCGCCACCAGGGACGAAGCGAAGATCAGCCTCCATGGGATCCCTGACAAGCCGGGGATCCAGGCCCAGGTGTTCAAGCCGCTGGCCGGCGCGGGCATCGTGGTCGATGTCATTGTGCAGGCATTCATCCAGGATGGCCGGATCAACCTGACGTTCACGTTACCGTCGGCCGATCTGGCCAAGGCGAAAGATCTTTTGACGAAACATTGTGCCAACATTTTCGGCGTGGAGCAGATCACGACCGAACAGAACCTTTCGAAGGTGTCGGTGGTGGGCGTGGGCATGCGCTCGCATGCCGGGGTGGCGTTGAAGATGTTCGAGATTTTGGCGCGAGAGAACATCCACGTGCACCTCATCTCGACGTCGGAGATCAAGATCTCCTGCGTCGTCGACGCAAAGTACGCCGAGCTCGCAGTGCGTTCGCTGCATGACGGATTCGATCTCGGTAAGTCATAACGCGTCGGAAAAATATTTACCGACGCTGCTCCTGGACTAATACTCCCCCCGTGAAGTCCGGCCATCCGGAGGGGGCGGAACGGCTAGAGCGCATGCGCGCTGCTGTGCGGGCGAGTCCGCGCTCGACCACGTTCGTGGCGTTGGCGCACGCGTTGTGCGACGACGGAAAATTAGATGAGGCCGAATCGGTCTGCCTGCAGGGACTGATTCACCACCCCGATCTGCCGACTGGTCAGGTGGCGCTGGCGCGCGCCTGGCTGGAGGCGGGAAAAACAGCGCAGGCCGAGATGCGCTTGCTGGACACCATCCGCCAGCACCCACACCACGCGGACGCCTACCGTTATCTCGCCAAGGTGATGGCGGTGACCGACCGCCGCGCGGAAGCGGTGGCGATGTTGACGCGTACGCGCTCCGAGATCGTGTGGACGCAAGAGCTGCAGGCGCTGCTGGAATCGCTGAGCGAGGGCGTGCCTTTCGACGATGGATTTCAGGACGCGGAGATCACCAAGGTCACGCCGCCGCGCGGGCTGGTCGAGCGCCGGGTCGGTGAGCGCCGTCAAGGCGACCGACGGCAGGGGGAAGGAACGCCTCCGCCGGCCGGCAGGGACAAGGTGCGCGCGACGACGGTCCGTTTCGGTGATGTCGACCTGCGCGAGTACGCTGCCGCCGCGCCCACGCCACCGCCCGCTGCGCCCCCGCGTCCGGACAGCGCGACACCGACCGAGCGTTCCTACACGCCCACCGGCAGCTTCCCGCCTATCGCCACCGAAGAACTGATGCGCCTGGATGTTCCGTCCGGTCGGTCGGTCACGCGCTGGTCGCTGATCGTCGGCGTGCCGGCGTTGCTGATCTTGGTCCTGGGCGCGTGGAGCTTGCACAGTGGGCGAACCTTGTCGGGAAGGCGGGTCTCCGGCACACCGACCGACGCGCGTTCGTTGCCGCCCGTCGGCGGCGAACAGGCCGCCGCGGAGATCGAGGCTGACCTGGCATCCGGCACGTTGCGGCGGCTGCTGCAGGGGCGGGACATCGGGCAGAAGCGGTGGAACAAGGTGCCCGCCGACGACGGCACCCGCATCAACCTGGCGTTCGTCGAAGCTGTTCTGGCGTTCGATCACGGCATCACCGTCGACAAAAGCGAAGCCCAGCGCCTGACCGCCGAGGGCAGCAACCGAGCGGCCTGGTCGACGTTGCTAGGAGCGCAGGCGGCGGCAGCCAGGGCGTTGCTGGCGCTGGCCGACGGCGATCCATTGGCGGCGGCGGAGGCGGTGCGCGCGGCGTTGGCGGCGGCGCCCGATGATCGCCGCGTGTTGCTGGCGGCGGCTGCCACTCGTTATCGCAGCGGCGACCTGGAGGCGGCGGCGGCGCTGCTGCAACGGCAGCCGGGCCTGGGCCAGACCTGGGGCGTGGCGCGGCCAACGGTGGCGGCGCTGGAGCTCGATCGGGGGCGCGCCAATGCCGCGCTGGAGCTGCTGGAACCGTCGTTGGCCAGCGGCAGCGACGAGGCTTTATGGTTGCTGCTGGATCAGGAAGCGTTGCGCGCGGCGCGAAATCCGGCACGAAAGAGCCCGGCCGGCATTTCCGAACGCCTGATAAAGGTTTGCGCGCGCGACGGCGAGACTTCGTCGACGGTGCGGGCGGCGTGTGCGCTGAACCTGGCGGTCGAAAAACGGCTGGCCGGCGATCGAGCGGGCGCGCTGGCGGAGGCGCGCCGGGCCGCGGCGGTTCACAGCACCAATCCACGCGTGCTGGGTGGCGTGGCCCAGGCACTGGCGAACCTGGGCGAGATTGACGAGGCGGCGGCCGTTGCGGACAGCGCCGGCCGACGCGTGAGCGCGGCATTTCCAGCGCTGGCCTGGGCCAACGTGGCGGTGGCCATCGGCCGCGGCTTGGCGGCGGCGCCGCCGGCCGGGATTCACCCGGCTGGGGTCGAGTCACGATTGGTGTCGGCGCGCGCGGAGGAAGCGAGCGCCTCGCTCACCCCCGACTATGGTGGCGCCGGTATCGTCGACGGTGATCCGGATCTGCGCTGGCTGTCGTCGCTGGGAATGACCGGCAGCCGGCACCACGTCATCCGCTTTGTTGAATCAGTCGAGCACCGCCCGGATCGCAGTCCGGTGGCGGCGTACGTCGCCGGGACGCTGGCGTTGAAAGCCGGTCGTCGTCACCTGGCCGAGCGCTGGCTGGCCGAGGCGCTGACCGGCCACGGCGATGCGTGCAAGGCGTTGCGCGAGTACGAAATCGTCCTGCGCAGGCTCAAGCAAAGTGATCGCTTCGCGGAGGCGCAAGCGCTGGCCGCCAAGCACAACAGCCACTGCGAATAGCCCACCCCGCGCGACGAGAGCCGGGGGCGGATCTCTGGCGGCCTGTGGTGTCTCCAGCGGGCAAAGCCCGCCTCCGATCTGACGGGAGCGGGCTGGAGCGCGGGGTTACTTCTTCGGTGCGGCGGGGGCAGGCGTGGTCGGCTTGGCGGCGGGAGAAGCGGCTGGCGGAGGCGTGGTGGCGGCGGGCGGGGTGGTGGACGCGTTGGCGGCGGCGCCGCTTGCCAACGCGGGCGCGGCCGCGCCACCGGTGTTTTCGGCCGACGCGCCCCCCGGTTCTTCGCTCTCGGGGGCGCGATCCCACTTGTCGACGCGGCCGGAGCCCGAGGTGTCATAGCCGATGCGGTCCAGCTTGCCACCCTCGTAGTATTGCCACTGGTCGACCTTGCCGTCGTAATTGGTGTCGAGCTCGATGCGCACCAGCTTTTCGTCCTCGTAGTACTTCCAGATGTCGGCCTTCTGGTCAAAGTTCGAGTCGAGTTCCTCGCGGATCTTTTTGCCGTTGGCGTAATAGATCGTCAGGTCGAACTTGCCGTCAAAGTCGAGGTCGGCCTCTTCCAGCGTCGTCTGCGCGCCGCCGGCGTCGTAGTAATAAACAATATCCACCTTGCCGTCGTGATTCAGATCGACCAGCTTGCACGAGAGCACGGAAACTGTCTGACCACCTTGCTGGGCGGTTACGAAGTACTTCCAGACGTCGGGCTGCTTGTCTCCGTTGGTATCGGAGGTGATCACCTGCTTGCCCTTGTCGCTGCACTTGGTGCGATCAACCGAGGGTGCGGCCGGCACGTTGGACGCTTCCTGCATCGAATCGGCGGGACGCTGGGTGCCGCCACAGGCCGGCGCCAGCGTTGCCAGACCGACGGCCAGGGTTGCGGCCAAACGGCCCGACGGACGCGACACCAGCACCGAACGGCTCTGCACAGAGGGCACCATGGCGAATTACGTTAGGGCGAAAGTCCTTTCCCATCAAGTATGTTCCGTTGACGGAACGACATATGGTCATGCATTGTCACTTCATGGCCAGGAACAAGATTTCCACGACCATCTACATCACGCCGGAGCAAAGCCAGCGTTTGAAGCAGCTGCACGACAAGACCAAGGTTCCGGTCGCCGAGTACATCCGTCAGGGCATCGACATGGTTTTGGAAAAGCAGAAGCACCACCTCCCCGGTCAGCTCACACTGGACGTGCCGGCGAAGTAGTTGGCTGCCGCAGCCATCGCGTTTAGCCACCCAAGGACGCCCGTGATCTTTTCGCGCGGGCAATTTCTTCATGCCAACACCGACCCATCTCATCCGTAACTTCTCGATCATCGCGCACATTGATCACGGCAAATCGACGCTGGCCGATCGCTTGCTGGACGCCGCCGGCGCGGTCACCGATCGCGAGCGCAAGGCGCAGCTTCTGGACACCATGGATCTTGAGCGTGAGCGCGGCATCACCATCAAGGCGGCGACCACGCGCCTCAATTACGCCGCCGCCGACGGCAAGACCTACGAGCTGAATCTGATCGATACGCCCGGGCACGTTGACTTTCACTATGAGGTGTCGCGTTCGCTGGCCGCGTGCGAGGGCGCGGTGCTGGTGGTTGATGCCTCGCAGGGTGTGGAGGCCCAGACGCTGGCCAACGTCTACTTGGCGGTGAATCTGAACCTGGCGATTGTCCCGGTGATCAACAAGATCGATCTGCCGGCCGCCGATCCCGAAAATGTCCGCCGCCAGATCGAAGAGGTGGTTGGCATCGACGCCTCGGGCGCCATCCTGGCTTCGGCGAAAGAAGGGATCGGCATCCACGAGATCCTGGAGTCAGTGATCGCCCTCGTCCCGCCGCCCAAGGGCAACGCCGACGCGGCCTTGCGCGTGTTGTTGCTGGACAGCTGGTACGACTCCTATCGCGGCGTGGTGATCCTGGTGCGGGTGGTCGACGGCGTCCTGCGGCCGAAGCAAAAAGTCCGCTTCATCGCCGCGCAACGCGAGTACGAGATTCAAGCGCTGGGCGTTTTCACGCCGTTCCCGCGCGAGGTGGCCGATCTCGGGCCGGGCGAGGTGGGCTTTTTCACCGCGGCGATCAAAGAGGTCGCCGACGCCCGGGTGGGCGACACCATCACCAGCGCGGGCACCGTGCAGGTGCAACCGCTGCCCGGTTTCCAGCCCGCCAAGCCGATGGTGTTCGCCGGTATTTTTCCCACTGACACCGCCAAGTACGAGGACCTGCGCGACGCGCTGGACAAGCTGCGCCTCAACGACGCTTCGTTCTCGCGCGAGCCCGAGACGTCAGCGGCGCTGGGCTTCGGATTTCGCTGTGGCTTTCTTGGCCTTTTGCACATGGAGATCGTGCAGGAACGGCTCGAGCGCGAGTACAACCTGGATCTCATCACCACCGCGCCGACGGTGCGGTTCCGGGTGGTCCTGCGCGACGGCAGCACCTTCGAACTGGATAACCCGGCGAAATTCCCCAGCGAGGGCGACATCGATCGCATCGAGGAGCCGATCATCGCCGTCACCATCCACACGCCGCCGGAATATGTGGGGGGCATCCTCAAGTTGTGTGAGGAGAAGCGCGGCACGCAGACCGGCCTGACATACGCCGGGGAGAAACGAGTGATCATTCGCTACGACCTTCCGCTGACCGAGATGGTCTTCGGTTTTTACGACCGCCTGAAATCGGTCTCGCGCGGTTATGCGTCGCTGGACTATGAGCCGAAGGATTACCGGGCCGCTGACCTCGTGCGCATGGACTTGCTGGTCAACGGCGATCGCGTCGATTCGCTGTCGCTGATCGTCCACCGTGAAGGGTCGTACAACAAAGGCCGCGACCTGTGCGTCAAGATGAAGGAGCTGATCCCGCAGCAGCAATTCGAGGTGGCCATTCAGGCGGCCATCGGCTCGCGCGTGATCGCCCGGACCACGGTCAAGGCGTTGCGCAAGAACGTCACCGCCAAATGCTACGGTGGCGACATCACCCGCAAGCGCAAGTTGCTGGAGAAGCAGAAGGAAGGTAAGAAAAGAATGAAGCAGGTTGGCAACGTGGAAATTCCCCAGGAAGCCTTTTTGGCAATTTTGAAGGTGGACTGACTGATGTCTGAAATGGTCGGCTGGTGGAGACAACGAAGCGCCTCGCGGCGCGCGCGTGGCGAAGGCCAACACCTGGTCAAGGAAGCGCGCCGCATCCTGAAAAAGAAGGGATATCGCATCCCGAAAGAGGTGTTGGGCGAGATCTCCGTCGCCGCCGACGGCGTCGACGCCGCTCTGCGGACCGACGACCTAGAAGCCTTGCGCAAGGCCATCACCCTGCTGGACGAGCACATGGACCAGCACCTCAGCTTCGCGCGCAAGTCGACGCTGCGTGAATATTCCGAATCGATCGGCGTGGCGGTGGCGGTGGCCCTCTTGCTGCGCGCGTTCGTGGTCGAGGCGTTCCAGATCCCGTCGGGCTCGATGATCCCGACGCTGGAGGTGGGCGACCATATCTTCGTGTCCAAGTTCGCTTACGGCTTGTCGATCCCCTTCACCAACACCAAGATTCTCGAGTTGCGCCAGCCCGAACGTGGCGACGTTATCGTCTTCAAGTACCCGCTGGATCCCGGCACCGATTACATCAAGCGCGTGGTCGGATTGCCCGGCGATGTGGTCGAGGTTCGGCAAGAGACGGTCTACATCAACGGCCACGCCGTGCCCCGCGAGCATCTACCCAAACCTTGTCACAGCAGCGAATCCGGCGGCGGTGCCCGCGACGACTGCGAGTACTGGGTCGAGACCCTGGACGGCAAACCACACGAGACCATCCAGGAGCCTATGCGCGGCGGCCGCGACTACAACCGCACGGTGGTGCCGCCTGGGAACGTCTTCGTCATGGGCGACAACCGCGACAACTCATCCGACTCGCGCGTTTGGGGCACGGTCCAGCACGATCTGATCAAGGGCAAGGCCCTGATCGTCTGGTGGTCACGCGCCAACGGCGACGGCTGGGGCCTGGCCAGCTGGTTCAAAGCCATCCGCTGGGATCGATTCTTTCACGTCGTTCGGTAGCGGCAGCGGCTCGACACAAGCGCGCTCAGCGCTTGAGCAGCCAGATCAACATGCCCAGCACCAGCAGCGAGCCGGCGATGGCGGCGATCATCGGCAGGGTCAGCGGAAGGCTTCGGCCGGCGATGCTCAGGCTGCTGACGCTGGCGACGGATTTCTTTCGCTTCTGCGCCGGGCCCAGCGCCCGCGCGATGTGGGCGCGTAGCTCTTCCGCATTGGCGTGGCGGTCGTCGCGCGATTTGGCCACCATCTTTTGTATGACCTCGTCGACTGCCTCGGGGATCTCCAACTCGGGCCGCAGCGCCGACGGTGGCGGCGGCGCCTCTTTCATATGGAAGTTGATGATCTCGATCGGGCTCTTGGCGTTCTTGAAGGGCAGCCCGCCGGTCAGCATCTCGTACGCCATCATCCCCAGCGCGTAGATGTCCGAACGTCCGTCCAGCGTCTGCCCGCGCAGCTGCTCCGGCGACATGAACTCCAACGTGCCCAGCGTCTGCCCGACGGCGGTCAACGCCTGGACCTCGCGATCGCCGGAGATCATCTTGGCGATGCCGAAATCCAGGACCTTGACGTAATCCTGCTCTTCGCGCCGCTCGATGATCACGTTCTCCGGCTTCATGTCGCGGTGAACGATGCCGTTGGCGTGGGCCTCGCCCAGCGACTGCGCCACCTGGTCCAGGATGCCCAGCACGCGCTTGGGCGGAAACGGACCTTCGCTTTTTTGCAGCAGATGCAAGCTGCGGCCCCGCAAAAGCTCCATGGCCAGGAACAATGTGCCGTCCTCGGCCTCGTCGAAGTCGTAGGTGGTGACGGTGTGCGGATCGCGCAGCTTCGAACAGGCTTCCGCCTCACGCCGAAAACGGGCCACGATGGTCGAATCGCTGACGTTGTGTGGGTGCAGGATCTTCAGCGCCACCTCGCGCCCGGTGGCGATCTGCTTGCCGAGGAAGACCGCACCGAAACCGCCCTCGCCGATCTTCGCCTCGACGATGTAACGGTTGTTCAAGGTGCGGCCGATCATCTGTTCGGGGGACTGCGCGGGCGTGCGGATGGCCGCCGCTGCCCGCGCTGGCGCCGCCGCGCCGTGAGGTCCGGACGCGATCGGCATCGCTTCAGCGACCACCGTCGACGCCAGCGCCGGGTTCGGCTCGTCGCGCGCGTGCGAAGGCGCCAGGGCGGCAGCGGGTTTTGGCGCGGCCAGCGGTGCCGATGGCTGATGAATCACCGGCGACGGCAGGCCGATGGCGGTGGCGGCGATGGGCTCGATGCGCTTGCCGCAGGCGCCGCAAAAGCGCGCATCGTGCTCCAGCATCGTTCCGCAGTTTGGACAGATGGCCATGTCGCCAGACCTACGGGCCGCCTCCGCGCATTTCACCGGTGGCGGTGCGTTCGCGCTCGCACTTCATCACCGAGATGCCGCCCACCGCCGCGGCGATGAGGGCCAAGAAAAACAACGCCACCACCGATCGCATCGAGCGAGAGGCCGGCGCCGCGGCAGGGAGCTGACCAAAGTCGCCCATCGCGCTTCGCCGATCGCCGTCGGCCTTGGTCACCACCTCGTCCTGTTGCTGCAGAAGCTCCGGCGGAATCCGTTCCTGCACGGTGGCCACGCCGCCCGACGGCGCCAGCGGGGCCATCGGCGTCGGTACTTCGTTGTCAGGATCGGGTCCGGGGTCGTAGCCCACGAAGCTGACGACGTCAGCAGGTCCCGGAGGGGGCAGGGCGGCGCCGCCGAAACGAGCCAGCACCACCGTGACGTTGTCCGGACCGTCGCGGTCCAGCGCTTTTTGAATCAGCGCCTGGCCGGCGCGCTTGAGATCGCTCTCGGTGGTCAACACGTCGAGGATCTCTTCGTCGGCCACGGGGCCATGCAGGCCGTCCGAACACAGCAGGATGACGTCGCCCTGGCGTAGATCGACCTGCGACAGCACCACCTCGACCTGATCCTGAACCCCCAGCGCCTGCAGGATGATGTTGGCGTGCTCGAACGCCTTGGCTTCCTCGGCGGTCATCGCCCCGGCTTCGATCAGCTGCCAGGCCAGCGATTGATCCTTGGTCACCTGGGCCAGGCGGCCCTGCCTCAGGACATAACAGCGCGAATCGCCGATCTGCGCGACCACCAGGGTGGTGTCAGTCAGCGCGGCAACGGTGCAGGTGGTACCCATTCCGCGCTCGCTCTGGTTGTCGCGCGATTGGATGAAGATGGCTTCGTTGGCCACCTCGACGGCGCGGCGCAAGGCGCGAGCGAACCCATCGCGCGTCATGGGTGGAACGGCGGCCAGAGTTTCGTACACCGAATCGACGGCCATCTGCGCCGCCACCTCGCCAGCAGCGGCGCCGCCCATGCCGTCACAGACCAGCAGCGCGACGCCTTTGTCGCCCAGCGCCAGCGTTTGCGGCGCCGCAAAGCTGTTCGAGCGCATGCCGGCGCTGACGTCGGCAATGAGGAAATTGTCCTCGTTGTGCTCGCGGATGAGACCGACGTCGGTCTTGCCGAAGACTTCGATCTGGATGTCCGGGGTTGTTGGCATCAATTGATCGTTGGGGAGGGGATTGGCTCTCGTATACTTCGCCTTATCCGGGCTCGAATCGCAAGAGTTCGTCGCCGATCCGGATGAGATCTCCCGCCGACAGGTTGTGCGCCCGCCTCAGTCGGAGAAACGTCCCGTTCGAGCTGCCCAGGTCTTCGATGCGCGGCCGTCCGCCCCGCAGGCTTAGCTGGGCGTGGCGGCGGGACATGAACTCGTCGTCCGAGAAAACAATGTCCGCCTGTTCGCGCCCGATCACCACTTCACCACGGCTGACGTAGTACACATCTCTTGAAACGCCGGCGGCGGTCACTTGTCTCAACCGACACCACGCGGGACGGGTCGGTGTCCCAAAAAGCGCCACCCCGTGCTCGACCGCCGGGCGCAGGTTGCGCTCAATTTCAGGAACCGCCTCGAACCGCATCACCTGCTTGCCCAGCAAGAAGTGATCGCCGTCAGCCAGTTCGGAGGCGGCCCGGATGCGGACATAGACCCCGTTGCGCGTCTCCAGCGGCGACAGCACCCGACCGCCCTGGCTGACCGAGATGCGCGCGTGCCGGGGGGCCAGGTGCGGATCATCAAACAGCAGATCGCCTTCACTGCGCCCAAGATCGATCTGATCGCCGAGCAGGCTGTACGACGTGCCGTCCGATCCATCGCGGTGAACCACCGTCAACCGGAAGCCTGCCTCGTATCCGGGGCGTATCGGCGCCGGCGCCGCTGCCGCCGAGCCGATCGAGACCTCGATCGACGGCTGTTCGGGCAACCGATCGGGAGCCAGGCGAGTCCCACAAAACTGGCAGAAGACCACCCGCCCAACGTTGCTGTTTCCACACCGCCCGCACTTGGTCATGTAGAAGGGGTTTGCAAGCGGCGGAATCCTTTGATAACAGGCGGGCCGGACTTTCCGCTCCCGCTTGCGGCCTCACCCATT
The DNA here is from genome assembly GCA_036268875.1 of Polyangia bacterium. Taxonomy (GTDB): domain Bacteria; phylum Myxococcota_A; class Polyangia; order Fen-1088; family Fen-1088; genus DATKEU01. The sequence continues at coordinate 47,791 of DATATI010000083.1, read as the reverse complement.
CGACGTGCCTCGATCATTAACAATTTCCGTCGCCACGGTCAATTTGGCCATGGCGTTCGTTGTTGGCTGCGGACCGCTTGTGGAACGCGCGCCCTTCGCTGAACGGCCCGATTCGGTGAGGCCGGCTGATCTGCTGGGGCCATACGACGGGATCGTTGTTGATGCCGACACTGACCGACCGATCGCTGGCGTGTTGGTGGCGGCGTCGTGGGCGTTCGAGCACGGCATCGGTTTCCAGGCCCCCGCCGGCGCGACCGAGTTCGTCACCGAAACGGGAGCCGACGGACGTTACACCATCCCCCGCATCGGCGAATTGCCGTCGGGCCTTTCCACCCGGGTGCGCCGATTCACCTTGATCGTCTATCACCGCGGTCACGTCGCGTGGCGCAGCGATCGGCGGTTCCCCGACCGCGAAGCGCGCCGCGATTTCAGCCAGCACGGCAATCGCGTGCGCTTGGAAAAGTGGCAGTCTAACTATCGCCACAGCGAACATGTGGTGTTTCTGGGTGGCGGGCCGCGGGTACGCGCGGCCGCGGCGTGGGAGATTCAGAACGCCGCCCTGGAGTTGGAAGGCGAGCGCGCCGTGACGACCGAGAAGGGACCGGCGGTGCCGGTCGCCACCACCGCCACGCCTTTGGACATCTCGCACTTGCTGACCGACGACGAGATCCGCGGCGTCACCGGCTATGTCGGAAAGTTCGAGGCTGGCAAGCTGACCGATCTGCCGACCACCGAGTTTTACGACAGCCAGCACTTCAAGGCACAAGGCAAATCGGAAAGTTACGACGTCGGCCTGCGGGTGTGGCGGCTCGGCTCCGCTGCCGCCGAGGTCCAATACCAGCGGCTTTTGAGCGAATTGCCGGGCGCCGTCGCCAAGGACGAGATCGGCGATTCGTCGTTGCGAGCCAAGTCCGACCAGATCAACGGCCTGGCCTTTCTGGTGCGTGATCGGGGCGTGGTGGTGTCACTGACCTGTGGCGCCTCACAGTGCCCGGAGCCCGGACAATTGTTGAAGCTGGCCAAGCTGGTCGAATCGCGCCTGTCCGATCTGCCGGCCTCGAGCAGCGAGGAGCGCTCGCCGTGACGCGCACCAGGACCGCACTGGCGGCGGCTATCGCGGTGGCGTTTGGAGCAAGCGGCGCCGCCCGCGCGTACGACCCCGCGACCACCCATGCCGGTCTCACCGAGAGGGCGGTTCTGGCTTCGACGTTGAATCATGTCCTGGCCAGGGCCCTCGGGAGACCGCTGGGTCTCTTCGAGACCGTCACGCTGGATCCGCATTTGGTGCCAGCCGCGCAAGCACGCGAGCTACGCGAACGGCTGGCAGCGCTGGATCCCGCGCAAGGCTACCGTCCTGGTGACGACGGCAGCGCGACGGCCATGAGCTGGCTGGTGGCCGGCGCTGTGCTGGCGGGAACGCCGGGCGATCGGGCGCGCAACACCTTCTTCGACCCCAGTCGCAAGGTTGGCCTGCAGCAGGGGGGAAGCGCTGCCGAAATAGTCCACTCGGTGCGTTTGGTTCTAGACGCTGGCGGCAGCCCGCGTGGCCTGGCCACTGGCACTAGCTTTGATTTCTCCGGCATGCCCTCCACGGAATGGTTGGTCTCGCCTGCGAACGACGGTGGGCTGGTCGCCTTTTACGCCCAACTCGAACAATCGGTGACGGCGGCGGCGCCGGCCGCGCGGTCGACGGCTCTGGCCCGGGCCCTGCTGGCACTGGGCGGGACGCTGGGCATTCTAGAGGACGCGGGCGAGCCGGCGCACGTTCGAAACGATTTCCGCGAGGCCTATCTGAGCGGTGGCAACGGCAGCCCATTCGACCGTAGCTCGGCCTTCGAGCGTTACGTCGCCGAGACATATGGCCGCAGCGGCGTGCCCGCACCCGGAGCGCCGGTTGACCGTCCGAATGTGGTGGCATTCATCTCGGCGCCTGACAGCCAGGGGTTGGCTGACCGAACCCAGCGACGTTTCTTTTCGCCCGGCAGCTTGCCGGAAGACGCGATCGTGGACCGCGACACCAACAGCCGTGACGTACTGATGCAAGCGCGGGATTCGCTGCCTTACGGTCTGCCGAATATTCCGCGGCTCGAACTACATGAGATGGGTCGGGTTCAATATGTGGAGACCGCAGACGGTCCTGGCGCGCTGCCCAAGCGCCGCTTGATGGCTTACGAGCGGGTGCCGGGCCGGGTCCGATTTTTTTTGAACGCCGCGGTCTACTCCGACAGCGCTCGGCTTTTGTTGCCTGAGATCGGGGCTTACGCGGCGGGTCTTATCAATCACCTCTTCCGGGTCGACCTGACGCTGGCGATGAACGGAACCAGCGTGACGGCCAAGGCGGCCGGTGTTCGGGGCTCGTTGCGCGACGCGCAAATACTAATCTATGCCGAGGATAGACGCGGCGTGCGCGCCTCAATTGCCAGCCAATCCTTTAACGATTCGGCGGAAGCCACTATAAATATAGTAATTCCGCCCGGGACCCATCGTTTGGCGGCAGTCTTGAAAGGGCGGGATCAAGCGGGCCAGGTGATGGCAGTGGTTGACCGGTCGGTCCCTTGAACGGTCGAAAAAGACCCAGCAAATCGTCCGATTGTTCTGGACCGGTTCACCAAATCGATATTTACTGATTAAAGGACGGCGCGACAGGCTCTTTATGAGATGTCGCGCCTAGGCGGGTAGGCGGCAGTCTCTTTTGCCGGGCTTTCGAGGCGGCGGGAAAAACCCCTTACAGACCCAGGATATTGATCGATTTACGCTGGCCACCGCGACTATTATAGTAAGAGACTCCCTTACAGAAGGAATCGGACCTTCTGTTGGGCCTCCACGACGGCTTTCATTCAGCGCTCGCCTTGTGAGGAGTAAATGATGGAAAGTGTAGCTTCCTCAGCTCGAGTTCGTCTCTCCCTGGTTGCGGCAGTCAGCCTGGGAATGTTGGGCTTCGCAGGTTGCGAAAGCGCTCAGGACAATACCAGCGCCATAGGAACGGTGGCGGGTGGCGAGGGGGTTCAGATTCAGCGCATTGATGCGCTGGAGTACGATCAAGCCGTTCAACGATCGCTCGGCGTAACGCTCTCCAACGACGATCGCCTTTCGTTGATTGGCCACGACGGCGAGATGACGCCAGGCGATTACCAGCAGCACTTCGATCGCGTACAGGTTCTGGTGTCGAATGCCTTCGGCGACCCCGCGCTTCGGTCTCGGATCATGACCTGCGCTCCGACGTCGCGGTTCGACCTCGGCTGCGCCCAGAGCATCATTCGCCAATTCGGAGCAGTTGCCTGGCAACGCCCCGTGAGCGAGATCGAGGTTGCCCAGCTAACCCAGGTGGCCTCCGCTGCGTCTTCTCTGGGGGGCGACTTTCCTCAGTCAATTGAGCAGGTTGTTAAGACGATGATGGTTTCGGCCCCCTTTCTCTATCGCGTCCAAGGAGTGTGATTCAAATGAACGGAAAGAACTGGACACGACGACAGGCACTCAAGGGCGCGGGCATCGCGCTCTCACTGCCGGTGCTGGAGACGTTCTTGCCGAATGGTACGAAAGCCAGGGCGGCCGCCGCAGCTAGCAAGAAGCGCTACTTCTCGGTTTACTTCTCCTGCGGAACGGCCGATTTTTGGACGCCGACCGGCTCGGGTGCGACGTACACGTTATCGCCCATCTTGCAGCCGATGATGCCGAACCAGGCGCACACGACCGTGCTCGGTGGCGTTGGCAACTACAGTCCGTGGAACGGTCACATCGAACCGTCGCATGGACACAACTGCGCGTCGGCGTGGACTGGCGTGGCCGCCAACGGCCCTAGCCTGAACAACAACGCCATCTCGATCGACCAAGCGATCGCCAATCAGATCGTGACCGCGAACGGCGGCATGTCGCCGACCCCGGTTCCGTCCATTCAGTTGGGCCTGTCCACCTTGGATTCGTCGCCTGACGGTATCCCTGGTCAGCACTCGCGCAGCATCTCATGGGCGGCGCCGGACCGTCCGCTTTACAAGATCGTCAGCCCCCAGGCGGCCTTTGACGCCCTGATGGGTGGTGGCGCGACCTCGACACCGGGGATGACCGGGCCTGATCCCAATGCCGAGAGACGACGCTTGTTGAACAAGAGTTCGCTGGACTACGTCCTGGCCAGCTCGACCGATCTGGAGAAGCGCCTGAGCACCAGCGACCGAGCCAAGCTGGATCAGTTCATGACATCGGTCCGTACCCTGGAACAGCGGGTCGCCGACCCAACGATGCCGGTCATGGTCAGCGGGTGTATGCCGTTGACCCGGCCGACGCAAATCTACGGCGTGGGCAATACGCCGGCGGGATACAACCGCGGCACGCACGCGTCGCTGATGATCGACATCATCACCATGGCGATCCAGTGCGACCTCACCCGCGTCGTCAGCTTCATGCTTGACGATGCTCGCAGTGACTTCGTCTATTCCTTCACCACCCTGCGCAACTTCACATCGACCGGCTCGAAAGCGACCACACAGCCGCTCATCGGCGGGTACCACAACCTGCAGCACGCCGGAAACACCAATGATGGGTTTGCGACGGGTGGCTGGTGGAACGTCGATCGCCTGAACGACCTGACGACAAAGTTGGCGGGAATTTCCGACGGTGCCGACGGAACCGCCCTTGATTCCTCGATCATCACATACTTGAGCGGAATGAACGGTGGAAATCACGATAGCCTCAACCTGCCGATTGCTCTGGTCGGCTCGGGCGGCGGGGTGATCAAGTCTGGGCAATACATCAAGCTGAACAATGCCAACCTGCAGGACGTGCACCTCACCATCCTGCAAAGCGTGTTCGGAAGTACGGCCAAGACCTGGGGCCAGCCGATGAGCAAGTATACCAGCGGCAATATTCCCGAAATCCTGGCCTAGTCGCCTCGGCGCGCGGTTCCGCGAAACGGCTCGTCGGTCTTGGACTGACGGGCCGTTTTTCTTTGCCGTGGATGGAGAGACGGTGAGTCGGGGCGAAGTCCGATCTCCTAGCGAGCGGGTTTGCGGCGTCGAGTTTTGGCCAGTTTGCTGGCGGCGTCGGAGCGGACGGCCGGTTGTCTGGATGGGGCTGCTGCGTGCTCTGAGCCTTTGTCGGTGACCACGGGCAGCCGTCGGCGCGGCGTTGGCACTGGCTGCCCGGTCAGCGCGCGCAGCAGCGCACGCGCCTCATCCATGGCGGGCGCATCGGCGTCGCGTTCGGCGGCGTCGACGGCGCGGCGAAGATCGTCTTCAATGCCGGCGTCCCGTGCCATGGCCACGCGCCGCGCCTGTTCAAGCTGAGGGCGATCGCCGGCCTGTTCCGCCGCGCGGGCCACCCAGGCGCAAAGGCGCGCGGCCGAAAGGCCAGTCTCGTGCGCCGCGGCCGCGGAGAACGCCGTGGCCGCCGCCGGGGCGTCCTGGACCTCCGTCAGTAATAGACGTCCAAGGTCGAACCACGGCCATGGATTGCTCGGGTCCAGTGCGGTCGCCGCCGCCAGCGCTTGCGTCGCCTCCCGGTGCCGTCCCAGCCGCCGCAACGCCGTGCCCAGGTCATGGTGCGCCTCCGCCGAGCCGGGATCCTGGCGCAGGGCGCGTTCGGCCTGGCGTCGAGCCGTCTGCGGCGTCACCTCCTCGCCATCGGGCTCGAAGGCGTCGGCGTTGAACTCGCCTTCCTTGTCGTAAAGGATCTGTTCCCGCGCCACCACCGCGTCCAACCATTTGCCGAAGGCCGACCCGGCCAGAACCCGCTCGTCTGATCCAGCCCGCAGGCGCCACACGCGACCTCTCTGGTCCAGCGCGAACCGATCCCCCAACTCGGCCTCGGCGAAAATCAGATCGTCCCCCTGCACGGTCGGGTCGGCGTTTAGGGTCAGCAGCGACGGGTCGGCGTCGTTACCGACCCCACCCAGGGCGACGCTGCCGTGAAACAGATCGGCGCCGTCAAACGAAACCAAGAACGATCGCAGCTCTTCGGGCAGCGGCGATGGCAAGGCGCGATCGGCGGCGGCAAGGGCGGACTTCTTGGCGGGCGGTCCGACGCGAATCAGGCCCGTCGGCAGTCGTGACTGCGCCTGACGAAACTTGTCGAAGAACATCAGCGGCGGCCAGGCACGGCGGGCCGAGTTGGCGCGATCACTTGCGGGTCAAGTTCGAGGGCAGGGGGCCGCCTCCGCCCGCCATCGCCGCCGCCAGACGCGAAGACACGCCGAGAATTTGCATCTTGCCGACGGCGCCCCGGCGCGAGCCCTCGCTGCGCCACGACATCACCGGGTCGGCCGTCAGGCGGTTGCTGGCGTCCATCTTCACCTCGGCGATCTCCGTGACGCGCAAGCCACCGTCGGTCAGCGCGGTCACGTGCAGCACCAGATCCAGCGTGCTGTTGGCCAGCGCCGCCACGCTGTGGGCGCCTGGCACCTGCCCCGCCAGTGCTTCCAACCGGGCCATGGCTTCACCGGCCGAGCGCGCGCTGAGACCAAGGATGATTCCCTCTTGCCCATGCGTCGCCGCCAGCAGCAGATCCAGCAGCTCGACGCCAAGGATTTCTCCGACCAGCAGGTGGTCGGCTCGCAACGCCGTAGCCACGCGGATGAGACCAGCCAGATCCCCGACGGGCGCAAGCTCGGTCCAGCCCGCGCCAGGCTGGCCAGCGCCGGCACCCAACGAAACCACGCGCCGCCCACCGGGAATCGCGGCGGCGACCGCGCTCAGCAAGATCGAGACGGAACCAGGGTCGCCGGTGATCAGCAGGTTTCGCTGCGCCGCCAGCCCCGCTTCGATAACCGTCTGCGCCTCTTTGCTAAGACCGCCGGTCGCGGCCAGTTCGGCCAGCGAATGCACCGGCAGCGCCGGCTTACGGATCGAACCGCAGACACCGGCCACGGCGGCCGGAGGAAAGATCGCGGCGATGCGCGTGCCGTCGGCGAGGCGGACGTCTACCACCGGGTTGTCGGGCGGCGGCGGCGGCAACGCGGTGTTCGCCAGCCGCCACAACGATTCGGCTACGGCGTTGGGATCCCCCAGTCCACCGTCGATCGGCTCCAGTCTCCCGTTTCGCTCGACGAGCGTGCTATTGGGTCCGCCGATGATGATCTGGGTGACCGTGGCGTCAGCGACCAGCGCGTCCAGTTGATCGATCGGCTCGGCTTCCGCATTCGGTGCGGGCTCCGAAACTGGCCCGGTCATTCCCCCGTCGACGGAGAGATCGGGGCTTGCCGCTTCCCCTTCGGCGACCCCGGCTTCAGCCAATGAATCGATCAGGTCGCTGGACATCGGCCGGCTGGCATCGTCGTAGGCGGCGTTGCGCGGCCCTTCGAACAGCGCCGGCCCGCTTGCGGCGCTGAGCTCATCGCCCGCCGACGCAACGTCGGCCGGTGAGGGAGGCGACATGTCCCCGCCGATGTCCACGCCATCGTCCTCCAGCCCCAGCGGAGCTGTAGGCGCCGTGCTTCGTCGTGGCGGCGGTGGTGGCGGTGGAATGGGCACTCTGCCCGACCGCGACTTGGTGCCATAGCCTTCGTCGCCCACGTCGTCGTCGGCCCCGATGTCGGGCAACGCTGGCAGTCCCGACAAGCCCGAGCCGCCGCGGGCCGGCGGTGGCGGCGGTGGTGGCACCGGCAGGGCGCGCGCCGCGCTGGATTGTCCGGCACGCAGCCCGTCGCTATCGTCGCCTTCGCCCTCCAAGGTGATCAGAAAGTCGCCCACCTGAATGCGATCCGAGCCGCCGACGGTGGCGTTGTCGACGATCTTGCGGCCGTTCAGATAAGTGCCGTTGGTGCTCTTCAGATCGATCAGTTCGAATGTCCCGTCTTTGATAATCAATCGCGAGTGTCGCTTCGAGATGTTGCCTTTGGGCAGGACGATGTCATTGCCGGAGACGCGGCCGATTGACACTTCGTCTTTGTCGAACGTCAAGGATCGGGGTTCGCCCCCTTTTTCGGTGATCGTCAGCTTGATCATGAAGCCTCGGCGAGGGTTGGCGCCGCGTTCGGCGGGAGGACGTTATGCCGCGCCGTCTGCGCGGTCAAGACTTGGTCCCCCCCGCATCGACGGCAACGCCCACCGACGATGCGGGCGGTGTGACGGTCGAATCAGCGGCGCGCGCCCCCATGGACGACGCGCCCGCCGGAGCAAACGCGGCCCCGATGCCGTCGCCAAAGACACTGGCCACACCGATGACAATCAGCGCTGCCATGCCGACACCGATCACGAGGGAAGTTCGGTCGTCTCGATTGGCCCTGGGCCCGCCGGTCATTTCGGCGCAGTATACAGGACCATGTCTTGGGCACGCGCTCAGATGCGATCGGGTGCACTTCGGGGGCTGGTCTGCGCGGCGACGGCAGCCATGCTGCTGGCGATGGCCGGTGGGGACGGGGCGTTTGCCGCCGCCAAATACTATTTCCGGGTTGGGCCGGTGAAGGCGCCCGACGACGTCGACGCCGCGCTGAAGACTTTCGCTGCCGAAGCCTTGCGGGCCGAACTGTCGTCGCGGCCGAAATGGGCGTCGGACGTGCCGGGCGGCGACGACGAAGCCCTGGTGGCCGAACTGAAGAAACGGGGCCTACGCGGCTTCGACGTGACCTTGCGGCTGGAGCAGCTCAAGCGCGAACTGAAAGAGCCCAACCCAGGCGGCCACCTGCGCCGACTGGCGGTGAACGTGCGTTTGACGGTTTTCGGAACGGCGATCCCGGGCGCGAAGCTGGCGTTCAGCGGTTACGGCGAGTCCGGGGTGGAGTCAGAGGTGACCGAGCGCGAGGCCGAGACCGAAGGGGCGGCCGCGGTTCGCGATGGCATCAAGGACGCCATCAAGCAAGCGGTCGATCAAGCCGAAGCGAAATTGTCGTTGGGTGTGGCGGCGCCCTTGAACGAAAAGAAGCGGCACAAAAAGTGAGCGCCAGCCGCCAGCTGCCCGCGCGACCGGACGGAACAATGTCCGAATCGCCGGCGTCTTGTTAGGGTAAAAGGCCCAGGCGAGATCGATGCCGATTCAATTCGTCCTCTTTTTGGTGGTGGCGGTCCTGGCGTCGGCGGTGGTCGTGGCGGTGATCCGTCGTCGGTGGGAGGCGGCGCGACCGGTGGCGGGCCAGCCAGCGAAGAGGTCCCCCGCGGTGACGCCGGCGAAGGCGGCGCCGCCCGCGTCGGGCCAGATATGTCCTGCGTGCGGCCATCAATATCCGTCGGGGTTGCGCTATTGTCCGCACGACGCGCGCGCGCTGGTTCCCGTCGGTGGGGCGGCGATCGGCGGGCCTACGCTGGGAACGCAATGTCCGCGTTGCGCCCGCCTTTATGAGGCGGACAAACGGTTCTGTCCATTCGACGCCGAAGAGCTGGTGTCGGCGTCGACGGCCGTGACGGAGGGCGATCGACGAGGGGGGCGTGGCGGCAGGGTGACACGCGGCGCCGCCAAGATCTGTCCGCATTGCGCCGCGCACTACGAAGCGGACGCAACGCTGTGCGGGCGTGACGGAGCCGAGCTGGTCAGCGTGAACTGACGGACAATCGCTGTGGCGGTTGCGGCGATCGCCTTCGTTTGCTCAGGGGCGCGGGGGCGGAACCGGCTGGTTGTTGTTGCCGCGCCCTCCGGATCCGCCACCACCCGGCCCACCGCCGCCGCACGCGACCGCGCCACAGGTGCTGATCCCGGCGGCTTGACAGCAATGGCTGCGGGCCGCCGGACAATCGCTGTCGGTGCCGCAGAGCACGGCCGACAGACCATTCGCGCACTGTTGGGGCGCTGTGCACACGGTGGTGAGTCCGATCAAAGACGCGCAGCAGATGTTGCCCGTGCCGCAATCGCCGCCCAGACATCCGATGCTGGGGCCACCCGGGCAAACGGCGCCCGCTTTGATGCAGGTATCGGAACGCGTGCCGTTGTTCATCTGCAGACAACACGCCTGCGTGCTTGGCTGACAGGTCATCGTTCCGCAGGCGATGCCGCCACCGCCGGGTGCGCCGGCGCTTCCGGGTTTGCCGCCGGTGCCGACGCTCCCGCCACTGGCGCCGCTGCCCCCGCTGCCGGGCACGCCGCCGGAGCCCGAACGTCCACCACTTCCGATCGATCCGCCGATCGCGCCACCGGAGCCTGGGCGCCCCCCGCTTCCGATCGATCCACCGGCCGCGCCGCCGTTGCCGGTAACGCCGCCCGTCCCCGGCTTCCCACCGGTAGCGCCCGACTGTCCAGCCGTTCCGTTGCTGCCACCGGTGCCGTCACCGATGTTGGTGGTGGGGAACCCGTCGTCGAGCGCATCGCGCCCGCAGCCGAGGTACGCGACCGTGACAAAAGCCAGAAACAGAGCGGAGCATTCGTTCTTGGTCATGGGGTGAGCCTCGAAGCAATTCCGGTATTGTAGGCGAAAACCTGCGGGGCGGGGACCGTTCGGTAGACAATGGTGTCAGTAACCGCTGCCCTGCGGCACCACCATCCGGAATGCGCCGGTATTGTCGGTGTGGGCGATCGCGCGCAGCAGCGGAGGCAACCGATTGGGGCCGCTGCAGGGTTGTTGGTCGATCGCACTGCACCTTACGCGGTAAAGGTGAATCAACACCGACGCCAAGGTATCGCCGGCCACGCCCTGCACCACGCCCTCGACCAGCGTGGCGGCCGGCAAGGTGACGTTGCGTTCGGCATCGCCAGCCACCGGCACCGCCGACTCGGTCAGGCGTGGCACGGCGGCGCCCGCCGGCGGGTCATAGTCGATGGTGTAGGTGCCGGGATCCAGCAATAACTGGTACTGGCCGCTTTGACGGCTGGTGATGCTGCTGGGCACGGCCACCGCCGTCGAGCAGGCGCCGCTGGCGCTGACGTCGGTGCGCGTGGCGACGATGGTCATTCCGACCACCGGCGCCTGGTTGGCGTCGATGATTGTGCCGCTGACGACCGCGCGGCGCGGGAGCACCACCTTGCTCGCCAGGGCTGGCGCGGCGGCGGTACCGCCGGCGGCCAGCGGGAACGCCGGCAGGCACACCACACCGAACTTGGAATCGGCCGGAGGGACCACGGTGATGTCATAGGGCCTCAAGGTGTCGGCGGTGCCGGGCAGCAACGACAGATCGGCGACGCCCTGCATGTTCGTCGGTCCGCTGCGCGTGTAGTCGGCCGAGCCGTCCGTGCTGCCGTCGATCGACGCGTGGGCATGCACCACGGCGTTGCCGATCGAATCGCCGGTCGAGCTGTCGCCGTGCACCTCGAAGCGAAAGACGTTCGGCTGTCCATAGGCGGGCAAGTGCACGTCGCCCAGATCGGTGTTGCTGGTCAACGTGACGGCGTGCGAGGTGAAACGGGGATCGGCGGATTGGTCGTCGCTGGGCGACAGTTCGACGGTGATGGCGGCGGTTGGATCGCTGGAGATGTTTCCGGTGGGAATGGTCAAGCTGAAGACGCCGCCGGATTGGGTCTCGGCCACGTTGCTGATGACGGTGGCGCCTTGAAGCGCGCGGGCCAGGAATCCATCGCGTCCGTTCTTGATCGCCGACACCAGTCGCCCGTGCACGGTCAGCGCGTCGGCGGGGAACGTCAGCCACAGCGTGGTGGCCAGCTTGGTTTGCAGCGAAATGGGCGCCTGCTTGCGATCATCGGGCGGCGTGGGCAGCACGTCGACTTGCGCGCTGGCGCCTAGCACGCTGTCAGGGACGCTGAGCATGAACTGCGTCGGCGTGTTCTTGGTGCCCGCCGGCCATTCGCTTTCGAACTGGAGATCGGCAAGGCCGGGAATGGCTGAGGGCAGGGTGGCGATCACGTGCGATGATCCAACAAGAGTGGCGTCCAGGCCCAGGCCGCCGGTGATCGTCACCTCCGGTCGGGCGGTCCACGCCGCCGAGCTGCCGTCGAAGGTGACGCCGTTGATCTGGGTTATGGCGGCGTTGGCGTCGCTGGTGGGAACCAGTTCGACCGAAAAGGTGCCGGTGGGCGCTTCGCGAGCGATGCACGTGCTGGCCATGCAGGCTTGATTCGTCGGGCACTGCGTGTCTTTCTGACAGCCGGACGCGGTGGTGCTCGGTGCGGCGCAGCCAGCGGTGGCCACCAGCCAGGCGCCGATCAGCGCGGCGGCGGGCGGTCCGCTTGTACGCGCGCTGGTCACTTGCACTCCAGGTTTAGGATCCAGTGTGCCTCGGCGTGTCCCGCGGTGTCGGGCAGCGCGGTCAACTTGCGATCCAGCGGCTGATTGTCGCCGGGAAGAAAATCCCGGTCGGCGATGAACACCATGATTTGGTGCTGGGTGAGGCCGAGCGCGAGCGTCGAGGTCAGGCAATCGATAGTGATGCTGACATCGGTCGATTGCGGCGTGGCGGCGTTCGAGGGCGGGATGTCCCGATCGAGGAGCCGGCGGCTATTGGCCGAAAACGGCGGGTAGTCGGCGATCCAGCGGACGTGCAGCTTGTCGTTCAGGTTCGGATCCTTGACCGTGACTCGAAACATCGTGGGAACCATCGTCGCGGTCACCACCGCGCCGTCGTCGGGAAAACTATCGGTGATGACCGGGGCGAAGTTCTGCGCGGCTGGCGGATCCTGAAAGTCGGGAGCCAGCGGAACAACACAAGCGCAGGGCAGCGAAAGCAAAAGTACGGTCACGGCAACCCGGCAGCGCACGTGGGCTGCGAAGATCGAAAACCAACCACAAAGCACGGGGCGTGCCACGGCCAAAAGTGCTGGTTTCGGCGTCATTTCCGTGGGGCGAGCGCGGCGGACTCGGACATTGGTGTCAGGATTTTTCTCAGGATTGCGCGGTGACCGGGACGTTTGGCGGCGCGAAGGCGCGCCTCCTACAGCGGCTCCTTCGCCGTCGCGGGCGACGGCTCGGGATCGGGGGCGCCATCGCCGCCTTCTTCTTTTTCGAGGTGGCGGAAGATGGTACGCGGATCGACGCCTAGGTCGCGGGCGGTCTTGGTGCGGTTGCCGGCGTTCAGCAGCAGCACCTCGTTGATATAGTCGCGCTGAAATTTTTCCTTCGCTTCCAGCAAAGGCAAGATCGGCGGCAGATCGTCGGGCAAAAGATCCAGATCTTCGGGACCAAGCAGCGCCTTGTCGGCCAGAACCACGGCTTTTTTTACCCGGTTTTCCAGCTCGCGAATATTGCCGGGCCAGCGGTGGCGTTTGATGGCGGCGATGGCGTTCGGGGTGAGGCCGCGGACCTTGCCGCCGTATTCCGGCGAGTAGCGCCCGACCATGTAGCGGGCCAGCACCACGATGTCGTCGCCGCGATCGCGCAGCGGCGGCAGGTGCAGGTGGACGACGTTCAAACGGTAGTAGAGATCCTCGCGAAAACGTCCGGTCTTGATCTCTGCTTCCAGGTCGCGGTTGGTGGCGGCGATGATGCGGATGTCGATCGGCTCGGCGTTGGTGTCGCCCACGCGCACCACCACTCGCTCTTGCAACGCGCGCAGGATCTTCACCTGCAAGGACAGCGGCATCTCGCCGATCTCGTCCAGGAACAGGGTGCCGCGGTCGGCGGCCTGAAAGCGGCCAAGCTTGTTGCTGACCGCGCCGGTGAAGGCGCCGCGGACATGGCCGAACAACTCCGACTCCAGCAGGTTCTCCGGGATGGCGCCGCAGTTGATGGTGACGAAGGGCCCCTTGGCGCGGGTCGAGCGGTTGTGCAGCTCGCGGGCGATGAGCTCCTTGCCGGTGCCGGTCTCACCGGTGACCAGCACGGAGATGTCCGTCGCTGCCACCTTCTGCACCTTGCGAAACACCTCCTGCATGGGCGGCGACGAACCCAGAATCTCGCCAAACCGCATGCGCTCCATCCGTTCCTGCAGCGACCGGTTATCCAGTTGCAGTTCGTTCACCAGCAAGGCATTGCGGATCAACAGCGACGCCTGCGAAGCAAAGATGGTCAGCACTTCCAGGTGCGTCTCCTCGAACAGCTGGGCCACGTTGTCGTTGCCTACGTAGATGATCCCCAGCATGTTCCCGCGTTCCAAGAGCGGCACGCACATCACCGAGGTCAGTTTCAGATTCACCACCGACAGCGAATTTTTGAACTCGCTGTCCGACAGCGCATCGCTGATGATCAGCGCCTTCCGGCTTTTCACCACCCTGGCCAGGATGGAATCGGACAGCTGGCTGACGGCGTCGCTGATGGTCTCGCGGCGGAGGTTGCGCGCCACCTTCACCACCGGCTCGCCCGATTCCATCAGCACCAGGAAGCCCTTGTCGGCGTTGCTGACCTGGATCATCACGTCGAGGAGCTGTTCCAGCAGCGTGGGCAGCTCGTAGCTGGCCATGAGTTTCTGCGAGAACTCGAGCAGCTTCTTGTACGAGTTCAGCTCGGCCATGGTGCGGGCCGCCGACTCGTCGGTGACCGGCTCGTCGTAAAGCGAGAACTCGAGCTCGATGAACCCCAGGCGGATGCGATCCTCGTGGGTCAACCGGTGCTTGTTGCGCTTGCGGCCGTTGACGTACAGCTCGGCATCGCGGTCGGTGGTGGCGATGTTGAAGTCGCGCCCGTCAAAGTGAATGTGGGCGTGGCTCTCGGCCAGCAGCGGGTCGGGGAGGGTGATGTCCGCTTCTTCGCTGCGGCCAAGCGATGTAATTTTTTTGTAAATATGATAGACCTTCACGCCCTTGCCGGGCATCTGCATGCGTAGCGTCGCCATGTGACTCTCGTCTTTCTCCTGGTTAAAACGCTCCCGCGAGCCCAAAGCCCAGGGGTGCGGAGGGAATTCCCGGGTCGAGGCGCAAGCGGGCTGCCTGCGGTCTGGCAGCGGCGGGGCCGGTGCCTGCCGGGATGGCGTCGCCCTCCAGCAGCTCGCGCTCTTGATAGTGGCGGATGGCGTCGACAGCGCCCCAGATGGCGGCGGCGAAGAACAGCGCGCCGCTGGCCAGTTGAACGCGCAGAAGATCGCGTGACAGGTCCTCCTGCGAGTGGTCGACGTCGGGCATCGGACACGGCGTCGACAGCCCGCCCACGTCGGTGTTCTGCGGGGTCAGGCAGTGCCGCTGCGGCCGCACGCCGTAGTAGGCGAAGTTGACCACAAAGGCAGAAACCGAAATGGCCCCCAATCCAGCCTCGGCGCTGGCGAACAACCACCCTTTGCGGCGCTGACCGTTTTGAAATTGCCCCGCCCCGAACGGTACGAAGTTCATCAGGTAGGAATGGCGTTCGTACAACACGACCTTGGCGCTGGCGACGCGCAGGCGCTCGGCTTCCTCGCGGCGCTGCGCGGCCAGCTCGGCCTCTTGCTTCCGGCGCTTGGCCTCGAGGGTGGCGATCTCCTCTTCTTCGTCCTTGAGGACGCCATTGAAGAAATCCACCACCCGCGGCGGATCCAGCAGCGGATCGAACCGATAGTCTGGACGGAGCTCCAGGAGCTTACGAAACTCGGATTTGGCGTCGGCGGGGCGGCTTTCGAACAGGTTGGCCACGCCCAGCATGCGGTGTGCCTGCACCACCTCGCCCTCGGTCTCGAGCCGCACGTCGGGATAGAGCAGCGGTTTTAGAATCTGGATCGCCCGCTGGTATTCGCCGCGGCCGAAGGCGACGCGGCCGCGGTCGAACTCTTGCGACGGCGGCGCCAGAGCCATCAGCGCCGAAAGGACCAAAACAGCGAACGACACTAGTTGCCGGCCCTGACTTTCACCACGTGGGTCAGGCGCTGCCCGGCTCGCACCGTCACCCGATCGGACGTGAAGCTGTCTCCGGTCTCGACCCCGACTTCGATCTCTTTGCTGGGCTCGTCGGTGGCCAAAAATGGTACCGCCACGTCCTCGCCGGCCGCCGCGGGCGTGGCCTTGCCGCCGTGGACCAGGTCTTTGATCATGATGCGCGCGTTGGGCAGCGGCGGATCAGTGGTGATCAGCAAGCGCGCCGGGCGCCACTTCAACCGGCGAGCAAGGACGTTGTCGGGCGGTGCGGGGCGGTCGGGGCCGACCTCGATCCTCTCGACGAAGCAACAATCAGAGGGGCTGCGGAATTCGATCACATGGTTGCCGGTCCACGGGACGGACAAGCTCTGGTGGTCGGGGTCGTAAGCGAACTGCCGCTGACCATCGAGGTAAACGTCCACGTTCTGAGGCGTCGGGCCAAGGACAAAGGTGCGGGTGCCGCCGGCGGCCGCCGTCGCTTCTTCCGCGGAGTTTGCCGGCGCTTTTGCCGGGAGACCGACATGCATGGGTCGGGGATGCGGCTCAGGTCGTCTTTCGGCGGCGACGGGCGGCGGGGGCGTCGGCGCCGCCACCGGCGTAGCGCCGGCTTTCTCGGCAAGGCTTGGCGTCGGGGTCGGGGTCGGCGTCGGCGACGCGGCGATGGGCGGCGCTGGTCGCGGCTCGGGCGCCGGCTGCACGCGGGCGATGCCCCAGATCATTCCGGCGATGCCGCCCACGATGGCGGTGACCAAGGCGGCGTGCTTGAGTCGGGTGCGGCCCTCCAGGCGCTTTAGCGCCGTCAACACGGCGGGGTGCTGTGGATTGAAGGCCAGCACACGGTTCCACAATTCCATCGCCCGTGCCGAGCGCCCTTCCTCAAGCTGTCGATCAGCGGCGACAACCAGCGCGCCGGCCATGCGATCGGGCAGGGTGCGTTCGAAGGCGGCCGGATCGGCAAAATACGCCCGCAGCTCGGACCGCACGTCGGTGAGGCCGGCGTCACCCAGATATTCGGCCAGATCGGCGGTCAACAACCCGACGGTGGCGTAGCGATCGTCGGGGTTGCGGGCCAGGGCGTGCGCGATGATGCGGTTGAGGCCGTCGCCTATCTGCCGGTTGATGGTGCGCGGATCGGGAAAGCGCCCCTCACCGATGCGGCGCAAGACCTCGTGCGGGTTCTTCCCCGAAAACGGCAGGCGACCCGTGGCCAGCTGGTACAGCATGATCCCGATCGAAAACACGTCGGTGCGAAAGTCGAGCGGCTTGCCTTCGATAAGCTCTGGCGCCATGTACGCCGGCGATCCCAGCAGTTGTCCGGTCACGGTCATGCGCTGCAGGTCGACCACCTGGGCGATGCCAAAGTCCATTAGCTTCAGCAGCCCATCTTTTCGGATCATCACGTTCTCGGGCTTGATGTCGCGGTGGATGATGCCGGCACCGTGGGCGTGCACCAGGGCGCCGCCCACTTCGGCGGCGATCAGCGCCGCTACTTCCGGATGGGCGATGGCGTGGTCGTTCAGCCACTGCTTCAGCGTCGGTCCGTCGATGAACTCCGTAACGATGTACGAGCTATGCGAATCGGTGCCCGAGTAGTCGAAGATCTCCAGAATGTTCTCGTGGCGCAGCTTCGCCACCGCTTGCGCCTCGCGTTCCAGGCGCGCTTTCGATTCGGGCTCCGCCGACAAATGCTGGTGCAGGATCTTGATCGCCACCTCGCGCTTGAGCGTGCTGTCAGACGCTCGATACACGATCGCCATGCCTCCTTGTCCTACCTCCTGGAGGAGCTTGTACCGATCGGGGATCCGCGCTTGCTCCATAGCCTCCACGACTTCCGTGTCATAGGACCAAGGCTAAGGGCCGCATATTACGGGTCTTCTGATCTGGCAGCAAGGCCAGGGTAATCCCGCGAAAACTGTCACGGCGAAGGTCGTCGGCGCGCGTCTAGCTGGCCACCGGGTGCGCCAGGAAATAGGGCAGCGCCTCGGCCATCAAATCTAGCTCCGGATCAAGCTGCTTGCCGATGCCTTCCGTAACGGCGATGGCGATGTTGACGATGGTAAAGCTGGGGTTCACGCGCACGCGGTGGCGGCGCAGGATGCCCAGCATATCCAGCAGCACCTTGCCCACCTGGACCTCGCCCAGGCGCTGGCCCCAGTAGCGGCCCACGAATTCGATGATGGCGGCGCGATAGCGTTCGAACGACTCGGGGTTGGGTGGGGCGGCGCCCGACTGACCGTTGGCGGACATGTCGTACATGATCCGGGCCATCGCGTCGCCGTCGCGCTGGGCCCAGGCGGCGAAGAAACGCGCGAACCCGCGCCGGTGCGGATCGTCCAGCTCGCCCACCAGGCCCAGGTCCAAAAGCGCGATCTTGTCGTCGGGGGTGATGAAGATGTTTCCGGGGTGCAGGTCGGCGTGCACGAAGCCGTCTTCGAAGATCATCTTCAGCAGCACCGCCAACCCCAGCCGAGCCACCCGTTTGGGATCCGAACGCGTGTTGCGGGTGGCCAGGATCTTGGTGCCCTCGATGAAGCTCATCGACAGGATGCGCTCCGTCGACAGCGATTCGATCACCTCGGGGAAGACCACCGTGTCGTTTCCGCGAAAGTTCTCGCGGAAGCGGCGGTTGTTGCGCGCCTCGATGCGAAAATCCAGCTGGGCGAAGACGGCGCGCCCGAACTCCTCGACGGTGTCGATGGGGGCCAGCGTGGCGATGGAGGGAATGGCGTTCAAGACCTGGGCGCCGATGCGCATCACCGCCAGGTCGAAGGTGCAGAGCTCGACCACGTTAGGACGGCGAACCTTCACGGCGATGATGCGCCCGCCGGGGAGGCGGGCTTTGTGGACTTGCGAGACCGACGCCGAGGCCAGGGGCACCGGCGCGAACTCGGCGAAGAGCTCGGTCATGGGTTTGCCGAGATCCTGCTCCAGCGCGCGCACCACGGCTTCGAAGGGAAATGGCCCGACGTCGTCTTGCAGCTGCTCCAGCGCGCGAGAGATGTGGTCGGGGATCAGATCCGGCCGGGTGCTCATGATCTGCCCGACCTTGATGAACGTGGCGCCGAGATCGCGGAACAGATCCAGCACCACCTGGCCGAACCACTCTTGCCGCCGGGTCTTGCCGGTCATGAAGAACAGCAGAAACCACCAGCCAATCCACCAGCGCGTCCAGTGCTTGGCGACCAGCAGCGCGATGGTCATAGCCCGAAGCGCCAGGCGCCAGCGGGGCAAAGACTTCGCGGCCATGACCAGAATTTTATACTATCGGAGCCATGACCGCCCCCGCTGCCGTGGCCGCGCTCCGGAAAAACGAGCCCAAGACAGCCGTTGAGATGTGGAAGCGGCGGGTGGCGGCCAGCGCGGGGAAGCCGGCTTTTCAACACAAGGTGGGCGCCGCCTGGACCATCATGACCTACGCCGAGGCCGACGCTGTCGCGCGGGAGATCGCCGCTGGCCTCATCGCCCAGGGTGTGGTGCCGGGTGATCGCATCTGCGTGCTGGCGCAGACCCGGCTCGAGTGGGTCTTGTGCGATCTCGGCATTTTGCTGGCCGGCGCGGTCACCGTGCCCATCTATGCGTCGAACACGCCCGAACAGTGCGAGTTCATCATCCGCGACGCCGGCGCCAAGGTGGTGATCCTGGAAGACGCCGCGCAGATCGACAAGCTGATCCCGCTGCGCCACCGGCTGTTCACGGTGATGTCGCTGGTGCACATGGCCGGCGATGCCACGCTGGAGCGGCCCGACGCCAAGGGCCGCACGTTCGTGCCGCTGGCCGAAGCGGTGCAGGGCGCCGCCGACTTCGTGCAATCGCTGGAAGGTCTGCGCGCCGCCGGCCGGGCCTGGACCGGCGCCCACCCCGACGAGCTGGACAAGCATTCCGAGCGCGTCGGTCCCGATTCGACCTTCACCATCATCTACACCTCGGGCACCACCGGCACGCCGAAGGGGGTGGTGCTGACGCACGAGAATCTGGCGTCCGGCGTGTGCAGCGCCGTGCGCGCCATGAGCATGCGCGAAGATGATCAGCAGTACTTGTTCTTGCCGCTGGCTCACGTGCTGGGACGAGAGCTCGAATGGGCGCCCATCGAGATCGGCTGTCTCACCACATTTTCGCAAGGCACCGCCAAGATCAAAGACGACCTCACCGAGACGCGCCCGACGTTCATGGCCGGCGTGCCGCGCATCTTCGAGAAGTTTCACTCCGGTGTGCTGGCCGGTTTGAAGCAAGGCTCGCCGGCGAAGCTGAAGCTGATCGGCTGGGCGATGCGCGTGGGGGCGGCGGCGTCGGCGCGCCAGCGGGCCGGCAAGATGGTGGGGCCGTGGCTGGGGCTGCAACGCGCGGTGGCCGACAAGCTGGTGTTCAGCAAGCTGCGCGCGAAGCTGGGCCTGGATCGCTGTCGGTTCTTGATCTCCGGCGGCGCGCCGCTGGGCGCCGAGATCGGGCAGTTCTTTCACGGCGTGGGCGTGCTGATCCTGGAAGGCTACGGCCTGACCGAGACCATGGCCGCGGCGTTCTTGAACCGCATCGATCACTTTCGCTTTGGCACCGTCGGACCGGCGCTGGACGTGGTCGAGCTGCGCTTTGCCGATGACGGCGAGATCTTGATGCGCGGTCCGTCGGTGTTCCGGCAGTACTACAACAATTCGACCGCCACGGCCGAGTCGGTGGAACCCGACGGCTGGTTTCACTCCGGCGACATCGGCATGCTGGAAGACGGCCTGTTGCGCATCACCGATCGCAAGAAGGATCTGATCGTCACCGCCGGCGGCAAGAAGGTGGCGCCCCAGCCGCTGGAAAACGCTATCAAGGCGCGTTCGCCGCTGGTCAGCCAGGCGCTGGTCTACGGCGACAAGCGGCCGTACTGCGTGGCTCTGTTGACGTCGTCGGAAGAGGCGGTCAAGCGGTTCGGCAGTGGCGACGCCAGCAAGCTGTCGGAATCGGCTCCGCTGCGGGCCGAGGTGCAGAAAGCCATCGACGCGCTGAACGCCACGCTGGCTTCGTACGAGACGATCAAACGCTTCGCCATCTTGCCGGCCGAGTTTTCCGAAGCTGCCGGCGAGCTGACGCCGAGCTTGAAGGTCAAACGCAAGGTCGTGATCGACAAGTATGGCCCCGCCATCGAAGCGCTCTACGCTGGCGCTGGCGGTGGGAATGAATAGCGTCCGGTCGCCCGCTTAGCGGCTGCGTTTGTTTGGCAGGTCGGGCGGGCTGTCGGAGGTGGGGGGCATTTCGTCGAGGCCGCCGCCCTCGGGCAGCTTGAGGAGCTCGCGCAACGTCTTCGGGTTCTCTGGTTCGCTCGATTTTTTCTTGCGCGACGTGGTCGTCGGGTTCTTGGTCGGCGGTGCCACCGACGTCCGACCCGTGGGGACGGCGGCGGATTTTTCGTTCGATTTGTCGTCGGACTTTTGCGTGGGCGCGCCGTCGTCTTTGCTGGGCTTTTCTTTGCCGGGTTTTTCGCCGCCGTTTTGATCGCGCGGCGTCTCGGGCGATCGGTCGCGTTCTTTCGAAGTGGTGGTCTTGGTGGCGGGCGCGCGCGGCCCGGGCGCGTGTTCGGGCGCGGGGGCATCGGCTTCGTCGTCGCTGCCGCGGGCGGCCTTCTCGCTGGCGCGGGCCTTGGCGGCCGCGTGGCGTTCGCGCACGCGCTGGCGGTGCTCCTGCTTTTCCTGGTCCTCGCTGTTCACGCCTTCGATGTGAAAGATCACCCGGCGGTTCTTCGCACGGCCCCACGGGGTTTCGTTCGACGCCCACGGCACCTTCTCGCCGTGGCCGATGGCCACCAGGCGCTGGCGGTCGACGCCTTTGTTGACCAGGAACTCGACCACCGACTGCGCGCGCAGCTGCGACAGCTTCTGGTTCCACTCCTCGGGGCCGGTGTCGTCGGTGTGGCCTTCGACGGCGCAGCGGCCGATCTCTGGGTGCGCCTTCAACGTCAGCGCGATCTGGCCGAGGATGTTGTAGAAGGCGTGCCGCACGCGGGCCCGGTCGGTGTCGAAGAAAATCGGGCGCAGGGTTTCGAGCTCTTCCTTGCCGATCTTGACCGCCGCCTCGGGGCCCTTGTCGGGGCAGCCGTCGTCGTCTTGAAAGCCGTTGATGGTCTCGGGCTCGTTCGGGCATTTGTCTTTGGCGTCGGGGATGCCGTCCTTGTCGTTGTCCGGATCGGGGCAGCCGTCCTCGTCCTCGAAGCCGTCTTTATCCTCGGGCTCGTCGGGGCACTCGTCGTCGTCGTCCAGGATGCCGTCTTTGTCCCGGTCGCTGGGCGGCGGGACCTCGTCGGGGCAGCCGTCGTCGTCCTGGTAACCGTTATATGTCTCCGGCTTGTCCGGACACTTGTCTTTGACGTCGGGAATCTTGTCCTTGTCGTTGTCGGGATCGGGACAGCCGTCGCTGTCCTGGAAGCCGTCCTTGTCTTCGGGGTCGTTCGGGCATCTGTCTTTGACGTCAGGGATGCCGTCCTTGTCGTTGTCGGGATCGGGGCAACCGTCGGTGTCTTCGAAGCCGTCTTTGTCCTCGGGATCGTTGGGGCACTTGTCGGCGTCGTCGGGGATGCCGTCTTTATCGGCGTCGTGGGGTGCGTCTGACCAGGCAATGCTGAAAACCGCGCGCGCCTCCGGCGAGCCATAGCCCGACACCAAACCGGGGCCGCCGGCCAGGGTGACCTCGACGTGGCCGATCTCCTGGCGTAGACCCAGCAGCGCCTCGACCGGTGATTCCTTGGCGCTGCCGAGCGGACTGCTGGCGGCGGTGGAACCCGAGACGTCGAGCAATGCGTGCGTGTGCGACAGCAGATGGAAGTCGCCGGCCGCGCCGAAGGTGAGCGCGTTGCCGACCGCGATGTCGTAGAGACGACCGGCGCCGCGCAGGCGATAGCCGCCAGTGGCCGCCACGCTAAAGCGGTCCTTGCTGTAGCCGGCGAACAGCCGCGCCTCGCCGCCGACGCCGGTCTCTCGAATCAGTGCGCCGCCGATGCCGGTGGGGATCGACGCCACCAGCGAAGCGCCCAGGCCGAAGCCGCGCTCGCCGGCGCCCAAGATGCGCGCCTTGATGCCGACGCGCGGGTTGCTGATCCCCAAGAGGCCGGGACCGCTGGTGCCGGGGGCGGCCTCGCCGGTTTGAAAGGCGACGATCGGCAGCGAGGCGCCAAGTTCGATGCGACCAAGGATGCCGATGCTGGCGGCGAGGTCGGCGCCCACGGCATGACGGACCAGATCGTAGGTCGTCTTGCGCATCGTCTGAATGGTCGGCGCGACGTCGGTCAGGACCAGCGGCTTGTAGGCATAGTCGACATCCAGCGCGAAGTGCGTTTTCCAGGAAGGCAGCACCTCGGGCGCGTCGACGCGCAGATAGCGGTAGTAAAAAGGCGGCGGCTGGTACTGCTGGAGGTCGATGTTCCCCGGCCCGTCCGCGCGGCTTTGGGCGGGCGGCAACGTGGCGGCGAGCCACGGTAGAAGCAGCAAGGTGAGTCGACGAAACACGGGTGGACCGGTGACCGTAACAGGTTTTGAAAGAGCTCGGAACAAAGCGCGTCAATCACCTGTTCGACTCACTTGACGGCGCGCTTGAGGGAAATGGCGCGTGCTTCGCATCAGCAGGTGAATAAGAACGCGCGTAGGAAAATTTTGCCTAGCGCGGAGAGCGAAACCGCTTTCGCTTGACTCTGCCTGCGCCCGCACTAAGGTACGCGAATTCACTTGCGGAATTCAGGCACGTAGCTCAGTGGAAGAGCACTACCTTGACACGGTAGGGGTCGGCAGTTCAATCCTGCCCGTGCCTACCGCCTTATCTGGAGACGTGTCTCGCTGCCGCTCGCACGTCCCCAAGCCCCGCTCGCTGCGCGTGGCGAAGCCACGCTTCGCTCGTCTGGCATTGCGGCACCATCTTAACTTTATCGCGTCTGCACGGTCTTTCAGCGTCGAGGACCGGGTGATGCGCGCGCGTTCGTCTTGAGGGTCTGTTTGGTCGGCGCGGTTGTTGCGGCGAAGTCGCTTTCGCGCGGTGGGCTGGGCGATATACGCTTGAGGCGACTGTGAGCGAGAGAGTCATCAAGCCACGTGACAAGGGCGACGTGCCGGACGATCCGTTGTCGCGGATGAGGCACTCGGCGTCGCACGTGATGGCGGACGCGGTCAGGCGCTTGCGGCCGAACGCCAAGGTGGCCATCGGTCCGTCGATCGAGGCCGGGTTCTACTACGACTTTGACACCGAGCCCTTCGCGCCCGAGGACGCCGAGAAGATCGAAGCGGAGATGCGCAAGATCATCGCCGAGAACTTGCCCTTCGAGCGGCGGGTGGTCACGCGCGAGGAAGCCCTGACGCTTTTTCGTTCTCGCGGGGAAAAATACAAGGTCGAGATCGTCGAATCGATCCCGGCGGGCGACGAGGTCTCTTACTTTCAGCACGGCGACTTCATCGATCTTTGCCGCGGGCCCCACGTCGAGCGCACCGGCGACATCAAGGCGTTCAAGGTGATGTCCTTCGCCGGCGCCTACTGGCGTGGCGACGAGCGCAACGCCCAGCTGCAGCGGGTGTACGGCACCGCCTTCCCGACGGTGGCCGAGCTCAAGGAGTATCTGGACAAGCTGGAAGAGGCCAAGCGCCGCGACCACCGCGTGCTCGGCAAGGCGCTGGATCTCTATTCGATGGACGAGCTGGTCGGCCCCGGCTTTGTCCTCTGGCATCCGAAGGGCGCCTTCGTGCGCTACCAGATCGAAGACGTCATCCGCCGCGAGAACGTGCGCCGCGGTTACGAGCTGGTGTACACGCCGCACCTGGCGCGCGAGCAGCTGCTGGAGGTCTCCGGCCACCTCGAGCACTATAAAGACAACCTGTTTGGCGGCATGGAACTGGACGGCCAGCGCTATCTGGTCAAGCCGATGAACTGTCCGTTCCACATCGCCATCTATCGTTCCCAGCTGCGGTCATATCGCGAGCTGCCAATTCGTTATTCAGAGCTGGGCACGGTCTATCGTTATGAACGTTCGGGCGTGCTGCACGGACTTTTGCGCGTGCGCGGCCTGACCATGGACGACGGCCACCTTTTCGTGCGCGAAGATCAAATCGCCGACGAGGTGGGCGCCTGCCTGAAATTCGCCCTGGAGATGCTCAAGCTCTTCGGCTTCGAGAACTTCCAGCTCTATCTGGCTACGCGCCCGGAAAGCTTCATGGGCGAGCCGGCGGTATGGGACCGTGCCGAAGCGGGGCTGCGCAACCTCCTGGAAGCGACGGGCCGAAAATTCGACGTGGATGCCGGCGGTGGGGCCTTTTACGGACCGAAGATCGACCTCAAGATCAAGGACGCCTTGGGTCGCGACTGGCAATGCTCGACGTTCCAGCTGGATTTCCAGTTGCCGGAGCGGTTCGCCCTGGAATATGTCGCCCAGGACGGTACCCGCAAGCGGCCGGTGATGATCCACCGCGCGCTCTTGGGTTCGATGGAACGCTTCATCGCCGTGCTGATCGAACAACACGCCGGCGCCTTCCCGTTGTGGCTGGCGCCGCTGCAGGCGCGCGTGCTGTCGGTGAGCGAAAAGGCCGAAGCCTACGCCAACGAGGTGGTGGCCAGCCTGTGCGCCGCCGGCCTGCGCGCCGAGGCCGACGTAGCACCCGAAAAGTTAGGCTCAAAGATCCGGAAGGCACAGCTAGAAAAGATCCCCTATATGGTCGTGGTGGGGGAGAAGGACATGGCCGCTCGCGTGGTCTCGCCGCGCACGCGTGAAGGCCAGCAGCAACCGGCGACGCCGCTGGACGAATTCGTCCGACGGGTGGCGACGGAAGCTGCGCAACCGACCATCGGCAGCGGCTAACAACAGGAGGAAAGAGCATCGCAAGGCCATCATTTCAAGCGCCAGCCAGTGCAGCAGACAACTACCGCGTCGGACGCCGTATTCGCGTTCCGGAGGTGCGGGTCATCGCCGCTGACGGAGGTCAGGTCGGCATCATCCCCACCCACGAAGCGTTGCGGATGGCGGAAGAGCAGGGGTTGGAACTGGTCGAGGTGAACCCTCGAGCAGCGCCGCCGGTCTGCAAGATCATGGACTTCGGCAAGTTCAAGTACGAGACGTCAAAGAAGGAAAAGGCGTCCCGCAAGCACCAGTCCACGATCGTCCTCAAAGAGATCAAGCTGCGTCCCAAGACGGACGAGCACGACTTTGATTTCAAGGTCAAACACATCCGCCGGTTCCTGGCCGAAGGGAACAAGTGCAAGCTGGTGATCGTGTTTCGTGGCCGCGAGATCGTTCACCCCGAGATGGGACAGGTCATGCTGGACCAGGTCTTAAAGGCGGTGAACGACGTCGCCATGGTCGAACAGCGAGCGATGATGGAAGGTCGCCGCATGGTGATGACCATCGGCCCGCGCGGCGGCATCATCCGTCCGCCGGGTGCGCCCGTCCCTGGCGCTCCAACCGTCCCTGGCTCTCCCATCGTTCCCGGCGCGGCGCCCGTTCCGGGTGCGCCGGCGGCTGTTCCCGGTCCGGCCGCCAGCGAGCCGCCACCGGCGGTGGCCGTCGTCGCTTCCAGCGTCGTCGCACCCGCACCGGTCGCCAGCGCGCCCGTCGCCGCACCCACCAAGACCGCCGCACCCAAATCGTAGGGCGACCGCGCGCGCCCGCCACGCCACCTTCGGATGGGGACCCCACGGCATCATCGGATTTCCGCGGCGTTCCCCGGCCGAAGGGCGGGCTTCGCGCTCTGGGCGATCGCGCTTGTCGCGGCTGGCGCCGGGCTGGGCGGCTGCCGGCGCGACGGTTGCCTGGGCGGTGATGACGGCGCGTGCGTGCCGCCTGCCGCCTGTCCGGCGCTGCATTACGACTGTGAGGCGGGCGCCGATAGCCTGAGCGTGCAGCGTTTCGACGATGCGGCTAGCGTGGCCCGCAGCACTGGCCCCAAAGCGCAGGCGGCCGTCGGTGATTTCCTGCTTCAGAACGATCGGGTCCGGATCATCCTCGATGCGCCCGAACACCCGCAGGGACTGGCGCCGTCGGGCGGAACGATCATCGACTTCGCGCCCATCCTCGCCGACATGTCCAGCGGCGATCAGACGAACGGCATCTACCAGGCCGCTGGCGTTCTTCCGCGCGACGCCGTTCACTACGAATCGTATCAGGTGATTGACCAGCGGCTGGCCGCCCCCGGCGCGCAGCCGTTCGTGGCGGTGGTCTTTCGCGGCCACCTGGACGGCGACCAGCGGGTGACCGTGGTGACCCGTTACGAGCTCCGCCCTTGCGAGCCGGGTGTGCGTGTGCGCAGCGACCTTTACAACGGCGCGCCCGATCCGAACACGCTGTACCTCGCCGACGGGTTCTTCTGGGGCGACAACACCATGTTGCCGTTCGTCCCCATTCGGGGCGGCGGATTTCGTTTGCCCGATCTGGATCTGCTGAAGTTGTGGGATGCCTGGCGCGAATGGCCGTTCATCGCCGCCCGCTCGCAGGCGGCGCCGGATGTCAGCTATGCGGCGGTTCCGTGCAATCACACGCAAGGCGCCGGTTTTAATCAAACCACGCTCAGCGCTGCCGGGGTGCCGCTGCGTCCGACCTTGTCTGGCGACGGCGTGAGCTATGAACGGTTTCTGATCGCCGCCGCCGGTCAGGGTCTGTCGCCGGCGGTCGGCGCGGCGTTGTCGGCGCGCGCGCAGGTGACCGGCCAGGCGGCGCCGGTGACGGTCAGCGGGCGCGTGCTTTCGGGTGGCGCGCCGGTCCCCGGCAGCGAAGGCCGTTTGGGCTCACTGCTGTTCTACGAACCGGCGTCGGGCAAGAACCCAGATGCGGAAAGCGATCGCACGCCATGGTCGGAGGCGGTCCCGGGCCCCGACGGAACGTTCTCCGTAAAGTTGCCGCCCAACCGCGCCTACCGCATTCAACCGTTCGCCTTCGGGCGGCCGTCCGGCCCGGCGGCCTCGATCGTCGTCGGTGCGACCGACGAGGCCGCCGGCGACATTTCGATCGAGGCGCCGGCGCGCTTGCTGGTGCGCGTGGAAGGCGACGCCGGCGCGCGCGCCCCCTTCGCCGAGGTGGTGCTGATCCCGTTCAACCGCCCGCCCACCGCGCCGGACGCGTTGCCCAGTCTCTACGGAATTTTTGGCGGCTGCGTGCCGATGCTGGGCCCGCCGCATGGTGGGTCGCCGGCCTGCAACCGCGCGCTGGTGGTCGACGGTCAGATCGATCTGCTGGTGCCGCCAGGGCATTACTTCGTCTATGCCACGCGCGGTCCGTACGCCACGCTGGATCGCACGGAGATCACCTTGGCTGCCGGCGATCAAACCAGCGTCACGCTGACCTCGCGCAAGATCGCCGGCCTTTTGCCGGGCGGGGTGATCACCGGCGACTTCCATGTTCACGGCAGCGGCAGTTATGACTCGCAGATTCCCGATCAAGATCGCGTGCTCAGCTTTCTGGCCGCCGACGTCAACGTCATCGTCGCCAGCGATCACGACGTGGTTTCGACGTATGAAGACGCGCTGTCGCAGCTGGGCGTCCCGCAGGGGCTGACCGTTATCCCCGGGGTCGAGGCGACGCCGAATATTTTGTGGTTCACCGTCCCTGGCGAATCGTTTCCCAAGACCGTCGGCCATTTCAATTTCTGGCCGCTGACGTACGCGCCGCAGCTGTCGCGCAACGGCGCGCCCTGGGACGAACTGCGCGAGCCGGGCGCGCTGATGGATGCCATGGAGCCGCTCTATACAAAGGCCAGCGCCGGCGTTCGCCAGCTGAATCATCCCGAGTCCGACACCAAGCTGGGGCGCGATCAGGGATTTTTTCACATGCTGAAGTACGATCCGCGCACGCCGGTCGTGCCGGGCAAAAGCTTTGCGGCGGATGTGCTGCTGCGCAGCCCCGCGGGTGGGCGGCGCAACATCGACTGGGATGTGCAAGAGGTGATGACCGGCGCGTCCAGGCGGGATTGGCTGCGCTACCGCACGCTGTGGTTCTCGTTGCTGTCGCAGGGGTTTTTGCGCGCCGGGGTGGCCAACAGCGACACCCACTCGCTGACGTTGGAGCGGGTGGGTTACCCACGCAACCTGGTCTTCGGCGGTCACGACCCGACCATGCTGGACGTCGACGGGTTCAACGCCGACGTGCGGGCCGGGCACATGGTGGGCAGCAACGGCCCGGTGCTGGACGTCACCTTGGCAGATGCTGCCGGTCAGGAACATCGCGCCGGCCTGGATCCGATCGTGCCTGGTCGCAGCAGCCAGCTCACAATCGACATCGCCGCGGCGCCGTGGGTACCGGTCACGCAGGTGCGGGTATTCGTCAACGGCCGCATGGTCAAGGCCGTCGATGTCTCGGCGGCCTTCGACGGCCTGGATCATTTCGGCGCCGTGATCGGGCGGACGCAAGTGGTGGTGCGGCTGTCCGATCTACTGGCCGGGGTGAAGGGCGACGCCTGGATCGTCGTCGAGGCGGGCATGAATCAGGATCTGCCGCCCGACGATGCTGACGGCGTATCGGACGGTTTGCCCGATTTGCCCGACAGCGATCTGCCGACGCGGCCACGCACGGTTACCGATCCGCGCTTTGATCTGGAGGCGATCGCGCCCGGCGTGTGGCCGACGGCGTTCACCAATCCTTTCTTATTGAACCTGGACGGCGGCGCCTGGACCGCGCCCGGGCTGGCACCATGAAGAGCGCCGCGCTGGCCATCGTCTTGGTTTGCTTGCCGGTGGCGGCGCTGGCGGTCGAGCCGGCGTGTCTGGACGCCGCCGGTAGGCGGTTCGATCCGCGCGGCACGGGACCCTTGCCGGCGGGCGACAGTCCGGCTGACTTTGGACAAGTACCGGAGGCTTGTCCCGGCCTTGACGTCCTCGCCCGGTTGCGCAGCACGCTGCTGGTGGCCAGCGACTATCCCGACTATTACGGCAACGTCACAGTCAGCGCCCTGGTGCGGCTGCGGTACCCGTTGACCGCGCGAATGTGGATGTCGGTCGGCCTCGACGTGGTGACGTTTCGGTATGTGGCCAACGCCGTGGTGCGGTCGCACGCCTTCGACGTCGGCCCGCCGACGGTGGGTGTGTTCCGCGACGTCGGCCACGTCGGCCCGGGCGCATTGGCCATCTACGCGCGCTTGCTGCTGCCGATCGATAGCGCGCGCACCAATGGCGTTCTTCTGGGTGGCGAGGCAGGGGTCAGCTATTGGCGTCTTCTGCGTTCGCGGTTCGCGATCCAGGGCGGCGTGGCCGCGCCGATGCCGGTGACCGTGATCGCCGGCCAGGCGCACGGCGCCTTTCGTCCCGCTGCGGTGGTCGAGGCGACCTGGCGCGCCGGCCGGGCCGCCGCCCTGGTCATCGGCGCCGCCGGTCATCTACAAGCCATGCCCGATCCCGGACTGCTTTCCCTCGCCGCGCGCGCCGGCCTGCGCCTGGTTCTGGCCCGGGGCATGAACGCCGCTTTGATGGGCGAAATCCCCTTCGCGGGCTCCGACCGTACCAGCGCCATCGCCTCATTGTTCGTCGGCTGGACGCCTTCCCAGCCGTGACCTGCGCTCTCTTCTTGCCTTGAAATCCGAACTGGTTATACTCCCGCGCTCCCATGCCGAAGATTAAGATGAAGTCCAACAGCAGCGCCAAGAAGCGCTTCAAGCTGACGGCCAATGGCCGGGTCAAGCGGAAGAAGGCTTATCTGCGCCACAACCTTTCGTCAAAGTCGTCGTCCGCCAAGCGGAACCTCCGCCGAGGCGGTTATGTCAGCAAGACCCAGGAGCATCAGATCAAGGCGATGCTCCCGTACGCCTAAGCAAGAAAAAGGATTGGATTCATGCCTCGCGCAAAAGGTGGATACAAGTCGCGCCAACGCCGGAACCGGGTTCGCAAGCACGCGAAAGGGTACCGCGGCGGTCGTTCCCGGCTCTGGAAAGCAGCGGTCGAAGCCGTCCACCACGCATGGCGGTATGCGTTCTTTCATCGCCGCAAGCGGAAGCCAGCTTTTCGTGGCCTGTGGATCGTGCGCATCAACGCGATGGCGCGCGACAACGGCATCTCCTATTCACGCCTGATCGCGGCGTTGGACAAGGCGAACATCGCTCTCGACCGCAAGATCCTCGCCGATCTGGCGATCAGCGATCCGGCGGCGTTCAAGAAGGTCGTCGAGACGGCGCGCGCGGCGTAAGGCCGCGCTCGTCATCGCCGACCCGGCCAACGCCAAGGGCCTACCATGCCCAGCGAAGCCGCAGCGCGAATCATCGCCGACCTCGATCAACTGAGCGCCGCGTTCGGCGCTGAGATCGACGGTCTGTCCAGCGAACAGGAGATCCGCGCCGCGCAGGCCCGGTATCTGGGTAAGAAGGGCAAGGCCTCAGAGTTGATGAAGACGCTCGGGCGTTTGCCGCCCGAGGATCGTCCGGCGGTGGGGGAGGCGGCGAATCGGACCAAAGCCCAGATCGAAGTGGCGGTCAGCGGACGTTTGAACGCCCTGGCCGAGGTGGCGCTGTCGGCGGATCTCGCGCGCACCGTCGACGTCACGTTGCCGCCGCGCGGACAGGGGCTGGGCACGCTGCACCCGCTGACCTTGGTGCGGCGAGAGATCGAGCAGATCTTTCTTGGGCTGGGCTTCGAGGTGCGCACCGGTCCGTGGATCGAGACCGAGTGGAACAACTTCGACGCTCTCAACACGCCGGCCGACCACCCCGCGCGCGACATGCAGGACACCTTCTTCGTCGAAGGCGGCCGCATCCTTCGCTCGCACACTTCGCCGGTACAGATCCGCACCATGCTGGCGGGGCCACCGCCGGTGAAGATCATCGCCCCCGGCAACGTCTTTCGCCGCGACGACGACGCCACCCACACGCCGATGTTTCCCCAGGTCGAAGGCTTGCTGGTGGACCACAACGTATCGTTCGCCGATCTCAAAGGGACGCTGCTGCACTTCGTGCAACGCTTCTTCGGGCCGTCGCTGGGCGTGCGCCTGCGGCCCAGCTACTTCCCCTTCACCGAACCATCGGCCGAGGTCGACGCTGCCTGTTACCTGT
Source organism: Polyangia bacterium (assembly GCA_036268875.1). Classification (GTDB taxonomy): domain Bacteria; phylum Myxococcota_A; class Polyangia; order Fen-1088; family Fen-1088; genus DATKEU01. Next base: position 16,274 of record DATATI010000083.1, on the reverse strand, counting down.
GCGACGGCAGTGGGCAAGCGAACGGGCGCGGCTGCCGCCTGTGCAAGGGCAGCGGGTGGATAGAGATTGGCGGCTCGGGGATGGTGCACCCGAACGTCTTTCGCGCCGTCGGCTATGACCCGGCGGTGGTGTCGGGCTTCGCGTTCGGAATGGGCGTCTCGCGCATGGCGATGTTGAAGTACGGCGTTGATGACCTGCGATCGTTCTATGAAAACGACGTGCGCTTTCTCCGGCAGTTCCAGTGACATGAACGTGCCTTTATGAAGATTTCCTTCAACTGGCTGCGCGAGCTGGTCGATCTACCGCCCGGCGTGACCGCCGACTCGGTGGCGCAGAAGCTGACGCTGGCTGGGTTAGAGGTGGAGTCGATCGAGCGCCGGGGCCGCGAGGTGCGCGGCGTGGTGGTGGCCGAGGTGCGCGGCCAGCGCCCGCACCCGACCGCCGACAAGCTGTCGATCGTTCGTCTGGTCGCCGGCGGCGCCGAGGAAGACGTGGTTTGCGGCGCGCCCAATGTTCCCGCGCCAGGTGGCAAGGTGGCGTGGGCGGCGCCCGGCGCGACTTTGCCGGGCGGCCGCACGCTGGACCGCCGCGAGATCCGCGGCGTGATGTCGCCCGGGATGATCTGCAGCGAAGACGAGCTCGGCCTTGGTGAAGGCAAGGACGGCATCGTCATCCTGCCGGCCGAGTTGCCGCTCGGCGCCGATCTGGCCGGAGCGGTGGGTTTGCTCGACGAGGTCCTGGAAGTGAACGTCACGCCCAACCGTTCCGATGCACTGTCGCACGCCGGGATCGCGCGCGAGGTGGCCGGGCTGTTCGGGCGCCGCTGGTCGTTGCCGGCGCCGGATGATGTCGTCACCACGGTGATTCCGGCCGGCCGCGGCGTCGACGTGGAGATTCGCGATCCGGCGGCGTGCCCGCGCTATGCCGCGCGCTTGATCACCGGGGTACGCATCGGGCCAAGCCCGCTGGTCCTGCGCGTGCGGCTGGCGGCGTGTGGCGTGCGGGCCATCTCGAACGTCGTCGACGTGACCAACTACGTGATGCTGGAGACTGGCCACCCCTTGCACGCTTTCGATCTCGGCAAGGTCAGCGGCGGCATCAACGTGCGCCGCGCCGGTCGCGGCGAGCGCATGACCACCCTGGACGGCGTCGATCGGCCGCTGCAGGAAAGCGACGTGGTGATCGCCGACGGGCGCGGCCCGGTGGCCCTGGCCGGCGTGATGGGCGGCGCCAGCAGCGAGGTCTCGGCCGCCACCGTCGACGTCTTGCTGGAGGCCGCGACGTTCGAGCCGCGCAGCGTGCGGCGCACGGCCAAGCGCCTGGGCATGCACTCGGAGGCGTCACACCGTTTTGAACGCAGCGTGGACGCCAACGGTATTCCGTATGCCGGCCTGCGGGCGGCGGCGATGATGGCGCGGCTCGGCGGTGGCGCGCTGGCAGGTGAGGTCGTTGATCGCTACCCGACGCCGGCAGTGCCCAGACGCGTGACGATGTCGATCGGCGCTCTCGGTCGATTGGCAGGGTTTGCCATCCCGGCCGAGCAGGCGGCGGAGCGGCTGGCGTCGATCGAAATTTCCAGCGAGGCGGCCGTCGGCCGCGACGACGGTGATCGTCTGCTGGTGGCGACCGTCCCGACATTCCGGCCCGACATCACCATCCAAGAAGATCTGATCGAAGAGGTGATGCGCCTGGAAGGGTACGACCGGGTGCCCACGCGTCTGGCGGCGGGCGGGCGGGCGCCGGCGCAAAGCCCCGAAGCGCTGGCCGATCGGGCGCGCGATCGCCTGGGGGCGCAAGGTCTGCACGAGGTGATCACCTGGGCCTTCGTCCCGCGCGGTTGGCTGGCGGCGCTGGGACGCGACCAGGCGGACGCCGCGTTGGCGACGGGCGTGGTGGTGAAGAACCCGATCTCCGCCGACTACGAGGCAATGCGCACGTCGTTGCTGCCAGGCCTGGTCGACGCGGCCAAGCGAAACCTGGCGCGCGGCGCGACGGACTTCGGGCTTTTCGAAGTAGGGCCAGTGGTGAGGCGGCCAGCCGACGCCAAGGAGGCGCCGGTCGAGCCATCGATGGCCGCGGCGATCATGACGGGACGGCAGGCGGGCTGGTTGAAACCGGGCGAGCCGCTGGATTTCTTCGACGCCAAGCGCGTATTTCTGGAGCTGGCCGCCGGCCTGGGAATCGACGGCTGTCGGTTTGTCGGTGGCGCCGGCCCACTTTTTCACCCCGGCGCTTCGGCGGTGGTGCAGGTGGCCACGCCGGGCGATGCGCTTGGGCGTCGTTTGGGTGCGGTCGGCGAAATACACCCGGCCCTGGCAAAGGCGCTGGGGATGGAGGCGCGCGCGCTGTACCTGGAGATCGAGCTGGACGCCGTCGCCGGCGAGCGCCGGCCGGTGCGCAGCATGGCCCTGCCACGCTATCCGTCCACCACCCGCGACATTTCTTATTGGATCGATTCACGGATCACCGCAGACCAGCAGCGCGCGGCGCTGCTGGTCGCGCGCGAGCCGCTGCTGGTCAGCCTGGCGGTGCTGGAAGATTTCCGCGATCCGAAGTACGCGCCCGCCGGCAAGAAGGGGATGTTGTGGACGCTGACCTATCGCGCCGAAGATCGAACCCTGACGGACGCCGAGGTGGACGCCGCTCACGCCCGCGTCATCGCTGCTTTGAAGGCTGCCCAGACCATCGAAGTGCGCTAGCTATCCGTAGTCAACTCTTTGACGTCTAAGGCATTTTCGTTTATAGCTTGCTCTATGACCAAGGCCGACATTGTGGAGAACGTTTACGAGAAGGTCGGCGGTTTTTCGAAGAAAGAGGCCGCTGAGATCGTAGAAACGGTGTTCGACACGATCAAGGAGACCCTGGAAAAAGGCGAGAAGATCAAGATTTCCGGTTTCGGCAATTTCGTCGTGCGCGACAAGAACGCGCGTGCTGGCCGCAACCCGCAGACGGGTCAGGAGATCACCATCAGCGCCCGTCGCGTGCTGACCTTCAAGCCCAGCCAGGTCCTGAAGAACGCATTGAACGGCTGATGCAGCTGTTACGCGCCCTGGCCCCCTCAACTGCTTTCGCCGTGGCGTCGGGATGAGCCGGCGCGGCGCCAAGGCGGCAACCGTGTCCGGGATCCCGGACAAGCCTTTTTTCAAGATTGGCGAGGCGGCCCGGCTGTGCGCGGTCAAGCCATACGTGCTGCGCTACTGGGAAACAGAATTTGCCTCGCTGCGCCCACAGAAGACGCGATCGCAGCAGCGTCTGTACCGGCCGAAGGACGTCGAATTGCTGCTGAAGATTCGCCATCTGTTGTATGACGAGCGCTTCACCATCGAAGGGGCACGGGGACGGCTGCGGGAGCTTGGACACGACGAAGCGCCGCCGCCCCTTCCGCCTCCCGACGTCAATCCGGAGACGCTGAGAAAAATCAAGCAAGGCCTGGAAGATCTGATACGAATCGTCGCCGACTGAGGCGGCTTTCAATCAATCGGGGCGTGGCGCAGCCTGGTTAGCGCACCTGTCTGGGGGACAGGGGGTCGCTGGTTCAAATCCAGTCGCCCCGACAATGGAGCGTGGGGAGGGCCTGATGGCCCTCCCCACCGGAGAACGATGAGCGAACGACCACTGATTCTGGTGACGAACGACGACGGGGTGGGGGCGCCGGGGATCCGGGCGGTGGCGGAAGCGTTGCGAGATGTCGGCGACGTGATGATCGCCGCGCCGGATCGCGAACGAAGCGCGGCTTCGCATTCGATCAGCTTGGATCGACCGCTGCGCGTGGACGAGATCGAGCCCGGCGTGTTCTCCATCGACGGGACGCCGGTGGATTGCGTTTACCTGGCGCTGCTGCACTTGGTCCCGCGCAAGCCGGCGCTGTGCGTTTCGGGGATCAACAATGGTTACAACCTGGGATCGGACGTCTTCTACTCGGGCACGGTGGCCGGCGCGGTCGAGGGCGCGCTGCGCGGGGTGCCGTCGATCGCGGTGTCGTTGCAGCGGCAAAAACCCCAGGATTTCTCGCACGCGGCGGCGTTCCTGAAGGCGCTGGCGGCCGAAGCGGTGGCGCGTGGACCAGGGGCGATCCCCGACGCCTCGCTGCTCAGCGTGAACGTGCCGCCGGGGCCGCTGCGCGGGTACCAGGTGACGTTTCTCGGTCGGCGCGTTTACCGCGACCAGGTCGAGGTGCGCCAGGATCTCCGCGGCCGATCTTACTATTGGATTGGCGGGCCGGAAGAAAACGCCACCGACCTGCCGGGTTCGGACTGCAGTGCCGTGCGCGCCGGATTGGCGTCGGTGACGCCCCTTGCGCTGGACCTCACGCACACCAAATTGCTGGGCGAGTTGGTGGGTTGGAGGGTGGGTAACTTCGTGCACGACGCAGCCCAGCGCGCTAAAATCTAGCGGCGCAATGGACGGCGATCGGTTGGGGAGGGCGACGATGGACGATCCGCGCGTGGTGGCGGCCCGCCGCGAAATGGTGATCGAACAGCTGGTTCGTCGTGGGATCAAAGATCCGCGCGTGCTGGGCGCGATGTCCGTGGTGCCTCGCCATCGTTTTGTGTCGCCGGCGCTGGGCGATGAGGCCTATCACGATCGGCCGCTGTCGATCGGTTACGGCCAGACAATCTCGCAGCCTTACATGGTGGCGCGCGTGACTGAGCTGGCCGAACCAAAAGCCAACCAGCGCGCGCTGGAGGTGGGCGCTGGCTGCGGCTATCAATCCGCCGTTCTGGCCGAGCTGTGCGCCCAGGTCTTCGCCATCGAGATTGTCCCCGACCTGGCCGCGCGTGCCGCCAGCACGCTGGCCGAGCTTGGCTACAGCAACGTGGACGTCAAATGCTTCGACGGCAGCGGCGGCTGGCCCCAGCATGCGCCATTCGACGTGATCATTGTTTCGGCGGGCGCCCCGCGTGTGCCGCCCTTGCTGGTCGATCAGCTGGCTGATGGTGGACGGATGGTGGTGCCGGTGGGCCCGACGCAAGAACAAGAACTGGTGGTCATTCACCGGCGTGGCGAGGGTTACGAAACGTCTGTCGACACGCGCTGTCGCTACGTCGATCTGCTCGGCCGGTTTGGCGTCGGCGGCTCGCCGCCAATGGCGTGAGCGGAAATTGAGCGTCGCCCGCCGGCGCGGCTAGTATCAGCGGGTGGACCGACGTCGTGCGCTGCTGTTCGCAGCTTTTCTGTTGGGCGGCTGCTGGCGCGATCGACCGCCGATGCATCCGGAAAGCCCGCCTGGGCGCTGGTACGTGGTGTCCGAGGGCGAGACGTTGGCCGACATCGCCAAGACCGCCGGCGTGCCGGCCGAAGACATTCTGGAGATAAACGGCCTGGACCGCCCCGACCAGGTTCGTCCGGGCAAGCTGCTGTTCGTGCTGGACGGCGCCGCGAACATCGCCCGCGCGGCGCCCGCCGTCGTCATCGCGAATCGTTCGGCGGCGGCACTGGCACCGTCACCGGCGAGCAATGCTGGCCGCTTGCGCTGGCCACTGGAGAAACCGTTCGTCGGCTCGCCCTTCGGCACGCGCGGCGGACGCCCGCACGAAGGGATCGATCTGCCGGCCGCGATCGGCACGCCGGTGTTCGCGGCGGCGGCGGGCCGGGTGGTCTATGCCGGCAACGGCATTCGCGGCTATGGAAATCTGATCGTGCTGCAACACCCGGGCGATCTATTGACCGTCTACGCGCACAACTCGGCGCTGCTGGTGACCCAAGGGGACGAGGTGCAGGCCGGACAGAAGGTGGCGCTGGTCGGCCAGACCGGCCACGCCACGGGACCCCACTTGCACTTCGAGGTCCGTCAGGGGCAGATTCCGCGAGACCCGATGACGTTCTTTGGAGGTCCACCGTGAATGACAGCGATCCGCGCATCAACCTTCTGCGCGCGCGCGTGCGCGACATCCCCGATTTTCCCAGGCCCGGGATCCTGTTCCGCGACCTGACGCCGCTGATGGGCCACGGCGCCGCGCTGAAAACCTGCGTGGACCTCCTGGCTGAGAAGATCGCCGTCCATCGCCCCGAGGCCATCGTGGCCATCGAATCGCGCGGCTTCATTTTTGGCGCGCCGGTGGCGGCGGCGCTGGGGATCGGTTTCGCGCCGGTGCGCAAGCCGGGCAAGCTGCCATTCACCACCCACCGGCGCACCTACGACCTCGAATACGGCACCGATTCGTTGGAAATGCACACCGACGCGGTCCGCGAGGGGACGGCGGTGGTCATCGTCGACGATCTGCTGGCCACCGGCGGCACGGCGGCGGCAACGATCGATCTGGTCCGCCAGCTGGGCGGTCGTGTGGCGGCCGTCGCGGTGGTGGTCGAGTTGCAGCTTTTGAATGGGCGCGCACGTCTGGGCGGCGTGGCGGTCGAATCATTGATTCAATATTGATCGCGCGCGGACGGCGCGGACAACGCAGGCGATGAAAGGTAGGTACGCGCCCAGCCCAAGCGGCGCGATTCATCATGGCAACGCCCGCACGGCGCTTCTGGCCTGGCTAGCGGCGCGCGCCGCCGGCAGCGCTTTCGTGCTGCGCGTCGAGGATCTGGATCGGGCGCGCGTGGTGGCCGGCGCCGAGGCGGGGCTGCTCGACGATCTGCGCTGGCTGGGCATCGACTGGGATGAAGGCCCTGACGTGGGAGGGCCGTCCGCGCCCTATCGGCAGAGCGAACGGACCCGGCTTTACGACGGGGCTATCGACACGCTGTTGCCGACGGGGCGCGCCTTTCTGTGCGCCTGCTCGCGCGCGGATGTCGCGCGCGCGGCCACCGCTCCGCACGACGACGACGAAGAAGGACCGCGCTATCCCGGGACCTGTCGGGACCTGGGCGCGCCGGCAGTGCTGGCGCGCGCGGCGGCGCAAGGGCGCAAGCCTTGCGTGCGCTTCGCTGGTGGTGCCGCGGGCGTGGGCTTTGTCGACGGCGTGCGTGGCGCGATCGGCGCCGCGCCCGTCGACGATTTCGTTTTGCGCCGGGCTGACGGGGTGGCCTCGTACCAGCTGGCGGTGGTCGTCGACGACGCCGCCATGGGCATTCAGCAAGTGGTGCGCGGCGACGATCTGCTGGCTTCGACGCCGCGGCAGATAGCGCTCGGGCGGGCGTTGGATCTGGCGGTGCCGGCCTTCGCCCACGTGCCGCTGGTGCTGTCGCCGGCTGGCGAGCGTCTGGCCAAGCGCACGCGCCCGGCGTCGGTGGCGTCCTTGCGCCAGCGCGGCCTGCCGCCCGAGGCGGTGGTGGGTGCGCTGGCGGCGTCGGCCGGCCTGGGCGATGTCGGCCTGCGGACAACGGCGGGCGCGCTGACGGCGACGTTCGCGCTCGGCCGACTGACCCGGGCGGCAGCGGTTCTCGACGACGGTGCGCTGCAGCCGATTGTTACTTGACCAGCGCGCCGCCGGCGGCGCAAACCAGAAATGTCACCGGGCCGTCGTTCACCAGCTCGACGTGCATGTCGGCGCCGAAGCGTCCGGTTTCGACAGGCAGGCCGGCGGCGCGCAGCTGATCGACCAGGCGCAGGTACAGAGCCTGCGCCCGGTGTGGCTCTTCGGCCGGTTCGAAGCTGGGCCGGTTGCCCTTGGTCAGCGAAGCGGCCAGCGTGAATTGACTGACCACCAGGCAACCGCCTTTGACATCACCCAGAGTGAGGTCCATCGGCGTCCGCCCGGCGAAAATGCGCAACGCCGCGATCTTGCGCGCGCTGACGTCGGCGTCGGCTTCGCTGTCACCTTTTTCTACCCCGACCAGCAACATAAGTCCGTGCTCGATACGCCCGACCAGCTGATCGTCGATGCGCACCTCGGCACGCTGCACCCGCTGACCACCGTTTTCACGGTCGCCGCTCGCCGCGCGTGAAGACCAGCGACTTGAAGGCCTGCGATTCGCCTTCGATCTCTGCGAGCAAGGCGGCCACGTGGTCCAGGATGGCCGCCTTGCTGGCGTCGATATGGGCGCGCAACGCCGGATCCAGCTCCGCCGGCAGCTCGTCCTCGTCAAGGACGTCGACGCGGCCGGCGGCGGTGGTGAGGACGTCGACCGTCAAGTCGCGCCACTCCAGAACGTCGTCGGTGATGCTGGTTTCGTCGGCGACGTTGAAGTAAACGCCGATGGTCGCACCAGCAGCGTTCAGCCAGTGGTACGCATTGTAGGGACGATCGGCCCAGAAATACCCGAAGGTGATCGTGCCCGGCGCCAGGTCGACGCCGTGGACGTGCATGGCATGGTCGTGAACAAACAGGAGCACCGCCCTTCGCTGGTCGGCGTCGCCGTCCAGCCGGCGGCAAGAGAAGCGCTTTTCGCGACCGTCCAGCGTGCGCTTGATTTCCAAGATCGGCGGCAAGATCGGCGGCAGTTTCGCGGCGTCGGCCATCTTCCCGAGTATGCGCACGCGGGTTCCCCGGCCGCCAAAGAATGTGTGCGGGCGATGCTGTGCGGGCCCGTATTTTGGGCGTAACCTTTGCCTGAAGCGACGTATGGAATCTGCGGAAGGAAGCGGTACGTGCTGATCAAACGACCTGCGGACATTCGAAGCGCCGAGATCACCAGCCACGGCCTTTATCTGCGGCGGCGCGACTTCTTGGCAACCGGCGCCGCGGCCGCTGCCGGCCTGACGGTCGGCCTGGCGGGTTGCAAGTCGGAAGCAAGCGCGCCCCCCCCGCCGGCCGCCGCGCCGTCCGGCCCGCCGATCGCGCTGCCCGACTACAAAAAGAACGCCATCACCGTCGACGAGCCGAAGACGCCGCTGAAGGACGTCAGCGGATACAACAATTTTTACGAGTTCGGCACCGACAAGTCCGACCCGGCCCAGAACGCCCATACGCTGCGCACGCGACCGTGGTCGGTGTCCTTTGAAGGCGAGATCGCCAAACCGCAGACGATCGACATCGATTCGCTGATCAAACAAAACCCGCTGGAGGAACGCATCTACCGTCTTCGCTGCGTCGAGGCCTGGTCGATGGTCATCCCGTGGATCGGGTTTCCGCTGGGCCCGCTGCTGCAAAAGCTGCAGCCGACGTCGCGCGCGAAGTACGTCGCCTTCACCACGCTGCTGGCGCCCGATCAAATGCCTGGTCAACGCACCAGCGTGCTGGACTGGCCGTACGTCGAAGGCCTGCGCATCGACGAGGCGATGAACCCGCTGACCATCCTGGCCGTCGGGCTTTACGGTCAGGTGCTGCCCAACCAGAACGGCGCCCCGGTGCGGCTGGTGGTTCCGTGGAAGTACGGCTTCAAGAGCATCAAGTCGATCGTCAAGGTGCGCCTGGTGGAAAAACAGCCGCCGACGTCGTGGAATCAGTACGCGTCCGGCGAATACGGTTTCTATTCCAACGTGAACCCATCCGTCGATCACCCGCGCTGGAGCCAGTCGAAGGAACGGCGCATCGGCGAGCTCAGCCGCCGCAAGACGTTGCCGTTCAATGGTTACGGCGATCAGGTGGCCAGCCTTTACGCCGGCATGGATCTGGCGAAGAACTTCTAGGCCCCGCCCAGCGGACGATCAGCGGCGTGGCGCGGCCTCTTCAGCAAAGACTGGGAAAAGCGGCGGTCGGCGCGCTGGGTTTGCTGCCGCTTTTGCGGCTGGGCTGGCGGTTCAGCCAAGACGCCTTGGGCGCCAATCCCATCGCCGAGGCGCTGAACCAGCTTGGTTTCTGGGCGCTGGTGCTCTTGCTGGCGTCGCTGGCCTCCACGCCGATCAAGATCGTCAGCGGGTGGAACTGGCCGCTGCGCCTGCGTCGGCTGCTGGGTCTGGAGGCGTTTCTCTACGCCACGCTGCACTTTTCGATGTACATCGCTGTCGACCAATCTTTCGACTTCGGGGAGATATGGAAAGACATCGTCAAACGCAAGTTCACGACCATCGGCTTCGCCGCCTTCCTGTTGCTGATTCCGCTGGCGGTGACGTCGACCAACAAGATGGTCAAGCGGCTGGGTTTTCCGCGCTGGAAACGCCTGCACCGGCTGGCCTACTTGGCGGCCATCCTGGGCGTCATCCATTTCGTCTGGCGCGTGAAATCGGATCTGCGCCAGCCGCTGATCTTCGCCTTCGTGCTGGCCGTGCTGCTGCTGGTGCGGGTGGTCGATTGGCTGCGGCCGGCGCGCCCGGCCGGCGGCCCGGCGGCCGCTGTTGGTTCTTGATCGGCGTTTGCTTGATGGCCGGCGTCGGTTGTAAGACCGGGTGGGCGACGGGTGGTGGCGCGACACCGGCGGCCAACCCGGTCGCGTCGGCGCTGGCGGCGTTGGCCGGCGAATACTGGGAACAGCGCATGCTGGCCGATCCGGTCGAAGCCACCTTGATCGGCGACCGGCGCTTCGACGACCGCTTGCCCGATGAATCGCCGGCGGCGCTGGACGCCGAAGTGTCGCGGCTGCGCGCGCTGCGGTCGCGCGTGGCGAGTCTGAACATCGCGGGGTTGTCAGCCGCCGATCGCACTACCCAGGCGTTGCTCCTCGGTCAGCTGGACGACGATCTGGCGCGCGACCAATGCAACCTGGACGAATGGTCGGTGGATCCGCGCGAAGGACCGCAGGTGGAGTATCTGCGCCTGGCCGAGCTGCAACCGGTCTCCACCGTCGCGCAAGGGACTGCGCTGGTGGCGCGCTGGCGCGCCATGGGTCCGGCGGTCGATCAAAAGATCGCCAACCTGCGCCGGGCGCTGGGCACTGGAAAGGTGGCGGCGCGCGACGACGTCGTGCGGACGCTGAAGCAGCTGGATGATCTGTTGGCGCAGCCGGATGCTTCGTGGGTCCTGCGCGCGCCGGCGGCGCAGGCGCACGGCGACTGGCCAGCGCCGGCCGGCACGGCGTTCGTGGTCGGGATCGACGACGCCATCGCCAGCCGCATTCGACCGGCCTTCGCTCGTTACCGGGCGGTGATTCACGACGAGATCCTGCCGCATGCGCGCGACCAGGCCCACGTCGGTCTCTTGAACATAGCCGACGGGCCCGCCTGTTATCGCCGCTTGATCAAGGTGCACACTTCGCTGGACCTGACACCGGAAGAGATTCACCAGTTCGGCCTGGCCGAGGTGGCGCGCATTCGCGCCGAGACCGAACGTCTGGGCGGCACGGTGCTGGGCACCACCGACTTCGCCACCATCCAGCGCCGGCTGCGCGACGATCCCGCGTTGCACTTTTCCACCCGCGCCGAGATCGAGGAGACGGCGCGCGCCGCCCTGGGCCGCGCCGCCGCCGCCGAGCCGAAATTTCTTAGCCGCCGGCCACGCACGCCCTGTGTGGTCAAGCGCATCGAAGGCTACGAAGAACGCGACAGCACCATCGCTTATTACCAACCGGCCGCCACCGACGGCACGCGGCCGGGCACGTATTACGTGAACACCTTCGAGCCGGCGACGCGCCCGCGCTTTGAAGCCGAGGTGCTGGCCTTTCACGAATCGATCCCCGGCCACCACATCCAGATCGCCCTGGCGCAAGAGCTGCCGGACGTGCCGACGTTTCGGCAGCACCTGGGCGTCACCGCCTTCGTCGAAGGCTGGGGTCTTTACGCCGAGCGCCTGTCCGACGAGCTGGGACTTTACAGCAGCCCGCTGGCGCGTCTGGGAATGCTCAGCTTCGATGCCTGGCGGGCCAGCCGCCTGGTGGTCGACACCGGAATGCACGCCTTCGGCTGGAGCCGCGAGCGGGCCATTCAGTACCTGCGCGACAACACGCTGCTGGCCGACAACAACATCGTCAACGAGATCGATCGCTATATCGGATGGCCGGCGCAGGCGGTCGCCTACAAGATTGGCCAGCGCGAGATCCTGCGCCTGCGCGACGAGGCGCGAACGCGGCTGAGAACGCGTTTCGATCTACGCGCGTTTCACGACGTTGTGCTGGGCAGCGGCGCGGTCAGTCTGACCGTGCTGCGCGCGCAGGTCACGACCTGGGCCGCCGCCGTGGCGGCCGGCCGCCCGTAACGACTAGCGCGCGACGCGCAGACGGACCGGTGCCGGTGCTTGCTCTTCGTTCGCTGCGTCGACCATCGCCGCCTGCGTCTCGTCGGCCAGCGCGTGGGCCAGCTCGGCGGTGGCGCAGACGAAGGGATCGACGCCGGTGTAGCTGCCGCTGGCGTTGAAGGCGGCGCCGCGATCGCGCCCGCAGTGCGCCTGGTGTGGGCAGGGCGCGCACTGCTCATAGTCGGTGATGCGCAAGCCGCGGATGCGCTGGAACACCGGCGAATGAGCCCAAATGTCGGCGAACGGCTGCCGACGGATGTTGCCGGCCGCCATCGGCACCGACACGCACGGGAAGACGTCGCCGCGCGCCGAGATGGCCACGTTGCCGCGCGCGCAATTGCACGGGAAGCTCTCCTCGGTCACGGGGCGCGCACCTTTGACCGCCAGATCGCGCAGCGGCCCCCGGTACAGGTCTTCCAGTTGTTCCAACGTCACGCGCGTGCCCAGGCTGCTGGCGTCGCCGTCGTGGCGGGCGGTGATGGTGAGGTCCATCAGATAGGCGAAGCCGCGCTCGGTGGCGGCGGCGCGCATGGCGGCCGCTTCGTGGGCGTTGCCGCGCATGACGATCAATTTCATTCGCACCGCCACCCCCAGCGCGCGCAGCCGCTCGGCGCCTTCCCAGGTCCGGCGCCACGACCCGGCCACCTGGGTGATGCCGTCGTGCACGGCGGGCGTGGCGCCGTAGATGCTGACGCTGACGCCCAGCAAGTTGGGATAGCCGCTGAGGCGCTTGGCCATTCCTGGCCGCAGCAGCGTTCCATTGCTCAGCAGCTGCACGGTCAGGTTCAGCGCGCCGGCGTGGTCAAGAAACGAAAACAGCTGTGGGTGCATCAGCACCTCGCCGCCGGTCAACGACAGGAACAGACAACCGGCGGCGCGCAGGTCGGTCATCAATTTCAATATCTCGTCGGCGGACAGCTCTGGTTCGGAGTCAGCGGCGCAGGGATCTTTTTTTGTGTCGCGGTCAAAGTTGTAACAGTGCTGGCAGCGGATGTTGCAACGAAGGGTGGTCTCGATGCTGGCGTTCAGCGGGACCACGTTGGCATACGCCCACGACTGCACCTGGCCGATCAGTTGATGGCCGTCGGCGACGCCGACAAATTCGTCGTCGCGGCAGCCGCCGTTCGGCGGAATGTTGCGCTGGTCGGCGCTCATCGTCAGCGCTCCGACAGCGCCGGCGGCTGCGCAACGCACAGACGCTTTTCGCTCATCTCGGTAAGAAACGCCTCGATCTCGGAACGCAAGGCGGGCGTGGGGGCTTCGAACTCTTCTTCCAGCGCCGCCACCAGCGCCGGCAACGACTGGGCGCTGGCCAGCAAGGTCCAGATGCGGGCCGCGGTGGCGTTCAGCAGGTGCACCTGCCGGGTGCCGGGATCGACGACGATGATCTCTTCGTCCATCGCTTGAAAGGGTAACGCCGGATCGCGCCGCCACAAGCTGCTGTCGTCGAAGGTCGTCGTCATCGCCCCGCCATTTTCAGGATCGGCATCGCCACCAGCGAGCCGAACAGCCGGGCCAGGCTGCCCACGCGCCCAGGCATCGGCCAGGTTTTTCCATCGCGCGCCACCGCCGACACCTTGCCCAGGATTTCAGATTGCCGGCCGTTTTCGAAGTGCTCGATGCTGCTGACGGCATCGCCCTTGGTGACGATGCGGGCGGCCGCTCCGCCCAGCGCCGGCAAGCGGCCGACCATGCGGTGGCAGGTCAGGTTGTCGTCGTCGGGATTTTCGCCCGGGCTCCAATAAAGCAGGATATCGCCGGCGCCGATCTCGCTTTCGCCGGCTGATTGGATGAACAGCGAATCGCCAGCCTTCAGCCAGGGCCGCATGCTGCCGCCCTGCGGTTTGAAGGCGTAGGTCTTGTTCTTTTTCAGGAACGATCGGAACTCGGAGATCATCTCGCGGGTGGTCTGCGGCTTGGATCGCCGCGCCTGGTTGGCGCCGGCGTGGGGAAGCACCCGCCGCATGATCTCGGCGGCCGGCGTTTCTTTGCGCGACTGCACCTCAAAGCAGCGGGTCGATTCACACAGGCCGGCGGCGATGGCCAGGTTGCGGCGCGCAGTCTCGGCGTCGGATTGAAAGCAGACAAAGCATTCCAGCAGGCGCAGCGTCGCCTCGGCCGAGGTCAAGGGCGCGGCGCCGACGGCGTCGCCTTGCTTGAGAAAGCCCACGCCCCGCAACGGCCAGCTGCGCAGCGAGATGCCGCCGCGCTGAAAATCTCCCCAGAACGGCGTTCCGTGGGCGCGCCACTGGCCATCGTCGTCCTTGCGCAGGGCGACCATCTCGTCGCTGAGCACGTCGTCAGGATCGTCCATCTTGCGCGCCAGCGTGGTCTTGCCAGCCTCACTGACGCCGGGGAAGACCAGCGCGCCGTCGCCCTGGCGCAGGCCGCAGGAATGAATCAAGGCGCCGCCTTCCAGCGACAGGAACGTCGACCACAAGACGCGCAGCAAAGAATCCAGGGCGAAGGGATTCATCTCGCAGCGAGCCGTGCCGGCCCAGCGCGCGCGCTTGCGAAAGGTCTCAGGCGCCAGCTTGAACGAGAAATCCCAGCGGCTGGCCTTGATCGCCCGCCCGCTGGCATTGATGGTCAGCGGCTGGGCGGCGAGCTCGGCGGTGCGGCCGGCGGGGCCGCTGGCCACCGCCGGGACGAACGTCAGGCGCAAGGCGAAGGCGCGATCGACCCAGTCGGCGGGCGGTAAGCGAAAGGCGTCATAGCGCGCGGCGATCTGGTCCAGAAACGCGCTCGGCGCCGAGCCCAGCGAGATGCGCCCGACCACGCCTCCAATGGAGAGCAGCAATTCGGTGGTGGTGGTGGCGCGTTTGGGCGACATGGCGGCGGCTCAGGACATGACGGGGTTTTGCATGCACTGTTCGATCTGCGGCCCGTTCTTGCCGCAGGCCAGGCTGTTCGATTCGAACAGGTGTCCGCTCTTGATGCGCGGGCTCTCCCACTTTTTTTTCTTGGCCGGCTGTCCCGGCTTGCGGGTGTTCTTTTCAGCCACGGGCGATCCTTTCTGGGTCGTCAGTGAAGGTCACATCAATCTTCCGGCGGCCAGCGATGCCGCCTCGCGCGTGTCCTTGGCGGTCTCGCGCTTGACCAGGCGGCGCAGCGAGTGCAACGCCGGTTTGGCCGCGGCACGTCCCTCGGACGTGGTGGCCAGCTCGCCCAGGCCCCAGGCAGCGTTCATGCGCACGTACTGGCTCTTGTCGTCCAGCAGGCGGGTGAACAACGGCGCGCACGTCGGGTCCATGAGCTTGCCCAGGACGCGGGTGGAAAACGCGCGCACGCGTTCGTCACCGTCGGTCTCGGCCATGGTCATGAGCGCCTCGCGGAATTTTTTCGGCTCTTGACGGAAGATCCCGTCGGCGGCGACGACGGCGTCGGCGTTTTTGAGCAGGATGCCGGTTCGCCAATTGGCCATGACGTTCTCCACCTGCTTGGCGACCGGCGGGATGTCGGCGTTGGCGGCGGCGTCGTTGCCGGCGTTGCCGGTGGTGGCGTTGTTGCCGTTGCCTCCGCCACCGTTGTTGCCGGGAAAGTCGGCGCGCGCCGACCGACGGCGATCATCGTCGGCGACAGCGCCGGGCGAAGGACCACCGGGCGGCGCGCGGCGCGCGACCACCACGACGATCGCGGCGACCAGGGCCGCGCCGCCGGCGATGAGCAGCCATCGTTTGTTCGCTCTCGACATGGATCGATTGCGGGCAACGGCCTCCGCCTATCCACGATAAGGCATCTGCCGGTGGGGAGACAACAAACGCGGTCAAGTCGAGGCGTGATCATGAGGGAAATGGCTGGCCGAAACAGACGACGCCGCTCTTTCAGTCAGCCATCTATAGGTATCGTCGGCCGCGATCGGCGCTTGAGGGTTGGATGGCGCCGGTGCGTCGGCGGTCATGAAGGTGCGCCAGTGCTCACACTTCCTCACGTTGGAGTGACCCCGGCCCGATTCGAACGGGCGACCTACGGTTTAGGAAACCGTTGCTCTATCCACCTGAGCTACGGGGTCGCGGTGATTCGTGGTCCATACGTCAGCGACGAATCTTCGTCAACACGGCGGTGCCTTCGAGGGCCCGTTGTCGTCGCGTGTACGGAATTTGGAAAACGGATGGGCGGCTCTTAACGGAAAATTTTTGCGTGCCGACAACGTTCTGAGGGCGGACGACGTGATTGCCGCTCGACAACACACGAGGAGATTTCGCCCATGTCGATGTCAATCAAAACCAACGTAGCGTCACTGGAAGCCCAGAAGAACCTGATGAGCAGCGAGACTGATCTGAACAGCTCGCTGGCCAAACTGTCTTCAGGCTTTCGCATCACCAAGGCGTCGGATGACGC